>JAQWJM010000036.1:0-2758 GCA_029248335.1 Phycisphaerales bacterium
TCGTTCTCGTGAAACACGATCATGTCCCGACGGTCGTAGGTCGCCCAGAGATCCGGCTCCTCCATCTCGCAGCCGATGTAGAGATTGGACTCGTCCCAGGCCATCTTGGACCGCGTTCGATACCGCGGATCGACCCTCGTCCCGCCTTCGATGTCTCGATAGTCGGGCGTCCACGCGGCGGTCTTCCAGATGCCGGACTCGAGATCACCATTGAAGGCGGGTGGGACGTCCACCCGTGGGCAGTCGTAGGCCAGTGGCGCGTGAACCACGTCGACCGTGGGCTCCGCGATGGAAGCCCGTCCGGGTTCGCTCCTGCAGGCGGACAATGGCCCGACCGCGGCGACTGCGATTCCCGCCGAGAGAAGTGACATGCGTCGGAGGTTCGTCATGCACGCACGGTAACCGCAGCCCGATCGATGCCACCAAAGGAAATTTCCGCGACCAAATTCGAGATCCAATCGACTGCGGAATAGAGACTTGCGCCCCCACTCCATGGCCGTCCGGCGGATAAGAATGCTCGTTCGGCTTGCTTCAGGCAGGATTTGGGGCATCCTGTCATCGGAGAGCCGATCGGTGTCTCGTCCGACCGACCCGGAAAGGGTCGACCCCGGAAGAAGACGATCGGTCGTGAGGAAAAAGGGAACATTTCGATCCGGCCGTGATTCGCGATCAGCCCTCGGGAGGGGCAGAGCATGCGAATTCGACCGGACTCCACCGCAAAGCATTGCGGCCGGAGGTTCGTTCCCATTCGCTTCGCGACCGTTTCCGTCTGGAAGACCCCGATTGAACCCGATCTCCACCTCGAATCTCGATTCAGAAGATGTTCACGACCACGGTTCCGACCATGCTTTTGGACCGTTTGATTCCTTGATGTCCCTCGAGCTGCCCGAACCGAGCGGTGCCGGTCTTCGGGAGGCCGCCACGGCCTCGGCGATTCTCGAGGCGCTTCGAACCGATTCCAGCATCCTGGGCCCGACCGCGTCGCGAATGATCCCGATGCTGACGGCACTGCGAAGCCTTGCTTCGCTGCCCGGAGGGATCGACAGACCCCGTCCCCGGATCCAGCGTTCGCTGAGGATCTGGTCTGCGACCTCGGCTCAGGCTTGCGCCGACCCCGAAGCGGCGATCGACGCCGACCTCGGCCGGCGCAATCGATCTCGCTCGCGATCGATTCGGCCGCGCCGACGCCACATCGCCCGCTGATCCGTAATCGAAACCCGTCCACCTCCGCCCCACCGAGACCTCCCCGGTGGGTCGTCATTTCATGTTCGTGACGAACGATGAGACGCGATCTGACTCGGACGCCACGACGGCCGACTTCGTGGTCGCTTGGAATCGATTCCTCTCCATCCCCGAAACGAACCACCTCGCGATGAACACGCGTATCTCGAAAGCGACGCCGTGACACGGAAGACCGGGCCCCGTCCGAAAGACAACCCCCGGCTGCCGAGGCAACCGAGGGTTGGGATGGGCCCGAGGACCGTGCGGCGAACCGATCTCGAAGAGATCAGCCGTCGCGTCGACGACGACCGGTGAAGCCGGCGAAGCTGAGAAGGGCGAGTACGCCCGGGGCCGGCAAAAAGACTTCGAAGCCGGCCTGGGCGCTCGGGGTACCGAGCCCCTCGTTCCAGGTCACCTCGAGGGTCGTGCCTTGAAGGTAGAAGTCACCGTCGTAGGCGAAGCGACCGATGAGGACGCCCAGGCCGAGGGGGAGCATGCCGACCTGGCCGTTGAGGCTCGGGGGGCTGCCGTTGTACCAACCGGCGAGGGGACCGGGGTAGGGAGCATCCTCGTCGAATCCGAGAACCACATCGGAACCTGCACCGGGAGACTGCTCGGGGCGCAGCGTGTCCTGGGCGAAGCCACCGATGGTCACGAACGAGTCGGCGAGACGCAGGGCCGGGGTGTCGAAGATGCCACCAGGGTTGGTCGGCGTCCAGCCGGTGCCGGTGATGCTCTGGAAGTAGTCGACCTGAGCGGAGGCGGCCAGCTCGAGGTCGTTGACGTTGAGCACGACGTCGGCCGCGTTGTCACTGAGCAGGTAGAGATCGGACACGTTGACGCTGACGACAGTCCCGCCGAAGTCTTCGGCCGTCACGGCGTAGTCGACGGTGACGGCACCGGTGATGTCAGCCGCCGCACCCGCAGCAAGCGTCATGGCAACACCGGCGACACCGGAACCAAGAATCATTGAATTGCGCATTTCTTTTCTTCTCCTTTTGAGAGAGTCATTTGCCGCGAGGAACGTAAGCGGGGCGTCGTGACATCACCCCCGGCCAGAGACTCCCACCGGAAACAGAACAAAGCGGAAGACTGCATTGAAACGAAATGGCCAAGGCAGGTCGCTCGTGTCTGACCCCGCCTCTTCATGAAAGGGAAACGAGGCCCTTGGTCTTGATTCACCCGAATGGTCCTGGACCGACCCGCTCCGACGAGCGCTCCAAACGGTCGAGCGTCGGGTCAACTTGATCTCAGATGCCGCGAGTGGGCACCTCCCGTCGATTCGGAGACAACCCCACCAACAGTAGCTGCTTAAATTCTGATTCGGCCAGCAGTTGTGATGATTTGACAGGTTTTCGTCGGATTGCGACTCAAGACCGCCATTCGAGTGCTCGCGAAAAAAGACAACCCCCGGCTGCCGAAGCAACCGGGGGTTGGGATGGGTCCGAGGACCGTGCAGCGAACCGATCTCGAAGAGATCAGCCGTTGCGTCGGCGACGACCGGCGAGGCCGGCGACACCGAGGAGGGCGAGAGCGC
>JAQWJM010000038.1:0-66855 GCA_029248335.1 Phycisphaerales bacterium
GGCGGTTTCTGGCTCGTTCCCGATGCGGCCCGAGCAAGACTCACGACCGCCGATCTGATCGCCGCCCGACTGATGCGGGATCAGCTGTTCGAGATGCAGGCGACCGAGCTTCGTCCGCTCTTCCAGACACCACCCGCGAACGACGTGCTGGCGAGGGCGAACCGCCTCGACCGGTACTTCATCGTCGAGTTTCCGAACGCCGCGTCCGCCGACGCCGCGATCCACGTGGTGGGTGACCTCGCCGCGATCGGCGGTCCCGTCGAGGCGATCGAACTCGACGCTTCCGGTGGCGTCGCGGCGCCGCCCGACGACCCGTGGTTCGGCTTCCAGTACGGCGTCCTGAACACCGGACAGAACGTCGCCGGCCAGGACGGCATCGTCGGCGCCGACGTCAACGCGATTCCCGCATGGGACTGGACGGTCGGATCCGAGGACGTGGTCGTCGCGGTGCTCGACTCCGGCGTCGATCCCCACGTCGAATTCGACGACCGACTCCTGCCCGGCTGGAACGTTCCGGACGCGAACGACCAGTTCGACGACGAATGCGGAAGCCACGGAACGCACGTGACCGGCATCCTCGGCGCTCGCGGCGACAACGACGAAGGCATCGCCGGCGTCGCGTGGCGGCCGCGGATCATGCCGGTGGTCGTCACCAACGGCTGCACGGGTCTCGAGAGCTGGGTGGCGGAGGGAATCGTCTGGGCGGTCGACCATGGCGCCGACATCATCAACATGAGCCTCCAGTATTCGGCGGGTACCGAAGCCTTCGCCGACGCGGTCGCCTACGCCGACGACGCCGGGGTCATCCAGATCGCCGCTGCCGGAAACACCGGTCAGGCGAACGACGTGCAGGCACCGGCCCGATTCCCGCAGACGATCGCGGTCGCCGCGACCGACAACCGCGACCGGCACGAGTCGTTCTCGAGCGCCGGTCCGGAGATCGATCTCGCCGCCCCGGGCTGGCGGATCTACTCCTGCGTCGGCTCGTCCTCCTACGGCTACAAGTCGGGCACCAGCATGGCGGCGCCGTTCGTGACCGGCGCGGTCGCCCTGATGAAGACCGTCGCCCCCGATCTCGATCCCGTCACCGCGAAGGTCATGCTGATGATCCACGCGGACGACGTCGAGTCGCTGGGCTTCGATGATCTGACCGGCACCGGTCGGCTCGACGTGGAAGCCTCGCTGCTCGCGCTCGATCCGCAGCCGCCCGCCCCGGGCGATCTCAACCGGGACGGCGTCGTCGACGGCGAGGACTTCGGAATCATGCTGATGGGCTGGGGACCCTGTCCGTCGGACTGCGAGGAGACCTGCGTCGGCGATCTCAACGGCGACTGCCGGATCGACGGGCTCGACCTCGGACTTCTCTTCGTCGACTGGACCGGCTGAGCCCGGCGATCATCCCGTCTCGCGACGGACGACGATCGCGGCGATGATCTCACGGCGGCGAACCGGCCCGAGGCAGGGCCGGTGGGAACGCCGCTCGAGACCACCTCGGATCCAGTTCCATGAACGACGTCGTCGACCTGCTCGCCGCACACCGCTCGGTTCGCCGCTTCAAGCCCGATCCCGTGCCTGAAGAACATCTTCAGGCCGCCGTCCGGGCCGGCCGGCAGGCGGCGACGAGTTCGAACATCCAGGCCTATGCCGCGATCCGCATCACCGACCGGGCGGTCCGAGATCGACTGGTCCCGCTCACCGGTGGGCAGGAGAAGGTCGCCGCCTGCCCGCTCTTCCTCGTGATCTGCGGGGATGTCCGGCGACATCGGCTGCTCGCGGCTCGTGCGGACGTGCCGTACGCGTCGAATCTCGAGGGATTCATGCTCGCGGTGATCGACGCGACCCTGTTCGCGCAGAACATGGTGGTCGCGTTCGAGTCCATGGGGTATGGAACGTGCTACATCGGCGGGCTTCGCAACGATCTGCCGGCGCTGCACGAGGTCCTTCGCACGCCCGAGGGCGTCTGGCCGCTCTTCGGGTTGTGCATCGGGACGCCGGATCAGGAGACCTCGGTGCGTCCACGGCTCGCCCCCGAGGCCGTGCTCTTCGATGATGCCTATCCCGACGATGATGCCGTGCTCGCCGCCGTGGACGACTACGACCGGACCATCGGCGACTGGTATCGAGCCAACGGCATGAAGACGCCGGACTGGTCCTCCCGGATCCAGCGGCACTTCGAGGAACTCCATCGGACCGGGAATTCCGCCTGGTACCGGGACGCCGGAGCGTCTTTCGACTGATTCGTCGTCATCGAAGGCGATAGGATGTCCCAGCCGATCGACCATGTTCGCGACGATGCTCGTCGGCGAACCGACCGGTCAAAGGAGTGCTTCGGATGCTCGTGAAGGTGACGCTCGCCCGACTGCTGATTCGCGAAATGGCGGATTCGCAGTTCGTCACGCTCCAGGAGGAGGGCGGCGATCGCATGTTCCCGATCGCGATCGGTCTCCCCGAAGCCTTCGCGATCGAGCGTCGCCTGCGAAAGACCCCGATCCCCCGTCCCCAGACCCACGATCTGCTCGGCAACGTGATCGAACTCCTGGGCGGGACGCTCGTCCAGATCGTCATCCACGCCCTCGAAGAGGGGACCTTCTTCGCGAAGCTCGTGATCCGCCAGGGCGACGAGATGGTGGAGGTCGATTCGCGGCCGTCCGACGCGATCGCCCTCGGTGTCCGCTCGGACGTGCCGATCTTCGTGGTGGACTCGGTGCTTGAAGAGGCGTCCAGCGAACCGACCACCGATCAGCAGCCTCCGGAACATCCCGGATGGATGCCGGACTTCGACGACGCCGAGGACGAGTCCGAGGACGGCGAGGATGGATTCGCGTGAGCAATCGCCCCGACGACGATCTTCACATCGCGCCCCCGACGGCACCCGGCGTGCTCGGCGATCCGATGCCGCAGGGCCGGATTCTCGACACACCGCTTCTCGCGGGCAGGATCAAGCTTCGCGACGACGACTTCATGGTCGACGAGCTGCCCCTGTACGAGCCGCGTGGGGAAGGTGAGCATCTCTACCTCCGTGTCCAGAAACGCGGGCTCGCCCACACCGAACTGCTGGGCATCCTGCGTCGTCACTTCAAGGTGAAGGAGTCGGCGATCGGGGCGGCGGGGATGAAGGACCGCGTCGCGATGACCGGCCAGACGATCTCGATCCATCTCCCCGGCACGCACGGCCCGCCCGCGGAGGTCGCGACCGCGATCGAGGATTCCCGGGTGCAGATCGTCTGGGCGGACTGGCACACCAACAAGTTGCGTCGAGGGCATCTCGCCGGCAATCGATTCTCGATCCGGATCCGAGATCTCGATCCGCTGCAGGCCCCCGCGGTCTGGCGGGCGATGCAGGAGCTCGAAAAGCGGGGGGTGCCGAACCACTACGGCACCCAGCGATTCGGGTATCGCCGCAACACCCATCGCCTCGGGCGGATGATCCTGGCCCGGGACTGGGACGGACTCGCCGCCGAGATGCTCGGCACCACGGGCTCTTGGTTCCCGGCGCACCAGCGAGGCCAGCGCGAGGCGTTCGAAGCGGGCCGGTTCGACGAGGCCGCGAAGGGCTGGGGTCGCCGCGACGTCGCGGAGCGGGGGATGGCCAACGCGATCGCGAAGGGGCGATCCACGGAGGAGGCGGTCGCCACGGTCTCGAGGCAGATGCGCAACTTCTGGGTGAGTGCGCTCCAGTCGTCGATCTTCAACCATCTCCTCGAGGAGCGGATCAAGGCCGGGACGATCGATCGGATCCTCGAAGGGGACGTGGCCTTCCGCCACGACAGTCGTCGAAGTTTCCTCGCGGACGCGGGAATGCTGGAACGAGAGGATCTCGCGGCTCAGGCGGCCGCCTTCGAACTCTCTCCCGGCGGGCCCATCCTCGGGCCGGGCATGCCGCAGGCCACGGGTGCGGTTCTGGATTCCGAACGGGCGGCCTTCGCCGATGCCGGCGTGGATGCGACGGCCTTCGCCGGAGACGGACTGGATTTCAAGGGAACCCGCCGCCCCTACCGGATCCGGATCACGAATCTCGAACTCGACTCCGGCTTCGACGAGCACGGCCCGTACGTTCGGACGGCCTTCGATCTTCCGCGCGGTTCCTACGCCACGGTCGTGCTGCGTGAGATCATCGGCGACGACGGTGTCGAGGCGCACCGTCGTGACAAGCGTGACCGGAACGCCTTCAAGAAGGATGAGACCAAGGACGCCTGACCGGACCGGGCCGTTTGAAACGGTCAGTTCGGTCGCCCTCGGCGAATTGTTTCTTTTTCGGCGGCGTTTGTCGTCGGGCCGGACGTGCTATATTCGCCGCGCCGAAGGGTGGGTGTGCCCGGAGGTCCGAAGTCGAAAGGAAGATTCGTCTTGCGAGGATGCCGGTCCCTGATCGCGATCGTCTTCTGCGTCGCCCTTGGTGTGACGGCCATCGGTGCGCCCGCGGGCGGTCTGCAGGACGACACCAACGCCTCCGCCGCCGGCCCGCCGGTTCCGCCCGCCCCTGCGCCGGTCCGACAGCCCGACGGTTCGGTCGCCGACCTCGATGCGAAACTGGTGGTCTGCGACCCGAACGCCCCACCGGTGTCCGGCGCCGGCGTGACCAGCATCTTCGAGGCCGAATCGCCACCGACCCGGGAGATCCGTGAACTCGGATTCCTCGTCTTCGCGATCTGCATCGGGATCTTCGTGGTGGTCCAGGGATTCCTGGTGCTCGCGATCGTCCGCGGGATCCGGTCCCGACGGGCCGCGCGGGATGAAGGCGTCTCCGCCGAGCCGACGCAGGTCTACGGCAGCGTTCCGATCGAAGTCGCGTGGACGGTGATTCCGACCATCATCGTGTTCGTCCTGACGATGATCACCATCCGGACCATCCGCGACATCGACATCACCTCGCCGCCCGAGGATGCGTTGGAGGTGGTCGTGATCGGACATCAGTGGTGGTGGGAGTTCCGCTATCCCAACGATGCCGGCGAAGTGGTGACCGCGAACGAGATGCATGTTCCGGTGGGGCGACCGATCTGGCTCCGGCTGGAATCCGCGGACGTGATCCACAGTTTCTGGGTCCCGCGACTCGCGGGCAAGATGGACCTGATTCCGGGCCACACCAACTACACCTGGTTCGAGGCGGAGCGGGCCGGGATCTACCTCGGGCAGTGCGCCGAGTACTGCGGCACCCAGCACGCCCACATGCTCATCCGCGTCTACGCGGACGAGCCCGAGGCCTTCGACGCCTGGCTCGACGCCCAGCGGAAGCCGGGGGTCGAGGATCCGAAGGTGGCCACGGGGCGAGGAGTCTTCGCGGAATACGCGTGTCTCAACTGCCACACGGTCGACGGGACGAGCGACGGCATGTTCGGGCCGAACCTCACTCACCTCGCAAGCCGTGACACCATCGGTTCCGGGTTCATTCCGCTCAACCGTGAGAATCTGCGGGCCTGGATCGACGATCCGGCCCAGTTGAAGATCGGTTGCAACATGCCCTCCCTCAAGCTCGATGCCGCGGAACTCGACGCGGTGACCGACTACCTCCTGACGTTGAACTGACCGAAAGTCGACCATGAGTACCGCACCACGACATCCGGGACCGGCCTCGCTGCCCAGCCATGGTGGTCGTGGGCGCTTCTGGGAGTCGGTCATGCAGTGGGCGATCTCGGTCGACCACAAGAAGCTCGCCCTCATGTACATCGGGGCGGGACTCTGCTTCTTCCTGGTGGCGGGACTCGAAGCGGCGTTCATGCGGCTCCAGCTGGCGCGGGCCGAGAACGACGTGATCGATCCGGAGACGTTCAACCAGCTCTTCACCATGCACGGCACCACGATGGTGTTCCTCGTCGGCATGCCCATCCTGCTGGGATTCGGCAACTACCTGATCCCGCTCATGGTCGGCGCGCGGGACATGGCGTTCCCCCGATTGAACGCGTTCGGTTTCTGGCTCTTCATCTTCGGCGGGCTGCTGCTCTACTTCAGCTACCTCGGGGCCGACGGCCTGTACGGTGCCGGCACCGCGCCGGACGTCGGCTGGTTCGCGTACGCCCCGTTGACCAGCCGCACCTTCAGCCGCGGCAACAGCACCGACTACTGGATCCTCGGGATCATGGTCAGCGGTTTCGGCAGCATGACCACCGCGATCAACTTCATCGCGACGATCCTCTGCATGCGTTGCCCGGGCATGACGCTGATGCGGATGCCCATGATCGGCTGGATGATGCTGGTGGTCGCGTTCCTGGTGCTGGTGGCGATCCCGATCCTCACCGGCGCCCAGATCATGCTCCTTCTGGACCGCACGCTCGGAGCGCACTTCTTCGATCCGGAGACGCAGGGATCGGCCATTCTCTGGCAGCATCTCTTCTGGTTCTTCGGGCATCCGGAGGTCTACATCCTGATCCTGCCCGCGTTCGGATTCGTGAGCGAGATCATGCCGACGTTCAGTCGGAAGGTCCTCTTCGGCTATCCGCTGATGGTGGCCGCGACGGTCGGAATCGGATTCATCTCGCTCGGCGTCTGGGCCCACCACATGTTCGTGGTCGGGCTGGGGCCGGTCCTCGACTCGTTCTTCGGCGCGACGACCTTCCTGATATCCGTTCCCACCGGGATCAAGATCTTCAACTGGCTGGGCACGATGTGGGGCGGACGACTCCACTTCACGACCCCGATGCTCTTCGTGACCGGTTTCGTCGCCATGTTCGTGATCGGCGGCCTGACCGGGATCATGCTCGCGACCGTGCCGCTCGACTGGCAGCTCTCCGACAGTTACTTCGTGGTCGGGCACTTCCACTACGTCCTGTTCGGCGGCACGGTGTTCGGGATCTTCGGCGCGATCTTCTACTGGTTCCCGAAGGCGACCGGACGGATGCTCGACGAGCGGCTCGGCAAGTGGACCTTCTGGCTGCTGTTCATCGGTTTCACCCTGACCTTCATGCCGATGCACGTCTCCGGCGCCCTCGGCATGCCGCGGCGGATCTACACCTACGAAGCCGATCGCGGCTGGGAGATCTGGAACCTCATCAGCTCGATCGGCGTGCCGTTCCAGATGGCCGGGGTCGCGCTCTTCCTCTGGAACGCCATCAAATCCCTGCGTCGCGGCCCGGTGGCCGGTGACGACCCGTGGGACGCCTGGACCCTCGAATGGTCGACGACCAGTCCGCCGCCGGAATGGAACTTCGATCGAATCCCGACCTGCACCAGCGCCCGTCCCTTGTGGGACCGGAAGAACCCGGAGGATCCCGATGCGTACTACGAGTGATCACCGGCGTGGTCCGGCGGGTCGATCCGGACGGGCGGTGCGGGCATGACCGCGCTTCCCGCCAACCAGGAGGCCGGCGTGACGCTTCGGTCACCCCTGTCCCGCGCCAAGGTCGGGATGGCCTGCCTCATCTTCATGGAGAGCGCGATCTTCAGCGCGTTCCTCGTGACCTATCTCTACTACATCGGGAAGAGCCCGGACGGTCCCCAGCCGCTGGAATGCCTCGAACTCGGACTGGTGCTGATCAACAGCGCGTGCCTGATCTCCTCCAGTTTCACGGTGGTGATCGCGGTCCGGGCCCTCGCCCGCGGTGCGATGGGTGCGTTCCGGTTCTGGCTCGCCCTGACCATCCTGCTGGGGATCGAATTCCTCGTCGGCACCGGCTACGAATGGTGGGGGCTCATCGAGGACAAGGGCCTCACCATCCAGTCGAACGCGTTCGGCACGAACTTCTATTCGCTCGTCGGCCTTCACGCCTTCCACGTGATCGTCGGGATGCTGATGCTGGTCGTCATCCTGCTGCTCTCGATCTTCGGATGCATCCGGCCCGATCGCGACCACCAGCGGGTCGACATCGCGACCTGGTACTGGCACTTCGTCGACGTGGTCTGGATTCTCGTCTTCACCCTGGTCTACATCGTCGGCCGGGTGCCGCAGGGAGCGCCGGCATCATGACGGAGCGAGCGGAGCAACGAGACGAACGGGCGGCGCTCGCCCCCCGCGAGGCCCGGGAGATGCCGTACCTCCGGGCGATTCCGCGGCCGACGCCGTGGCCGATCATCACCGCGTTCGGGGTGACCTTCATGTTCGCCGCGATCGTCACCAACATCTTCGTGGTGGTGGTGGGGGCGGTGTTCGCGCTGGTGGGCGTGATCGGTTGGTTCCGCGAGGTCTTCCCGCACGAGAACGTCGAGGCGATCCCGGTCGCGGACTGCGAGATGCCGCTGCCGCCCCCCGAGTTCGCGCCGCGTCCGAAGAAGACGCCCCGCAACGTCGTCCCCGAGCGGATCCATCCGTATCGAAGCGGCGTGAAGGGTGCGATCGCCGGTGCGATCGCGATGGCGGTCGTCGCCGCCGCATGGGGCGTGATCGACGCCGGAAGTCTCTGGCTGCCCATCAACCTGCTCGCGGGCACCGTGCTCCCCTCCATCGGCGAGGCGACGGAAGCGCAGCTCAAGGCGTTCAACGCGACCTGGTTCGCGACGTCGATCGGTCTGCACGCCTTCCTCAGCCTCTCCGTGGGCATGGTCTTCGTGGTGTCGCTTCCCATGATGCCGCGGCGACCGTTGCTCGCCGGCGGCCTGATCGCGCCGGTCATCTGGACCGGAATCGCGTGGGCGACGCTCCGGGTCGTGAACCCGACGCTCGAGGACTACATCTCGTGGCCGTGGTTCCTCGGAAGCCAGGTGGCGTTCGGGCTGGCCTGCGGGTTCGTGATCTCCCGTGCGACGATGGTGCCGCTCCAGGTGGGCTGGAGCCTCGAGCGACGGATGGGCGTCGAGCGGACGGAGGATGACGAATCGTGAGTGGAACGAGCCGAATCACCAGGGCGATCGGCGCTTCGGCGCTGCTGACGACGCTGGTCGGTGTCGCGCCCTCGGGCTGCGACCGACTTCCCGGCAAGCCGCCTCCGTATCCGCCGCCGGTGGTGTCGGCCTCGACGCCCGCCGGATTCCAGGCGACGTGGGCCGACCGGTGTTCCGGTTGCCACGGCGCGGACGGCAGCCTCGGCGCCGGGCTTCCGATGCGGAACGGCGACTATCTCATGGCGGTTCCGGAGGACACGATGTTCTCGATCATCCGCGACGGCATTCCGTCCAGCCGGATGCCCGGCTTCGGCGGCGACGCCATCGGCGGACTCGACGACGAGGTCATTCGAGCCTTCGTCCAGGGCATGCGATCCGAATGGGGCGACGCCGGCGTCAAGGGCGTGTCGCGGGGGATCCCGTGGAAGGTGGACGCCGCCGACGGGGATCCGGCCCGTGGTGGCCGTCTCTTCGCGGCGAACTGCGCGTCCTGTCATCCGTCGGACGAACCGGCGGACCGCGCCGTCGATCCCGGGCCCGACCCGCTGGTCGCGGGAAGCGTGACCGACCCCTTCTACCTGCGACTGGTCAGCGACCAGCATCTGCATTCGAACATCGTCTTCGGCCGTGCGGATCTCGGCATGCCCGGCGCCGCCGGTCCCTTCCGCGGCCCCGATGGAAAGACGGTCGAGGGGGCGCTCGACGCCGGCGACGTCGCGGACCTCGTCGCCTATCTCGGTGCGGGCCGTTCCAGCCTGCCCTCCGGTCCTGAAGTGAAGGATGGTGCCCCATGACCAACGAGAACCACGAGTCGCATCAGACCGACGAGACCGGAGGCGACGCCCCGTCGCCGTGCGAAGGTTGCGAAGGCGCGAAGAAGGGTCGTCGCGGCTTCCTGTTCGCCGCCGGCACCACGCTGCTCACCGTGGGCGGCGGACTCGCCGCGATCCCCATCGTCGGCGTCGCGATCGCGCCGGCCGAGGCGAGCGATCCCAATCGATGGGTCTCGCTCGGCAAGCCCACCCGCTTCAAGCCCGGCGAGACGGTGCTGGTGAAGTTCACGAACCCCTGGGACTCCCCGACCGACGGCGAGACCAACAAGAACGTCTGCTACGTCCGGTGCATCGATCCCAAGACCTTCCAGGTCTTCGCGGTCAACTGCGCCCACCTCGGCTGTCCGGTGGAGTGGTTCGCCCAGTCGCGACTCTTCATGTGCCCGTGTCACGGCGGGGTCTACTACGAGGACGGCTCGCGGGCGTCCGGCCCGCCGCCGCGCGGGCTCTTCGAGTACGAGTGGCGGATCGACGGCGAGAGCTTCGAGATCCTCGGTGGGCGACTGCCCGGCCTGCAGGAGACGACCTGACATGAAGCAGGAAGGCAACGTCAGGAAGAGTCTCGACTGGGTCGACGACCGGACCGGACTGGTCTCGGTCGCCGAGCATGCGATGTTCCACAAGGTGCCGCGCAGCGCGAAGTGGTGGTACGTCTTCGGCAGCGCCACGCTGATGTTCTTCATGGTGCAGCTGGTCACGGGGATCCTGCTCACCACGATCTACGTTCCGAGCGCGGCCGAGGCCTACCAGAGCCTCATCTACATCGATCAGCGGATCCCCATGGGCTGGATGCTCCGGGCCCTTCACGGGTGGAGCTCGAACGCGATGTGCGTGATGATGCTCATCCACATGACGCAGGTGTTCCTGCACGGAACCTACAAGTTCCCGCGGGAACTGACCTGGGTCGCGGGGGTCTTCCTCTGCCTCACCACGCTCGGGCTCGCGTTCACCGGCCAGATCATGCGGTGGGACGCCAACGCGTACTGGGGGCTGGGCATCGGCGCCGCGATCGTCGACCGGGTCCCGTTCGCCGGCAACTGGCTCCGCTCGGTGGTCCTCGGGGGCCCCGACATCTCCGGTGCGACGCTCAGTCGGTTCTTCGCACTGCACGTGTTCATCCTTCCGGGGACCCTCATCGGTCTGATCGGCGTCCACCTCATCCTGGTGCTCAAGGGTGGGATCAGCGAGATGCCGAAGGTCGGCCAGCCGATCGAGCCCGAGACCTACCGCGAGGAATACGAGAAGCGGGTCAAGAAGACCGGCGTGCCGTTCTTCCCCGATGCGGCTCGACGGGACATGGTGTTCTGCGGCGCGGCGCTGATCGCGCTCATCGGCATCGCCTCCTGGTACGGGCCGATCGGACCCGGGCCGTTCCCGGATCCGCAGAGCATCGAGGTCGCGCCGCGTCCCGACACCCTCTTCCTCTGGTTGTTCGCGGTGCTCGCCCTGCTGCCGCCGCAGACCGAGACGTTCCTGATCCTGGTCGGACCACCGGTCGCGATCGCGCTGCTCGCCGCGCTGCCGTTCCTTTCGCCGACCGGCGAACGAGCGCCTTCGCGACGCCCGCTCTCGGTGATCATCCTCTGCATCATCGTCACCGCGCTCCTGGTGCTCACCTGGCTCGGGATCGGTTCCCCCTGGAGTCCGGTGATGAAGGCGTGGACCTCGATTCCCACGCCCGTCGAATACGTCCGGCACCGCTCGCCCCTCGAACTGCAGGGAGCGATCCAGCTGCAGTACGCCCAGTGCCGCAACTGCCACTCGATCGGCGGGGAGGGCGGCAAGCGCGGTCCGGCCCTCGACGACGTCGCGACCCGGTTGAACTGGGATCAGCTGGTGCGTCAGATCCAGCAGGGCGGCGGAAACATGCCGGCCTATGGAAAGAACCTGAGCAGCGCGGAGACCCAGGCACTGGTCGCGTTCCTGTCGACGCTCGACGGCGGAGACCTGCCCGCGACGATTCCCGGCGCGATGGAGCGACAGCCCGGTCGGGATGAATCTCCGACGGTCGAGCCCACCGCGCCGCTCGACGAGACCGATGCGTCCGTCGCATCAAGGTGACGGGAGCGGACCCCGACCATGTCACTCGCGTCGTTCGGCATGATCTCGCCGGGTGAACTCTTCGCCGCGACGGTGGGGACGGCGCCGTGGACGGCGTTCGCCGCCGTGGTCTCGATCTCCATCTACGTGACGGGCCGACGTCGACTGAGACGTGGGGGGCCACGGACCGCGATGCGCTTCCCGGGGTGGCGCCTCGCGGCGTTCGTGTTCGGTTGGATCGGACTGTTGACGGCGATCGCGACGCCGCTCGACGCCGCCGCGGAGCGGACGCTGTCGGCGCACATGATCCAGCACATGCTGCTCGCGCTGGTGGTGCCCCCGCTGTGGTGGTTCGGCGCTCCGGCGATGCCGATGCTGATGGGACTTCCCCGGTCGGTCCGATCGGGGATCGTCGGTCCGTTGCTCGCATCGCCCCGGGTGCGGAACACCATGCGGCGAATCACGCACCCCGTGGTGGGGTGGACGACGATGGCCGCCGCGACGCTCGGCTGGCACGTGCCGGCCGCGTACGAACTGGCGATCCAGAATCCCGCGTGGCATCTCGCGGAGCATCTCACCATGCTCGGGGCGGGACTGCTCTTCTGGTTGCCGGTGGTCCAGCCGTTCCCGGTCCGCTCGCCGTGGCCTCGCATCGCGATGATTCCGTACCTGGTCACCGCGGACATCGTGAACACGGTGGTGAGCGCGGCGCTCGCGTTCGCGAGTGGTCCGGTCTACGGGTGGTACGCCACGGTCTCGGCGGCGCACGGGGTCGACGCGACCCGCGACCAGCAACTCGCCGCGGGCCTGATGTGGGTGCCCGGGAATCTCGCGTTCCTCGTGCCCGCGATGGTCATCACGGCGAGATGGTTGCTCGGACGATCGGCGGTCGACCGCACCCCGGTCGCGAGCACCACCGCCGCCGGTATCGCGCTCCGGGTGCTTCCCGCGGTACCGGACCGGGGCGATCTGCTCCGGACGCCGTTGCTCGGCCGCCTGCTGGGGTCAGCGCGGTTCCGGCTGGGCCTTCGGCTCGTGTCGCTCGCGGTCCTGATCGGAATCGCGGTCGACGGAATCCTCGGCCCGGACGAATCGCCGATGAATCTCGCGGGCACGCTTCCCTGGACGCACTGGCGGGGCGGGGTGGTCCTGCTCGCGCTCCTGCTGGGAAACGTGGCGTGCTTCGCCTGTCCGCTCGTCGCGCCGCGCGGTCTTCTCCGTCGCTGGATCCGTCCGACGCGGAAGTGGCCGCGGCGCCTTCGATCGAAATGGCTCGCGGTCGCGCTGGTGGTCGTCTGGCTCGTGGTCTACGAGGCGTTCGATCTCTGGGACAGCCCCTTCGCCACCGCCATGCTCCTGCTGGGCCTGGTCGGTGCGGCGACGTGCGTCGATCTTCTCTTCGAGGGATCCGCGTTCTGTCGATACGTCTGTCCGGTGGGGCAGTACCAGATGGCGACGTCGACGATGTCGTCCCGGACGGTGTCGGCGCTCGATCCGCGACGGTGCGACGCCTGCACCACCCGCGACTGCCTGGTCGGCGGTCCACGTGGTCCCGGCTGCGGCCTCGACCTCCTGATTCCGAAGAAGTCGGGGAATCTCGACTGCACCTTCTGCCTCGACTGCGTCACCGCGTGTCCCCACGACAACGTGGGGATCGTGCGACAGGTTCCCGGCGTGGATCTTGCGGCTGCGGATGTCCGCAGCGGCTTCGGCCGGCTGGCCCGCCGACTCGACGTGGGCGTGTTGCTGGCGGTCATCGCGATCGGCGGCATCGTGAACGCGGCGGGCATGACGTCGCCGGTCGTCGAGGCGATGGACCGGATCGCGGTCGGGCCGCGTTGGCTGGTCGAAGGGGTCTTCGTGGTCGTCGCGATCCTCGTCGGACTGCTCGGTCTCTCGGTGGCCTCGATCGGCGATCCCGGCGTGCCGCGGGTCGAACGTCTGGTCCGCGCCGGACTCGCCGTGACGCCGCTCGGCACCGCGATGTGGATCGTGCACTTCGGTTTCCATCTGGTGACGGGATGGCCCACCGCGGAGGCCGCGCTGACCCGGGTCGGACACGACCTCGGGACGACGGCGGAGATGCCGGACCGGATCCTGAGCTGCTGCGTGCCGCCACCGGACTGGATGCTGCCCGCCGAACTGTGCGTGCTCTCGATCGGGCTCGCAGGCAGTCTCGGCGTCGCGTGGTGGGGGTGGCGCGCCGCCGCGGCGAACGTCGGATCCGCGACCTCACCCGACGTCGTCACGCGACGCTGGTTGCCGTCGGCGGTGGTGCTCGTCGGTCTGTGGGCGATCACCGCCTGGATCGTCTTCCAGCCGATGGAGATGCGCGGCACGTCGGGGTTCATGCCATGAGTTCGATTCGAGCGGGCCATCACCGACGGACGAGACACCCGCGCCGGCGCCTCCGCTGGATTTCGCTGCTGGCGACGATGCCGTTGTGGATCGCGACGGTTCCGGCGCTCGCGGACGGCGGGGTGGTGGTGTGGACCGGACTTCGACTCGATCGACCGTCCGCGGTCATCGTCTCTCCGCCCGCGCCGCGGATCGGCGGGATGGAGATCGCCTGGGTCGGCGTTCGACATCCGGAGGCGTCGGTCACGGCCCGGCACGTCGACGGTGTCGAGGTTCTCGCCGGGTTCGAGCCCGGCCTCCTCGCCGACGAACATCGGGCGCTGCTCGACCTCGCGATTCCGGGGGCCTGGTCGATGCGGTTGGATCCCGACGGCGAGGGCCCCGCGGCGGCGGTCGTCTTCGAAGTGGTCGTCGGTGACGCGGTCCCGCCCTGGCGGACGATGTGGCCGGCGATCTTCGCATGGGTGCCGTTGGCCGCGATCGGTCTCGCCGCGGCCTGGCGTCGAACCTCAGTCCGCTGATCCCGACGAGTCGAGCAGTCCGCGGTCCTGCAGCGCCGCCCGGATCTGCGGAACGGTCTCGGTCTCGTGGTCGATGCGGATCGCGTCCCATCCGCGCTCGAGCGCCGCATCCACGTTCGGTTGCAGGTCGTCGAAGAAGACGATCTCCGATCCCCTGACGCCGAGGTCGGCTTCGAACGCCTCGTAGATGCGACGATCAGGCTTGTGCAGTCGAAGCAGGTGAGAGGCGTGGCGCACGTCGAGTCCGCTCACCGCGGGGTCCTCGAGGAGCATGTTCCAGTGGGAATGACTGGTGTTCGAGAGGCATGCGGTCCGGTGCCCGGCCACCTGCAGATCGTCGACCAGTCCGACCGTCCCCCGGTAGGACCCGAGGATCCACGCTCGATCGATGCGGGCGACCTCGTCGGGCGTCCAGACGCCGTCGAACAGTTCGCTCAGTTCACGTTGGAAGCCGACGCATTCGACTTCGCCACGCTGGTAGCGGGCGATCAGCGCCCGGGCGCGATCGTCGTGGCCGGCCCGCGGTTGGTGGGTCCGGGGATCGATTCCCGCGGCCGCGCATCCCTCGTTCCAGTCGCGACAGATCCGGATCAGGACGCCGCCCAGATCGAAGCAGATCACCATGATCGCATTCCGTGGTGGTTTCGCATCTCGGGTTCTCGATTCACGGGTTCAGCCGGTGCGTCGCTTTTCGGCGCGGCGTCGGCGGAAGAAGGCGCGAAGCAGTTCCGCGCACCGGGCTTCCTCGAAGCCGCCGATCATCTCGACGCGGTGATTCAGTCGTCGATCGCCGGGGATGTCGAAGAGCGAGGTGCACGCTCCGGCCTTGGGGTCGAACGCACCGAAGACCAGTCGCTTCAGTCGAGCGTTGACGAGGGCGCCCGCGCACATCGGACACGGTTCGAGGGTCACCACCATGCTGCAGCCCTCGAGTCGCCAGCTGCCGAGGCGTTCGCCCGCGGCCCGCAACGCGACCATTTCCGCATGTCCGGTCGGATCGCAGCACGCCTCGCGATTGTTCGCCGCCTCGCCGAGGATCTCTTCGCCGCGGAACACCACGGCGCCGACCGGGATCTCGCCTTCGGAGGCCGCCGCCCGGGCGAGTTCGATCGCACGCTCCATCATCCGTGCATCGACGCTGTCGACCCCCGGGTGATTGTCGCTTGCGATTCGTAGCCTGGACATCCATCTTCTCCGGCGAGTTCCGATGCGTCGCTTCACGCCGGCGGACCGGGCGTCGCGACATCCGTTCATCACGACGCCGTGGCGCCGGGATCCTCTCCGCCGGAGTCTCACGACCCCGGCCATCCGGATCCGTCTTGGTCATCGGCCTCCGGATCGTCGTCCGCCCGATCGGATCGCGGATCCGCATCTGAGTCGGTCACGTTCGAGTCGGTCTGTTCCGAATCGGTGGTCTGCGTCGGGTTCGACGTCCCGTAATCATCGGCGTCGGCCTCGGATCGCCCGCCGAGGGCGCCGGAGATGACATTGCCACCGGCGACGCGGTCCGCGGGGGCGAGGGTGAGCAGGAGGATTCCGAGCTCGTAGAGAAGGTAGAGCGGGATGAAGAGCAGGATCATGCTGATCACGTCCGCCGGCGTCAGGATCGCCCCGAGGACGGCGCAGACCAGCACCGCGTACCGCCGGTTCTTCTTCAGGAAACTGCGGTCGGCGATGCCCGCCCATCCGAGCAGCAGGATCACCAGCGGCATCTGGAACGCCACGGTGACCGCGAGGGCGAGGGTGAGAACGAAGCCGATGTACTCGCCGAGTCGGAATTCCTGCGCGATGGTGCCGGCGCGACTCAACGGCATCGAGAGCAGTTCGTAGCGATCGCCGTCGCCGGCCACGGGAACGACGACCATGAGGGACCGGGTGACCGGTTCGATCCACGCCTGGCCCGGCGCGGGGTTCGCCGGTGGTTCGGCGAGCACCGGGAACACGGGGAGGCCGGCGTCCGCCCGTTCCGCGATCAGTTCACTGGAGTCGGGAATACCGAATGCGTCCGCGGGGCCGGGCACCCCGAACGAGATCAGCACCTGCAGCATCAACGGAAGCATCACCCAGTAGAGGAGGGCGAGCCCGGACGCGGTGAGGAGGGCGCTGCCGGGGATCAGGAAGTGGACGAAGCGTTTTTCCTGCGTGTACAGACCCGGCTCGACGAACTTCCAGGCCTGCCACAGGATCCAGGGGGCGGAGATCACGGCGGCGCCGATGAAGCTGAGTTTGAGGTCGGTGGTCAGGACCTCGGCCGGGCCGAGCGCCTGCAGCCGCGCGGGGAGCCCGTTGGCCTCCATCGCCGCGAGGGCCGGGAGGACGAGCACGCCGCGGATGATCGGGGCGAAGAAGAAGAGGATGACCGACAGCGGAAGCGGGACGACGATCGCGAGGAAGAGCCGTTTGCGGAGCTCCTCGAGATGGTCGCCGAAGCTCATGAGACCGGCGCTGATGTCGTTCCGCGGGGGCATGGACCCGAGATTCTAGTGCACCTCGGTCGAATCGACGCCCGATCGGGGGCGGTTCATCCCTCCGGAATCTCGATTCCGAAGAATCGGCCCGCGTTCGCGTCGAGGATCCGCTCGAAGGCCTCCCGATCGCGACCACGTCGCTTCGCCAGAAAGGCGGCGGTGCAGCCGACGTACCGAGGCTCGTTGGGACGGACGTTCCGATGGGGTTCCGGGGTCAGGAATGGGGCGTCGGTCTCGACCATGATCCGGTCGTCCGGGACCAGGTCGCTCGCCCGGGCGACTTCCGCGGCGTTCGAGAAGGTGACGATTCCGGTGAACGAGAGCCATCCCCCGAAGTCGAGCACCGCCCGGGCATCGGATTCGTCGCCCGTGAAGCAGTGGAAGACGAACCGGTCGTTGGGGAGGGTCGACGCGTCGAGGATCGGAATGAGATCCTCGAAGGCCTTCCGGCAGTGGACGACGACGGGCTTCGCCAGGCCGGCTTCGGTCCAGGCCTCGATCCGAGCGAGCTGTTCCTCGAGCACCGAACGCTGCAGGTCGCGGGCCGGCTCCGGATAGTGGTGGTCGAGGCCGAGTTCGCCCCACGCGACGCACTTCGGGTGTCGGGCGGCGGTCTCCATGGCGGCCCAGTCGATGGGGCGGTCGCTGTAGAGCGGATGGACGCCCGAGGAGCACCAGACCGAGGCGTGAAGATCGGCGAGACCGGTGAGTCGCGGGAGGTCCGCGGTGGTGGTCGAGATCGAGATGCAGCCACGGACGCCGGCGGCCCGGGCGTCGGCGAGCACCGCGTCGATCCGGTCGTCGAAGCAGTCGAAGGTGAGATGGCAGTGGGTGTCGAACACATGATGAGGATACGTCTCCCGACCTGGTGACGTCGGGTCGCGGGCGAGTACCATTCTGCGGACGCGGCACGTGCCGCTTCGACGACCGGGACCAACAGGACCTCACACCATGGCCGCCGAAGAGAGCGAATCGAAGAACCCGACCCTCAAGAAGGAACTGAACCTCTTCGGCGTCTTCGCCGTCGCGACCGGCACGACGCTGAGCGCCGGGTTCTTCCTCCTGCCCGGGCTCGCCTTTCAGGAGGCGGGGCCGGCGGTGATCGTCGCCTATCTGGTGGCGGCGGCCATGATGGTCGCACCGATGCTCTGCAAGGTCGAACTCGCGACCGCGATGCCGAAGGCGGGCGGGACCTACTTCTTCCTCGATCGAAGTCTCGGGCCCATCGCGGGCACGATCGGTGGCCTCGGCACCTGGCTCGCGCTGTTGTTGAAGGCGTCGTTCGCGCTGGTCGGCATGGGGGCCTACATCACGCTGTTCTTCGCGGACGCGCCGATCGAGGGGATCGCGGTGGCGCTCGCCCTGCTCTTCGGTGGAGTGAACTTCATGGGCGCAAAGGCGACCACCCGCTTTCAGATCGTGATGGTGATCGGACTTCTCACCCTGCTCAGCTGGTTCATGCTGCAGGGGACGTTCGCGATCGACACCACGCGTTTCGAGGGATTCTTCGACAAGGGTGGTTCGAGCGTGTTCGCGACCGCGGGCCTGGTGTTCATCAGCTACGTGGGCGTGACCAAGGTCGCGAGCGTCGCCGAAGAGGTCGAGAACCCGCAGCGGAACCTGCCGTTGGGGATCTTCATCGGACTGGGCACCGCGGTGGCGGTCTATCTCGTCGGACTGATCGTGATCGTCGGCGTCACGCCGGCGGACGTGCTCGCGAACAGCCTCACGCCGGTCGGCGACGCGGCGAAGGCCTTCGCGGGGACCACCGGACTGGTGCTGGTGACCATCGCGGCGCTCTTCGCGTTCATGTCGGTCGCGAACGCGGGCATCATGAGTTCCTCGCGATATCCCCTCGCGATGAGCCGGGATCACCTCATCCCCTCGGTGTTTCGCAGCATCAACAAGAACGGGGTTCCGATCGTCTCGCTCGCGTTGACGGTCGGTGCGGTGATCTCGTGCATCCTGTTCATCGACGTGCTGTCGATCGCGAAGCTCGCGAGCGCCTTCCAGCTCGTGCTGTTCGCATTGATCTGCTTCGCGGTGATCGTGATGCGGGAGAGCAACATCGAGTCGTACGATCCGAGCTTCCGGACACCGCTCTACCCGTGGATGCCGCTTGCGGGGATCCTCGGTCCCTGCTGGTTGATCACGCAGATGGGCACCGGCCCCACGCTCTTCGCGGTCGGCATGGTGGTGCTCGGCGTGATCTGGTTCTTCGCCTACGCGAGCAAGCGGATCGATCGCGGTGGTGCGATCTACCACGTCTTCGCGCGACTCGGCCAGCGCCGGTTCGACGGGCTCGACACCGAGCTCCGCGGGATCATGAAGGAACGCGGTCTTCGCGCCGACGATCCATTCGACGAGGTCGTCGCGACCTCCGAGATCATGGAGGCGGGGGAGGGAATGGACTTCGACGAGATGACGGCGAAGGCGGCCGAACGCCTCGCGCCGCTGGTCGGCGTCGACGCCGGCCGCATCGCGGCGCAGTTCCTCGAAGGCACGCGGGTGGGTGCGACGCCCGTCACCCGCGGCGTCGCGCTTCCGCATCTCCGACTTCCCGACATCTCCCGACCGTATCTCGTCGTCGTGCGATCGAGGCGAGGCATCTCGATCGACGTCGGGGAGTCGATGCCGTCGACCACGAACCATCAGGACGTGCGTGCGATCTTCTTCCTGGTGAGTCCCGCGGGCGACCCCGCGCTGCACCTCCGGATTCTCGCGCAGCTCGCCGGCTGCGTCGAACAGGAGGGATTCCAGGACGCCTGGACGTCGGCCCGAAGTCATCAGGCCCTTCGGGAGGTCCTTCTGCGGGACGATCGGTACCTCTCGCTGGTCCTCGAGCCCGGATCACCGGCGGAGGCGATCGCCGGTCTCAAAATTCGCGAAGTCGAATTTCCGGCGGGATCGCTCGTCGCCCTGGTTCGCCGCGGAAGCCGAACCCTCGTGCCGACCGGGAATCTTCAGCTGGAGTCCGACGACCGGTTGACGGTCATCGGCGACGAGGAGGCCATCGCGACCCTGAAGACGACCTACCTGCCCGACCCGCCGCCGGCACCGCCAGCGTGATTCGGGCCGATAAAAAGTATTTTTACGGCCCCGAATCCGGGTCTCGGGCCAGGCCGGAAGTCAGGGGGCGGCTTGAGATCGCACCGGCCAGGGTTCCGCGAGCGATTTTTCGAGTCCCCTGGGGGTGGTTCCGGTCGAAAGGGACGAATCCCAAATATGACGATGGAATTGTCTTCATTCGCGGTTGAACGGTGGCTCGGTCGATATCCTGACACCCGAACTCGGTTCAAGAACGGCTGATTCGCTCACCCGTTTCTTTGTTGGAAGCGAGTCGGTCATTGACCCCCATCATCAAGTGGGGATAAAATGGAATGTTCAACTTCGTGAAAAAAGGAACGAAGTTCGCCGCCGCCACGTCACCCCGGCGGCACCCGTCCAGGCCGATGTCACGGACCCACTCGCGATGAGCAGATTTCTTTTTCCTCGTTGGAGCAACGCCCTCCTTCCCACCCTCGCGGTGGTCGGTGCGCTCCTTCCTCTCTACGTCGTCATGTTCGTGGCGTACGGGTTCAGCCCGAAGACGCTCGAAGTCGGCTACCAACCGACCCAACCGGTTCCGTTCAGCCATGCGTTGCATGCCGGTGAACTCGGCATGGACTGTCGCTACTGCCACAACACGGTGGAATCCGCGGCGCACGCCGCGGTGCCGCCGACCCAGACCTGCATGAACTGTCACGCCGGCGTCAAGCCGGAGAGCCGCAAGCTCGAGAAGGTGATCAACAGCTACGAGACCGGCGAGGCGATCGAGTGGGTGTGGGTCAACCGCATCGCCGACTACGCCTACTTCAACCACGCGGCGCACGTGAATCGCGGCGTCGGTTGCGTCGAGTGTCACGGACGGATCGATCAGATGGAGGTCGTGGTCCGCCACGAGCCCCTCTCCATGGGCTGGTGCCTCGAATGCCACCGCGACCCGGTGGACCGTCTGCGGCCGGTCTCCGAAGTGACCAACCTCGCCTACGACCAGCGGACCGAACTCTCCTACGAGGAACGTGTCGCGCTGAAGGACCTCTACCACATCAACCCCTCGGAAAACTGCTCCACATGTCATCGCTGAACCAAGGCGAGGAACGTCCCGAGGCCACCGGCTGCGAACGAGACGACGTCCCTGCGGCGCCGGCTCGTCGCGCGTACTGGCGAAGTCTCGACGACCTTCAGGACACCGAAGACTTCCGGGCGTGGATGCACCGGGAATTCCCCTCGGACGCCGACCTGCTCGCCGGCGAGGACCGTCGGCAGTTCATGAAGGTGATGGGCGCCTCGTTCGCCCTCGCCGGACTGGGCGTCGCGGCGTGTCGCCGGATCCCCGAGTCGCACATCGTTCCCTATTCCGCGCGTCCAGCGGGTCGCATTCCCGGGAACCCGGTGTACTTCGCCTCCGCGTGCGAACGCGGCGGCGTGGCGAAGGGGGTGCTGATCAAGAGCATCGACGGTCGGCCCATCAAGCTCGAGGGAAACCCCGACCACGCGACCTCCGTCGGCGCCTGCGACTCGATCACCCAGAGTGGGATCCTCGAAGCGTACGACCCGCACCGAAGCCGTTCCGTGCATCGCGACGGTGAAGCCTCCGACGCCTCGGCGTTCACGACCTGGTCGGACCAGCGATTCGGCATCGAGCTTCGAAAGTCCGGCGGCGCCGGGCTCGCGATCCTCGCGGAGGCCACGGGAAGTCCGAGCATGGACCGCATGCGGGCCGACTTCGTCACCGCGTTCCCCAAGGCGACCTGGCATGAATGGGAGCCGATCACCGGTGATGCGGAACGTGCGGGCACCGAACTCGCGTTCGGCGCGTCGTATCGTGCGCACCCGATGCTCGACGAGGCGGACGTCGTGGTCTGTCTCGACGCGGATCTGCTCTCGACGCATCCGAACGCGAACCGGCTCGCCCGCGACTGGGCATCGACTCGACGGCTCGATGCGGCGGATCCCGCGGACCAGCAGCTCAGCCGCGTCTACGCCGTCGAAGGCGTGCTCTCGATCACCGGCATGAACGCCGACGATCGGATGGCGGTCCGCAACGGCGATGTCGCCGCGGTGGCGGCCTCGATCGCCCTCGGCCTCGGTGTCTCGATGAACGGGCTCGAAGACCTCGCGGGCACCGCGACGTTCGAGGGCCGGAACGCCGAGATCCTGGCCGCGATGATCCGCGACCTGAAGGCGCACCCCGGCAAGTCCGTGGTGACCGCCGGTGGAGGCCAGCCCCCCGCGGTGCACGCGATGGCCGCCGCGATCAACGACGCCCTCGGGAACACGGGCAAGACGGTGACCTACACCGCCGATTCCGCGCCGTCCCGGACCGCGAGCATCCGCTCGCTGACCGAAGCCCTCGGCGCCGGAACCGTGGAGACGCTGGTGGTCATCGGCGGAAACCCGGTCTACGACGCACCGGCCGATCTCGACTTCGCCACCGCGATGGGTCGGGCGAAGGACACCGTCCATCTCTCGCTGCGGGCCAACGCGACCTCCGCGGTCTCGACCTGGCACCTGCCGCGAACGCACTTCCTCGAGAGCTGGGGCGATGTCCGCGGCTACGACGGCACCGTCTCGGTGGTGCAGCCCACCATCCAGCCCATGATGCCGCTCGAGCAGAAGGGCTGGAGTCCGATCGAGCTGCTCGCCCAGCTGTCCGGGGCCGAGCCGAGGGAGGGTTACTCCATCGTGCGGGCCACGGAGTCGGCGCGATCACGCACGACCGGCACCACGTTCGAATCGCACTGGCGCGAGATCCTCGATGCCGGAATGATCGCGGACACCGCCTGGCCGATCGCCACGCCGAGCCTCGACGCGGGTCGGGTCGCCGGTGGCGTTTCGAGCCTCGCCGCCGCGAGGTCCAAGGTCGCCGCCGACGATCTCGAACTCGTCTTCACCACGGACGCCCGGGTCTACGACGGTCGCTTCGCCAACCTCGGCTGGCTTCAGGAACTTCCCGATGCGGTGACCAAGATCACCTGGGACAACGCCCTCCTGATCAGCCCCTCGCTCTACAAGGCCCGTGGACTCAAGACCGGCGACGTCGTCTCGGTGAAGGTCGACGGACGCGAGATCGAAGCCGCGGTCTTCCCCGTTCCGGGAATGGCCGCCAACACCCTCGCGATCGCACTGGGCTGGGGACAGGGCGCCGACGCCGGTCCGATCGCGGAGAACGCCGGTTTCGACGCCTACCCGGTCCGGACGACCACCGCCTCGTGGATCGCCGATGGTGCGACGATGTCGTCGACCGGCGGCACCTACGCGTTCGCCCAGACCCAGGATCACGGCGCGATGGACGCGTTGATCCCCGCGGTCCCGCTGGGCGGCATCCAGGAACGGCTTCCGACCCTGGTCCGCGAGACGAACCTCGAGGACTATCGCACTCATCCCGATTTCGCGAAGCACCGGGTCCATGTCGCCCACCGGCTCAGCCTGTGGGAGGAGACCAACCTCGACGGCGCGAAGTTCCGCTGGGCGATGTCGGTCGATCTCAACACCTGCACCGGGTGCGGTTCCTGCGTCACCGCGTGCCAGGCCGAGAACAACATTCCGATCGTGGGCAAGGACCAGATCGCCCGTGGTCGCGAGATGCACTGGATCCGGATCGACCGCTACTTCAAGGGCGACGACCCGTCGGCCCCGGAAGCGGTGTTCGTCCAGCCGGTCACCTGCATGCAGTGCGAGAACGCACCCTGCGAGCAGGTGTGCCCCGTCGCGGCGACCGTCCATGACAAGGACGGCCTCAACGTGATGGTCTACAACCGCTGCATCGGCACTCGCTACTGCAGCAACAACTGCCCGTACAAGGTGCGGCGGTTCAACTGGTTCGACTACTGGCGACGGGATCCGATCCGCGAGCAGGAAGGCCTCTTCGCGGTCAAGCCCGAGTACTACACCTCGGGCGGCCCGGACGAATGGCGTCGCATGCAGATGAACCCCGAAGTCACCGTCCGCAACCGCGGCGTGATGGAGAAGTGTTCGTTCTGCGTGCAGCGGATCAACGCCGCGAAGATCGAATACAAGAACGAGTGGGCGAAGGAAGGCGGCACCGCGGAAAGCCCCGACTGGAGCATTCCCGACGGCGTCATCCAGACCTCCTGTCAGCAGGCCTGTTCGACCGGCAGCATCGTCTTCGGCGATCTCAACGATCCGAAGAGCGAGGTCTCCCGCCTCCAGAAGAAGCAGGTCTCCTATCAGCTCCTCGAGGAGCTCAACACCAAGACGAGGGTTCGTTATCTCGCGAAGGTGTCGAACCCTGGGACGCCGCGGAAGGCCTCCCACGACGATCACCACCACGCGGATGACGGCGGCCACGCCGCCGCGACCACCCTCGCCGAGGAAGTGCGATCATGAGTTCGATCAGATCAGATCAGGTCGGCGGACGCATCGTCGACAACACCGAGGAGGTCCCGGGAACCCGCGCCCCCCTCGTGTTGAACATGGACACGTTCGGCCAGGTGACCAACGCGGTCTCCAAGGTGAGCGAGGCGGGCGGGGCACCGATCGCCTGGTACATCGGATTCGCCGGAGCGCTGGGCCTGCTCGGCGTCCTCGGCTTCTGCGTGCTCTACCTGATCTTCACGGGCGTCGGCGTCTGGGGCCTCAACACCCCGATCGCCTGGGCCTACGACATCACGAACTTCGTGTTCTGGGTCGGCATCGGCCATGCCGGAACGCTGATCTCCGCGATCCTCTTCCTGTTCCGGCAGAAGTGGCGGACGGGCATCAACCGGTTCGCGGAGGCGATGACGATCTTCGCCGTCATGTGCGCGGGCATCTTCCCGGGCATCCACGTGGGCCGGGTCTGGGTCGTCTACTGGCTCTTCCCGCTGCCGAACCAGATGGAGATGTGGCCGCAGTTCCGCAGCCCGCTGCTCTGGGACGTGTTCGCGGTCAGCACCTACTTCACCGTTTCACTCCTCTTCTGGTACACGGGCCTGATCCCCGACCTCGCGACGCTTCGCGACCGGGCCAAGGGCCGTCTCCAGCAGATCGGCTACGGGCTCTTCGCCCTCGGCTGGCGGGGGAGCAACCGCCACTGGCACCGCTACGAGCGGGCCTACCTCCTGCTCGCGGCCCTCTCGACCCCGCTGGTGCTCTCCGTGCACTCCGTGGTGTCGTTCGACTTCGCGGTCAGTCAGCTTCCGGGCTGGCACACCACGATCTTCCCGCCGTACTTCGTGGCGGGTGCGATCTTCTCGGGCTTCGCGATGGTGGTGACCCTCGCGGTCCCGGCCCGCGAGATGTTCGGCCTGAAGAATCTCATCACGCTCCGTCACCTCGACAACATGAACAAGGTGATCCTGCTGACCGGCAGCATGGTCGGATACGCCTACGCGATGGAGTTCTTCATCGCGTGGTATTCGGGGGCGATCTACGAGAAGTTCGCCTTCGTCAACCGGGCCTTCGGCCAGTACTGGTGGGCGTACCTGTTGATGGTGAGCTGCAACGTGATCACCCCGCAGCTCTTCTGGTTCAAGGCGATCCGCACCAGCATCCCGCTGATGTTCTTCCTCAGCCTCGTCGTGAACGTGGGCATGTGGTTCGAACGCTTCGTGATCATCGTCAGTTCGCTCGCGAACGACTTCCTTCCCAGCTCGTGGGAGTTCTTCACCCCGACCTGGGTCGACATCGGAACCATGGCCGGCGCCTTCGGCCTGTTCTTCACCATGTTCCTGCTGTTCTGCCGCTTCCTTCCCATGATCGCCATGGCTGAAGTGAAGATGGTCATGCCCGCCGCCGACCCGCACCACGGTGACGACGCGCACGGGCACGACCACGGCACCGCGGCCACCGCGACCGGAGACCAGTCGTGACCACGTTCGAGACACCGACCCCGACCGTCGATCCGGCGGAGACCGCCGAGACCCCGAAGCTGCACGCGCTCATCGCGGAGTTCGAGACGCCCGGCGAAGTTCTGAAGGCGGCCGAGAAGGTCCGCGAGGCGGGCTACCGCTGGTGGGACTGCTGCACGCCGTTCCCCGTCCATGGCATGGACGGTGCGATGGGCATCAAGCCCACGATCCTCCCGGTCATGGTCTTCTTCGCGGGACTCGCCGGCCTGATCAGCGCCTTCGTCCTGCAGGCGTTCACGAACTCCACCGGGATGTCAATCTGGGCGCTGGTCTGGGTGACGGGCTACCCGTATCTCATCTCCGGCAAGCCGCTGCTCTCGATTCCGGCGTTCATTCCGGTGATGTTCGAGCTGACCATCCTCTTCGCCGCACTCACCTGCGTGTTCGGGATGTTCGGAATGAACGGCCTTCCGCGACTGCATCATCCGCTGCTCGCGAACGACCGCTTCCGAAGGGTCACCGACGACCGGTTCTACATCGTGATCGAGGCGCGTGATCCCAAGTTCTTCCGCTCGCGGACCGAGGCGTTCCTCGGGTCCATCGGTGCGGTCGCGGTCGAGGAGGTCCAGGACTGATGCCACGAATCATCATCTACAGCGTGATGGTCCTCCTGATGCTGGCGCTCATCCCGCCGGTGGTCGCCGCACGGGTCCGCGCCTCGCCGTCGCCGAACCGTCCGATCCACATCATCCAGGACATGGACATCCAGGCGAAGTTCAAGCCGCAGACCCTCAACCCGATCTACGCCGACCAGCGTGCGATGCGGCCCGAGGTCGTCGGTGCGGTGGCGCGGGGCGAGACCTTCCTCGACACCCACCTCGAGAACGGCGTGGTCGACGGCGGATGGGCGACCTCGCTCCCCGACGTGCTGGCCAGGGATCTCGAGACCGTGGAACGCGGTCGGCAGCGATACAACATCTACTGCGCGCCGTGCCACGGCTGGAACGGCGCCGGCAACGGTCCGGTCAACCAGCGGGCCCTCGAGTTGATGAACAACGCGGACGGACCGCCGGACGGCACCAGCTGGACGCAGGCCCGCAATCTCCATGATCCGGGCTGGAGCGAGCAGCCGATGGGGCAGATCTACAACACGATCACCAACGGGAAGAACTCGATGGCTGGCTACGGCTCGCAGGTCGTGGTCGCCGACCGCTGGGCGATCGCCCTCTACGTCAAGGCCCTGCAGCGCAGCCAGAACGCGACGCTCCAGGACGTCCCGACCGACCAGCGATCGGAGCTGAATCGATGAGCAGCATTCACGTCGCCCGCCCCGACCTGTCCGAGGGCAACACCCGCCTCGGCGACGCGGGCCTGACGGTGCAGCAGGGCGCCGGTCTCGTCGGCCTCCTCGGCCTGGTGGCCAGCGCGGTCATCGGGCTCGGAGGGATGTTCGGCGTCACGCCGACGTTCTTCATGAAGAGCTACACGCAGAACTACCTCTTCGTCCTTTCGATCTCGCTCGGGGCGCTGTTCTTCGTGTTCATCCAGCATCTCACCCGGGCCGGCTGGAGCACGACCGTCCGCCGTCCGGCGGAGGTCATCGCCGCGAACCTCAAGTGGGCGTGGGTCGGGCTGATCCCGTTCGCGGCCCTCTGGCTTTCCGGCGGCGGCCATGTCGAAGGCGGTGACCATTCACACGGCGCGTGGGGGCCCGGCGCTCTCTTCCCGTGGGCCGACCTCGACGCGATGAAGGCGCACCACCCCGACGAGTACAAGATCGTCGCCGCGAAGTCCGCCTACCTGAACTCCACCTTCTTCTGGATCCGGGCCGTGATCTACGTCACGTTCTGGGGCGTCGCCTCCACCTGGTTCCTTCGAACCAGCCTGGCCCAGGACGCGACCGGCGACGTCCGGATCACCCAGCGGATGCAGAAGATGGCGGCGCCCACCGCGATCCTCTTCGCCCTCACGATCACCTTCGCGGCCTTCGACTGGATCATGTCCCTGAGCCCGGCGTGGTTCAGCACGATGTTCGGCGTCTACTTCTTCTGCGGTTGCTGCACCTGCGGATTCGCCACGATGATCATCGCGATCCTCCGGGTCCAGTCGTTCGGTCGACTGCAGGGCGTGGTGAACCGCGAGCATTATCAGGACCTCGGCAAGCTGCTCTTCGCCTTCGGCATGATCTTCTGGGCCTACATCGGCTTCAGTCAGTACATGCTGATCTGGTACGCCAACATCCCCGAGGAGACCGGCTGGTTCCTCGCCCGTCAGATCGGCGGATGGGGGACGGTGTCCTTCGTGCTCCTCTTCGGCCACTTCGTGGTGCCCTTCGTGGCCCTGATCTCGAAGTGGACGAAGCGGATGTCGTGGTACCTGATGGGCGCGGCGGTCTGGATGCTCTTCTTCGGCTGGTTCGACCTCTACTGGCTGATCATGCCGGTGATCCCCGAGGAGGCCATGTCCGCGAAGACGTACATGGAGGTCGTCGAGGCGAACGCCGACGAGCCGACCCACCTCTTCAACCCCCTCAACTTCACCATGCTCGCGGGCGTCGGAGGATGCTTCCTCTGGCTGACCATCCGGCGCATGCGGAACACGACCCTGCTCGCAATTCGGGATCCGCGACTCCACGAAGGGCTTGCGTTCGAAAACCAGTGAGCAGGAGCCGGGCCGAGGCCCGGAAAGGCAATCATGAGCGATCAGCAAGAAAATCCCGACCTCCGTGTCCAGATGGACGACCCCGAACCCGGGGCGACCTGGTTCCTGTCCCTGGTCAGCCTGGTGCTGATGGTGGTGGTGGTGCTGGCGTCGGTCGCCATGTACTTCGGGTTCGCCGAGGGCGAGATCGATCGCAAGATCGTGGATAGGCCCGCCGTGGAACTCCAGAAGCTCCGGCTCTCGCAGCAGGAGCAGCTCACCGAGTACCAGCGGTACGAGATCGAGGACGCGGAAGGCAACAAGGTCGAGCGGATCCGGATCCCGGTGACCCGGGCCATGGAACTGGTGGTCGCGGACAGCCGCGCCTCCGCCGACACCGACACCGACGAAGAAGGAGCGGTCGCTCGACGATGATCAGCACGGTCTCCCCATCCCGATTCGACCGATTCGCCGTCGCACACCGCGCCGGTGTCGTGTCGCGCTTCGGCATGGGACTTCTTCTGCTGGTTTTCTCGGCTGTTTCGGCGAATCAGGTGCTGGCGCAGGAGGCCGGATCCGGTGAGTTCACCGAGGACCTGCCCGAGGAACTGGTGGGCGTCGACATCGTGGAGCATCTCGACGAGACGCTTCCCCTCGACCTCGTCTTCACCGACGAGGATGGCGAGCGGATCAAGCTCGGCGACATCATCGACGGCGAACGACCGACCATCCTCCAGATCGGGTACTTCAAGTGCCCGATGCTCTGCAACCTCGTGCTCAACGAGGCGATGGACGGACTCGCCGGCGTCGACGACCTGAGCGCGGGCACCGATTTCGATCTCGTCGCGGTCAGCATCAACCCCAACGAGGGGCACGAGCTCGCCCGCGTGAAGAAGGAGGGATACCTCCTCGAGTACGCCCGCCCCGGCGCTTCCAGGGGATTCCACTTCCTGACCGGCTCCGCCGAGAACACCAAGGCCCTCGCGGACTCGGTCGGCTTCCAGTACCGACTCCAGGACGATGGTGAATACGCCCATGCGGCGGCCCTCTTCGTCATCACCCCGGATGGTCGGATCTCGAGATACCTCTACGGGGTCCGATACGAACCCGCCACGCTTCGCTTCGCCCTCATGGAAGGGGCCGAAGGTCGGATCGGATCGACCCTCGAACGATTCATTTTGTGGTGTCACGTCTACGACCCCGATTCCGGGTCCTACCATCTCCTCGCCTTTCGCGTGATGCAGCTGGGTGGACTCGCGACGGTGTTCGTCATGGTGGTGGGTGTCGGGCTTCTGTGGCTTCGCGATCGGCGAAGAAGCCTCGACATCGGATCTCAAGATCAGATCGCCTCCCCGGGGGCGGGTCGATGACCCGTTCCACCGTTTCGTTCCGCCGGTCCTTCCGATCGGCCTCCTCCGCCCGCGTCCGCGACCAGCGTCGACGACCCGGGACCGCTTCGAGCAAGTCATGACCGATCTCACTTCGACCGTCGTCGACATCCTCTCCAGCACCATGCTCGCCATGCAGGAAGCGGCCAACACCGCGGCCCCGGTCGTGCAGGAAGCGGCACCCGCCGCGGCACCCGCCGCGGAGCCCGCGGCGCAGGTTCGCGAGCTCGGGGGCGACTTCTGGATGCCGCCCGCCGCCAGCACCCTCGCACCCGCCACCGACTTCGCGTTTCAGGCGATCACCTGGCTCTCGTACGTCTTCTTCTTCGGAATCACCTTCGTCCTCATCTACCTCACCGTGAAGTTCCGCCAGAAGGGAACGGACGTGCAGTACGACGCGGGGGCACCCGTTCACAACACGCCGCTCGAGGTGGGTTGGACCGTGATTCCGCTGCTGCTGGTGATCGCGATCTTCTTCATGGGCTTCAAGGGCTTCCTCGACCTCTCGACGCCGCCCAAGGACGCCTACGAGATCAACGTGACCGCGGCCCAGTGGAACTGGAACTTCAAGTATCCCAACGGCGCGACCAGCAGCGACCTCGTCGTTCCCGCGGGTCAGCCGGTGAAGCTGGTGATGCGGTCGAACGACGTGCTGCACAGTCTGTACATCCCCGACTTCCGCGTGAAGAAGGACGTCGTTCCGGGCCGGTACTCCTATCTCTGGTTCCAGGCCGACGAGCCGACCGGGATGGTTCCGGAGGACCAGTCCTCGAACACCACGATCGGTCACTACCTCTTCTGCACCGAGTACTGCGGCAAGGACCACTCCAACATGAACCGCAAGGTCTTCGTGCTGAACGAGACCGATTTCAAGGAGTGGGAGGAGACCCAGGCTCGCTGGCTCGACGAAGTGCCGGACGAGGAGCTCTATTCGATCGCCGGTCCCAAGCTCTACCTTCGCTGTTCGAACTGCCACTCGATCGACGGCACCGCGGGCACCGGTCCCTCCTGGGGCGATCAGACCTCCGGTTCGATCGCCGGACTCGGCACCCTCTGGGAGCGCGTCACCTCGGGTGTCTCGCCGATCGACGGCGGAACCCGGGACAACGGCGGCGGCAAGCTGGGCGACTACATCGGCCCCGGCAAGCTGTACGAGACCCCCGAGGACTACATCCGTGAGTCCATCTACAACCCCGGAGCGCTCCTGATCTCCGGGTACGGACCGAACATGCCTCACTTCCGAGGCCAGTTGAGCGATCGTGCAGTCGATGCGCTCATCGGAATGATCAAGAACATCGACCAGTTCGACCCCAAGGGCCGGTACATCGGCAACACGCCGAACTGATCGATTCGCAGACCCGCCGGTCGGGGTGGCCGGCACACATCGCTTCGGGTTCGTCCGACGTACGTCGAACCCGATCCAGGCACCCCCTCGACTTTCGAGGCAAGCAACGCGATCATCTGATCGCCTCACTCGCAGCAGAGACTCGTCATGACCACGCTCGACGCAACCTCACCGAATCCTTCCAACACTCCGGCCCCGCCGGTCGACAACTACCTGACGTACACGAGAGGCTTCCTCTCCTGGGCGTTGACGCTCGACCACAAGCGGATCGGTCTCATGTACCTCGTCGCGGTGCTGGGGTCGTTCCTGGTGGGCGGGATCTTCGCCCTGCTGGTCCGGACCGAACTGCTCACGCCCGGCGCCACCATTCCCGGCGTCGACGCGGAGGTCTACAACCAGTTCTTCACGCTTCACGGCGCGATCATGGTCTTCCTGGTGATCATCCCCTCGATCCCGGCGGCCCTCGGTAACTTCGTGCTGCCGATCATGCTCGGTGCGAAGGACGTGGCGTTCCCGAGGCTGAACCTCGGCAGCTTCTACCTCTGGATCATCGGTGCGGTCCTCGCGGTGGTTTCGCTCGCCTACGGCGGCTTCGACACCGGCTGGACCTTCTACACGCCGTACTCGACGACGACCACCACCGGCGGCGTGATCCCGGTGGTGACCGGTGTCTTCATCCTCGGCTTCAGTTCGATCTTCACCGGCCTCAACTTCGTGGTGACGATCCACAAGCTCCGGCCTCCCGGCATGACCTGGTTCCGGATGCCGCTGCTGCTCTGGGCCCTCTACGCCACCGCGCTGATCCAGGTGCTCGCGACCCCGGTGCTCGGCATCACCCTGCTGATGCTGATCGTCGAACGAGTCTTCCAGATCGGTCTCTTCGACCCGGCGATGGGCGGCGACCCGGTGCTCTTCCAGCACTTCTTCTGGTTCTACTCCCACCCCGCCGTGTACATCATGATCCTTCCGGCCATGGGCATCATCTCGGAGATCATCTCCGTGCACGCCCACCGGCACATCTTCGGCTATCGCTTCATCGCGTTCAGTTCGGTCGCGATCGCGATCTTCTCGTTCCTGGTGTGGGGTCACCACATGTTCACCTCGGGCCAGAGCCCGCTGATGAACGTCGTGTTCTCGTTGATCACCTTCTCGGTCGCGATTCCGTCGGCGATCAAGGTCTTCAACTGGATGGCCACGCTCTACCGCGGCTCGATCAGCATCAACACCCCGATGCTGTACGGGCTCGGCTTCATCTTCCTGTTCACGATCGGCGGTCTCACGGGGCTCCACCTCGGAACGCTGAACACCGACATCCACCTGCACGACACCTACTTCGTGGTGGCTCACTTCCACTACGTGATGATGGGTTCCGCCCTGATCGCGATGATCGGCGGACTTCACCACTGGTGGCCCAAGATGGTCGGCCGGATGTACAACGAGAAGTGGGGGATCATCGGCTTCTCGCTGGTGTTCATCGGCTTCAACGTGACGTTCTTCACCCAGTTCATGCTGGGCAGCCACGGCATGCCGCGTCGGTACTACAACTACCAGCCCGAATTCCAGATCTACCACGTGATCTCGACCATCGGGTCGTACATCATGGCGGCCGGATTCTTCTGGACGCTGTTCTACCTCCTGCAGTCGCTGTTCTCGGGCGTCAAGGCCCCGTCGAACCCCTGGGGCGGTCGAAGCCTCGAGTGGCAGTGCACGTCGCCCCCGCCCCACGACAACTTCAAGACCACCCCCTCCGTCGGTGACTGCTACGACTTCAGCGTCGTCAAGTGGGACGAGGAGGAGGGCGGCTACGTCGTCGATCGTTCCGAGGTCGACGAAGAGCGTCCCGATCACTGATTCCCTTCGAGGCCGGATCACGGCCTCCCTTCCCTTCGCACCCCTCCGGGGACCATCGGTCCCCACACGCCCATCGGAGCCAACCGGATGACCTCCATCCAGGCCAACCCCTCGGACCACGCCGACGACCAGGGTCATGACGACCACGGCCACGGCCACGATCCGAATCTCGCCCACCATTTCGAGTCCATGGAACAGCAGATGGACTCGGGCAAGCTGGGCATGTGGCTCTTTCTCGCGACCGAGGTCCTGTTCTTCGGCGGGCTGTTCGTGGCCTACGCGGTGCTCCGTGCGAGGAACCCCGAGGTCTTCTCGTACGCGAGCCAGTACCTCGACACGATCATGGGCGGGATCAACACCTGCGTGCTGATTCTCTCCAGCCTCACGATGGCCCTCGCGGTCCGTTTCGCCCAGCAGGGTCGGAAGGGGCTTCTGGTGCTCTGCCTCTGGCTGACCATGGGCGGTGCGGTCGGCTTCCTGGTGATCAAGTACTTCGAGTACTCCCACAAGATCCACGACCACCTCGTCTGGGGCGGCACCTTCTACGAGCCGGTCGACGAATCGCAGAAGCTTCTGCTCGAGACCCCCGAGGAGGCGCTCGACACGCCGCTCGTCACCGGACCTCGCGAAGCGAACGCGGCCGAGGCTCGCGACATCGCGATGTCCCAGATCGTGAACCGGCCCGAAGAGGCCGCCTCCAGCGTGAAGACCGCGGCTCTCGGACCGGCGGGGCTCTCCGCGGGACCGGCCGCCGCGGAGGCGGCGATTGAGGAGACGGAGAGTGACGGACATTCGGGCGCCGGCCACCTCGCCGATCCCGAGATGCCGGTTGGAACGCACCTGTTCTTCGGCATCTACTTCTGCATGACCGGCCTTCACGGGATCCACGTGGTCATCGGCATGGGCGTGATCGGCTGGCTCATCTGGCGATCGCAACGAGGCGACTTCGGACCCAAGTACAACACGCCGGTCGACCTCGGCGGCCTCTACTGGCACATCGTCGACCTGATCTGGATCTTCCTGTTCCCGCTGTTCTATCTGATTCACTGAACCGGTCCCGCCCGGAACGTTCCCGATCCCCACGCTCGAAGCACTCCGCGAGTTCAACACCATGTCGCACGACACGACCGCAGCCCACGCAACTCATGAAGACCACGATGACCACGGCCTCGGCCACATCGTGAGCTACGGAACGCTCTTCGGCATCGGCTTCGCGCTGCTGCTGATGACGATCGTCACCGTCGCGGTCCGCTACGTCGACGCCGGCGAGCTCAACATGCCCATCGCGCTCGGCATCGCCGGCGTGAAGGCGACGCTCGTCGCCCTCTACTTCATGCATCTTCGCTGGGACCGGCCGTTCAACGCCCTCGTGCTCGTCGGTTCGATCGCGTTCGTGGTCCTGTTGATGATCTTCGTGCTGATGGACACCGCCCAATACGCCCCGCAGGTCTTCGAGGGCAACGCCCCCAAGGTCCAGGAAGTGCTGACCGTGGAAGCACCCGGCGCACCGATCGCCGATCAGTCCCAGCTTCCCTGATCGCTCCGGGCGGTTCCGGTGATCGATCGGGTCCCGCGCAGAGTTCGCGTCGGACGTCCATCGTCCATCGTGCGATCCGGGATGAGCCATGGCCAACATCGTCTCGCCATTCGAGGATCCGGAACACCGGCTGTCCGCCGGTCGCTTCGGCATGTTCATCTTCATCGCGTCGCTGGCGATGATCTTCGCCGGGGCGATCCTCGGCTTTCTCGTGGTCCGGCTCGAGGATGATGGCACCTGGCCGCCGCCGGGCATGCCGGCGCTTCCCGGGTCGCTGCTCCTCAGCACGCTGCTCCTGATCGCCTCGAGCGTCACGTTTCTCCGCGCGACGCGTGGTCTTCGACGTGACGACGGCCCCGGGCTGATCCGATGGCTGACCGCGACGCTGGTGCTCGCCCTCGCCTTCCTCGCGATCCAGACCTTCGCCTGGTGGGATCTGGTCGGCCGTGGGATGGACTTCTCCCGACACCTCTACGCGTGGACCTTCTACTTCCTCACCGGACTGCACGCGGTCCACGTGCTGGGCGGGGTGATTCCGTTGTGGATCGTGACGCGTCGCGTCCGGCGCGGAGACCGGACGGCGTCGGTCCGGCGCGGCGTGGAGTACACCGCGATGTACTGGCACTTCCTCGACGCCGCCTGGCTCGTGCTCTACCTCACGCTCGTCGCGGGGACCCTCGGCGGCTGAGGCGGCGGGGACCGCGTTCCACGTTCATGCACCGACGCCGATGCCGCGGGGCGTCGGAGGCGACGAGGTACGGGGGACGACGACCTCGAACCGGCGGACCGCCACCGCGAGCCCGGCGGCCGCGGCGAGCAGCAACGCGCCGTTCGCCTGGTGGGCGGACGTGGGAACCAGTTCCCAGATCGGGATCTCCGTCGTCTTGCGGAGGATGGTCGCGAGGAACGCGAGCAGTCCGAGCGTGAACTGGAGGCCGACCAGCATGTTCACGGTGCGACCCAGGGCGGGGACCACCGGTACGCCGAGCTCCCGGCGCGACTTCGCGCGAAGACCGGTGACGAACGCGATGGTCACGACCACCACCGAGAATCCCAGGTGTCCGTGCATGGCCCAGGCCGGCGGGGTCGGGGCGATGCCGCCATCGACCGCGGGGGTGGCGAAGTGCCGGTAGCACGCGCCGAGAACGAGTTGGAGCACCAGGGCGACGACGAGCAGGGTGGAGAATCCCCGATCCTGGTTCCCGTTCGGAACCGCGATCGCTTCGATCGCGGGATTCCGCCAGCGGCGGCTGCTCACCACCGCCAGCGTCGCGAACGCGGCGAAGGTGAGCTGGCCGAAGACGCCGTGGGCGACGGCGAACGTGGTGCTCGGATCGACCTCGGTCTGGCTGGTGGTGAATTCTCCGGTCACTCGGAGGCCGCCCATCAGTCCCTGTATGCAGACCATGATGAAGACCACGATCGAGAACATCCGGACCGAAGGCCGACGGTCGTACCGGAAGACCATCACCAGGAGGGTGATCGCGGTGACCCCGACCAGCATCCCGTAGAGCCGGTGGGCGTGTTCGTAGAAGATCCCGCCCTTCATCTCCGAGAGCGGATAGAGCAGCATGTTGTGCCCGAAGGAGTTCGGCCAGTCCGGCACCGCCAGCCCGGCCTCCATGCCGGTGACCAGCCCGCCGCTGACGATCAGCACGAAGACGGTCGCCGCCGCGACGAGCGAGAAGAAGCTCGCCGGGGCGATCGTCATGGCTCGATCCGGGCGGAATCCTCGTCGTCCGACGAGGGCGCCGAGTCCGCCGAGCACCCCGGAGGCCACGAAGAGCCCGGCGACCCAGAAGAGTCCCGAGACGAGGATGGCGCCGTCATCACCGCCGCCGAAGAGGCTGCCGATCACCAGGAGGTTGACGGCGGCGCTGACCAGGCCCGTCGCGACGCCCGCGCGAATCGTGCCGAGGAGCCGGCCCGCGGCGAATCCGCCGAGCGCGAGGACGAGCAGCTCCGCGGCGAACACCAGTTCGCCGAGGGCGAACCCGGGCTGCATGAAGGCGATGTAGCCGAGTGCCCACATCACCGTGGTCGTGGCGAATCCGAATCCGACGATCAGTCCTCTGGCCTCCGAGGGGCCGTTCCGCAGCGCGTGGGTCGTATGAGTCATGAGTCGAGTTTCCGAACGGAGGATGGTCGTGATGGGAGGGGTGGACCCGGGGAGGATTCTAGACCCCCCGCCCCCCTCGATCCGCTCGGGAACGCCGTGAAGTCGACAACCGCGGGAAATCCCCGAGCCCGATCCCGCGGGACTCGTAGAATCACCGTTCCTCATGAACCAGGTCGACACTCCAGCCTCGTCCGAGATCCTCGAACCGACCGCCGATCCGCCGGTCGGGATGCGACGGATGCTCATGGACCTCACCAAGATGAGGTTGAACGCGCTGGTGCTCCTGACCACCGCGGTGGGCTACGTTCTCGGCCGTGACGGCGTCGTCTCCTTCGACTGGGGCCTGCTGCTCCTGACGATGCTCGGCACCGGTCTCGCCGCCGCGAGCGCCGCGATCCTGAACCAGGCCCTCGAGCAGCGTCGCGACGCGAAGATGCACCGCACGCGGGAACGACCGGTCGCGAGCGGACGTCTTTCGCCGACCCTCGCCTTCGTCGTCGGCATCGGACTGGCCTACGCGGGGTTCGCCCTGCTCGCGGGCTGGGTGGGAATCACCCCGGCCGTCCTCGCGGTCTCGAACGTGGTCGTCTACGCGTTCATCTACACCCCGCTCAAGCCGTTGACCACGACGAACACGCTCTTCGGGGCGATCTGCGGAGCCATCCCGCCGATGATCGGCTGGAGCGCGGCGACCGGCGGCCTCGAGGCGGGAGCGTGGGTTCTCGGAGGCGTTCTCTTCGTCTGGCAGCTGCCGCACTTCTTCGCGCTCGCCTGGATGTACCGCGAAGACTATCGACGCGGCGGGCACGCGATGCTTCCGGTGCTCGATCCCACGGGACGCATCACCGGGCAGGTGATGACCACCACCGCCGCGCTGCTGGTACCGGTGGGACTCACCGCCACCATGTTCGGCGTCGCCGGCTGGTTCTCCGCCGCGACCGCGACGCTCTGTGGCGTGTGGTTCACGCTCCGGTGCATCCGGTTCTGGCGATCGCCGATCGACGAGGCCGCCCGGGCCGCGTTCATGGCGAGTCTCGCCTACCTCCCGATCGTCCTCGGCGTGATGGTGCTCGACCGGGGGCCGGTGAATCCCGAATCCTGGATTCGAGGAGGTCGTCCACCGCTCACCGCCGAATCGGAGGGGCTGCGGACCGCGGACCCCGACGCGAACGTCGATCCAACTCCGGCGTCAGGCTCATGAACACCGAGTCCGATCTCGAGCCGGCCTCCCCCGGGAGTGGCTCCACCCTGCTTCCCATCATCCTCGTGACGCTGCTCGGGCTCTCCGGTGCGGCCGCGGTCGCGACCTGGGGCGTGGTCGGGATGTTGTCCGGCGAGTCGCCGATCGGCGACGGGCGTGATCCCTCGAGCTACGGATTCGATCTCTCGAACGTCGCGATCGATGCCGACGCGATCGTCGCCAGCGGCAACCCGCGCGACTTCCTCCCGCCGCTGGTCTCGCCGGTCGTCATCGCGGGGACCGAAGTCGCCGGGCTCAACGCGAGCAACAAGCGCAAGTGGCAGAAGGAAGTGGTCAGCGGCGATCGCGTGGTCGGTGTTCGCATCGGCGATTCGACGCGGGCCTATCCCATGTTCATTCTCGACGCCCACGAAGTGGTGCTCGACGAGGTCGGCGGCGTTTCCATCGTCCTCGCCCGCTCGCCGCTCGTCGACGAGGTAGGGGTGTACGAGCGACGTCTCGACGCGACGCCGGTCGACTTCGGGGTGAGCGGGCTGCTCGACGACCTCTCCGTGCTGCTCTACACCCCGGACGTCGAAGGCACGTTGATCTCCGGTCACGATGGACGGGTGATCGCGGGTCCCCGGATCGGCGAACGTCTGGTTCCGGTTCCGGAGGTGGTCGTCTCGACCTGGCAGGACTGGCTCGCCCGACATCCCGGAACCGACGTGGTCCTGCGGGACTCGGAGTCGCTGCAGCGATACCGCCGCGTCTCCTACGATCGCTATCTCGACGGCGACGACTGGATCATCCCGCCGCGTCGGACGCCTTCGGGTGATCTCGCGTCGCGGCGACGCGTGCTTTCCGTGAGAACGGCGGGGACCGCGGAGGATTGGACGATCCTTCCGCTGGACTCGATCGAGACGGCGACGGCGTCGGGCGGGATCGATCTCCCGATCGGTGCGGGCACGCTTCGCCTCGCCCGACCGGTGGGCGATTCCAACGACCGTGTCGACGTGGTGGCGATCGAGGGGCTCGAACTTCGATTCGGCTTCTGGCAGGCGGCCTGGGTTCGAGACCCCGACGCCGCGGAGGCCGGACTCGAGCGGGGGCGGGCGATCATCGACCGCGCGATCTCGGCGCGGAAGAAAGACGCGTCCTGACCGAAGTCCTCGCGTGGACGTCCCCACCCGGCGGTCACTCCATGCCGAGCCGGGGCTTCAAGGCCTCTTCGAGCGCGAGGCAGGCGTAGATCGTCGCGAGTTCGGGGCGGGACTCCTCCCAGCGGTCCGCGTCGTTGAACCACCGGCCGTCCGGTCGCTGTCGTCGAGCGAGCTCGGCGATCATCTCCTTCCGCCAGTCGTGCTTCGTGCCGTCGGCATCGACGATCTCGTCGAGTCCCGACGCCCGCAACGCCCGGGCCATCGCGTGGAGGTAGTAGAAGACGCCCTGCTGGCCGACACCCGGATTCTCCGCGAGCGTCCAGTGGTCACGGATCCACCCGAGGGCGGCCGCCACCCGTGGGTCCTCGGGGCCGAGTCCGGCGAAGAGCAGGCTCTTGAATCCGGCGTAGGTCATCGACCCGTAGCTGCGGAGGCTGCGGGCCACGCCGGCGGGCATCGTCTCGCCGTACCGACCTTCACCCGCGGCGGCGCTTCCGAACGACTCGCCGTCGTTCGCGGGGGTGTAGACGAAACCACCGTCGTCCGAACCGGCCTGCGCCCAGGCGGCCGGGTTCGTCGCCTTGAGATTCTGGGTCCGCGAGAGGAAGACCAGCGCCTTCTGCACGACGGGTTCGTCGGGACTGACGCCGGCGTCGTAGAGCGCGTCGAGCATCATCTGGGTGTTCGAGAGATCGGGGCGGCCGCGATTTCCGTAGCCGGCGCCGCCGAACCAGTCCTGGCGGGCCGAGACGCCCTCGGTCTCGTCCCACTGGTTGTTCTGGAGAAACAGAACCGCGTCACCGAGGGTGCCCGCGTCGCCGGGATCGGTGATCGAACCGTTGGCGGCGAGTCCCATCGCGATCGAGCTCGCCACGTAGTTTCCCAGTCCCGCCGCGGCGAGTCCGTCGAAGCCGTGGGACTCGAGCGCCCGCCGCACGAACCGGAATGCCTGCTCGCGCGGTCCCGGGCCTTCGGTGAGTTCCGGCGCCTGCGCGAACGCCTTGAGCCCCAGGCCGGTGACTGCGACCGCGGCCGCCGCTTCGCGGGGTGGCTGGTCCGTCGGCACCACGACCTCGCCTTCCATCCAGCCACCATTCCTCGACTGGTTGCGTGCGAGCCAGGCGAGCCCGCGTCGGGTGCTTTCGGTGGCCGTGTTCCAGCTCGCGTCGTCGAGCCGGGTCTGGCCGCGATCGGTGGCGATCCGATGCACCGGAGGCGCCGGCAGCAGCACCGTCTCCGGAACGGCTGGAACGTCGAGTTCGGTGATCTTCGACGCGTCGATCCGCGGATCCAGCGTCTCCTCCGACGCGGTGCCGCGCTCGATCCGGTCCCGGACCTCGGTGGGAATCTGCCTGGCGGGCCTCGTCGGGGGATCGTCCTGCTGCAGGAGCGGGGCGACGGCGGCGAGAACGATGGCGATCGACGTGTTCAGCATCCGGACAGTCTAAACTCGCCGTGCCCGTCGATCGAAGGGCATCGCGGATTTCCAACGGCGGAGCGCAACGGCATGAACGAACACGAACGTCCCGAGACCGAGGATTCCGGATCGACGCCCGCCACCGGCGAGCCGGGGTGGCTGGACGGCGTGATCGCCGGTTTCATGAGCGAGCAGCTCGTGGACGCCGCCGATGCCGTGGCGAACACGGCGTCGACTTCCGAGTCGGGCGAATCGCCCCGGGCGTGGGTCGCCGAGGGGCGGTCGCGGATCGACGAGACCATGGCATCCCTGCTGGCGCCGATCATCCGCAAGGCGATGGAGGAGATCCCCGACGACGTCGCGCAGCGTCTCGACCGGATCGAATCCCGACTCGAGGCGATCGAGCGACTGCTGGCCGACCGCTGAACGCGGGACGCCGGCGGTGGCTACCGCACCACGCCGGTCGCGTACATGGCTTCACTGCCGGCCGTGGTGTCGAAGGTGATCGGAATCATGAAGACGCTCCCGGCGCCGCCGAGGTTCGTCACCGCGACCCGGACCCGAACGCGGTCGCCCGCGCCTTCGACCTGTTCCACCAGGTCGGCGCGGAAGTCGGGGTTCGTCGTTCGCACGCCCGTGACGAGTTTTCCCGCGAACTGCTTCAACTCCACGTCGAAGGTGCCGGTTCCGCCCGCCGGGATCATCCCGAGGTTCGCGATGTTGCCGTCGAACTGAAGGGCGACGTTCCGGGTCTGGTGCGGGAGCTTCGAGAAGGGATGGCGGATCCGCATCTCGATCACGGGGGCGTCCGGGTGATCGGTCTCGAAGATCATCCATTTCGGAAACACCTCGGGACTGCCGGACCGTTCGGCCTGCGTCGCCGCGGGACCGAGGTCGTACTGGACGACGTGTTGCGCGAGCGGCTGGTCCGGGGTGAGGAGCACCGGAGGCCGGCCGTTGACGGTGAGGACCCGGAACGGGCGTCCGTCCGTCGCCGCGACCGAGACGCTGCCGGTGACGGGATTCGGGGGCAGTGCATCGATGTAGAGCGGAGTGGTCTTGACCGCATAGGCCGCGATGGCGGTCAGGGTGAGCCGCGGCCCGCGGACGTTCTTTCCGTCGGGACCCTGGAGAACGGTGTTCACCGCGGCCTGTTTCTTGCCGGTGGTGCTGGGCACCTGCAGCGTGATCGGGATCGCGATGCCGCCGCCCGCGGGAATCGTCTCGCCGGCGACTTCGACCGTCGTGCACTGGCAGGTCGGGACCGCCTGGGCGATCGTCATGGGCGTCTGGAAGGGATTCACGAGGATGACGTCGGCGGTGAGCTTCGAACCGGGCTTCACGAGACCGAAGTCGACGTCCGCCGGATCGCCGTAGACCGCGGTGGCGTCCGGTCGGACTTCGATCGATCCCGGGGCGATCACGCGGATCCCGGATGCGGCGGGAGCCGCGGTCGTCGGTTCGTTCGTCGCCTGTTCGGCGGGCCCGGGCGGAGGCGTCGCGGGATCCTCGCAACCGCCGAGGACGATGGATGCGAGCGCGAGTGACGAGAGGATCGGGTGCATCGAATTCAACGGTCTGCTCCGGTGGAGTCTCTGTTTCGGGGCGGCTCACGGCGTCGATGGCGTGGTCGGTCCCGTGACGCCTTCGGTAGAGGATAGTCGGTCGGACGCGACCGCCGATGCGGCGGAGCACCGGGGTCCCGGTCGGACCGGAGGTAGGATCCACCCCATGAAAGCAGTCGCCGTCATGACCGGGGGCGCGCCCGTCGCGCCCAACGTGGAACTCGTGGATCTTCCGATGCCGGAGCCGACCGCGGGCGAACTCCGGGTCCGGACCGAGGCGTCGGCACTCAACCATCTGGACCTCTGGATCGGCATGGGGATCCCCGGGGTCGACCGGCCGTGGCCGCGGGTCACGGGTTCGGACGGCGTCGGACTGGTCGACGCCGTCGGGCCGGAGGTCGATGAGGCCTGGATCGGGCGTCGAGTCATGATGAACGCCGCTCGGGACGTCGGAACCCCGGCTTCACCGGGCGGCCGCGACGCGGGGGAGAACTTCCAACTGGTGGGCGAGCATGTGCCCGGGGCGATGGCCGAGCACTTCCTCGTTCCCGCGACGAACGTCGTGGACATCGGGGAGACGGATCCGGTTCGGGCCGCGGCCTTCGGCCTGACCCATCTGACCGCGTGGCGAATGCTGACGACGCGGGCCTCGGCGAGGCCGGGGGACTGGGTGCTGATTCCCGGTATCGGTGGGGGGGTCGCGCTCGCGGCGTTGGGAATCGCAACGCACCTCGGCTGCAGCACGGTGGTCACGAGCCGGAGCGAGGCGAAGCTCGAGCGCGCTCGCGAACTCGGTGCATCCGCGACGGTGCTCGACGAGGGGGAGGACTGGTCGCGGTCGGTTCGCAAGGCGACGAATGGGCGTGGCATCGACGTCTGCATCGACTCGGTCGGCGCGGCGGTGCACCTCGCCTGCATCAAATCGCTGGCTCGAGGCGGCCGTTTCGTGACCTGTGGTTGCACGAGCGGGCCCGCGGCGACGACGGACCTGGCTCGCATCTTCTGGAACCAGCTCTCGATCCGGGGCTCGACGATGGGTGACATGCATGAGTTCCGCCAGGTCGTCGGTCTGCTGGTCGACGGACGGCTCGAGCCGGTCATCGATGCGATCCACACGCCTGAGACGGCGGCCGACGCCTATGCCTCGCTCGAGGCCGGACGGCAGTTCGGCAAGCTTGTCGTCGATTGGCGGAATACGCCCGGTGACGCCCGATAACGGAAATTTCCAACCAGGGCAAGGTTATCGGGTCACGCCGAATCTCGAAACGGTCGTTTTCCTTTGATGCTGCGTCAGAGTGGCAGAAGCCGATTGACCTTCCTGGATTCGCCGGTAGTCTTCTTTTGGCGGAATCTATTTGCAGACCCGCCATTCATAATCGAGTTTGAAGTTCTCAATCTCGACACCAGATCCGATCTAGGAGGAATCTCGGATGCATAGCAAGTTCATCAAGGCCACGGCCGCGGTCTCCGCGGCGACCGTGTCTTCATTCGCCCTTGCCGGCGGTGGCGACACCTTTAACGTCGGGTTCTCCGACGCCGCGTATTACAACATCGCCTCCGGCGGTATCGATCCCGCCAGCCCGAACTACAACGGTCAGGGCGTCGCCGCCGACGCAGGCCGTTACATGGGTTCGTTCGGCTGGTCGAACGTCGTGCTCAGCGTCTGCTGGAACACGGGCTCCGCCTATTCCTGCTGGGCGAGCGAATCCACGTTCGCCATGAGCATGACCGACGGCATCGACACCGGGTTCTTCAACGTCGGCACTCCCGTCGCCGACAACCTCGGTTCCGACATCGAAGGCGCTTGTGCGACCTACCCGACCGACGGCTCGGCCGCCGCGGGTGAAACCCTGTTCGATCCCTTCGCCTTCCAGGTCGATGCCTCCGGCAACGTCGAAGTCGCGGTCTACCAGGCCTGGGACGACGGCACCGGCATGGCCGGCGGTTCGGTCGTCACGGCCGACTGCTTCTTCACCCTCTCGGGCGAAGTCCCCGCCGGTTGCGACGGTGCGACCGGTTCCTGCTCCGAGGTCCACCCCGAGCCCGGTTGCGACGATCTGACCTGCTGTGCCGTCGTCTGTGACGCGGCCGCCGGTGGCGATCCGTTCTGCTGCGAAGTCTCGTGGGACTCGACCTGTGTCGACAACGCGATCGCGCTCTGCGGCATCTACATCTACACCTGTGAGAACCCGCAGTACTCCAACGACTGTGCGACCTCGCCGATGATGCTCGACCTCGACAGCCCCGTCGCGTTCAACACCATTGGTGCGAACACCGACGGCCCGCCCGAGATCGACTGCGGCTCGGCTGACGAGGATTATCCGATCTGGTCGGACCTCTGGTACATGGTCGAGTCGGCCAACGGCGGCATCATGACCGCGACCTGCTGCAACACCGCGGACTTCGACACCAAGATCGCGATCTACGACGCGGGTGAGATCGGCTCGACCTTCGATCCGTCCACGCTTCCGACGTCGTTCCTGATCTGCAACGAAGACTGTGACGACCCGACGTTCTTCACCTCCGAGGCGCTCGTCGCCGTGGACGCGGGCCGTCAGTACCTCGTCCGCCTCGGCGGATTCGTCCAGGCCACCGGCCAGGGTGACCTCGTCGTGTCGATCGACGCGCCCGAGCCGCCGATCCCGCCCCAGACCTGCGACACCCCCGGTCCCGACACCTTCACGCAGAACCTCACTGACGTTCTCAGCGTTGGTGGCGTCGCCTGTGCCGGTGGTGGTATCACCACGGAGAACAACTACTGCCGGATCTACACCGCCGAGGACATGGGCAACGATCAGTTCACGATCGACTGCGTCCGCTTCGGCATGTCGAACCCCGGTTCGTACCTCCCGTCGGCGATCAACATCCTGAAGGCCCCGAACGGCACCGTCGACGTCTACGCCGACCTCGAGCTGCTCGCGACCAACCCCTTCGGGCTCCCCACGACGGACGGCCTCGTCTACAGCACCGTTTCGTTCGCCGACGGCGTGAACGTCGACCTGTCCGACGGTTCGGCCCTCGTCATCGAGGTTGCGATTCCGCAGGCCCTCGACGGCTTCGTCAGCTTCGCTGGCGGCACCGCGGTCGACGTCTCGAGCGGCACCACGTACCTCCGATCCGGTTCCTGCGGCATCGCGGAGTACATCACGGTCGGCTCGATCGGTTTCGACCTTGAGTGGCTCCTCTACACCGACGGTACCGCCGGTGGTGGTCAGCCCGACTGCCCCGGAGACTTCAACGGCGACGGTCAGGTCGATGGTGCCGACTTCGGCTTCATCCTCGCGGCCTGGGGAACTTGCGGCGGCTGCCCCGAGGACCTCAACGGCGACGGTGAAGTGAACGGTGCCGACGTCGGCCTCGTGCTCTCGGTCTGGGGTGCCTGCCCCTGATCGGTCACCGACCGACTGCGAACCACCATCCGCTGGATGGATGATTCGAACGATTCGAACGCCCCCCGGTCCGCTTCGCGGACCGGGGGGTTCTTCATGGTCCGGGCATCCGTGAGTCCCAGGCGATCCATCGAACTTCGCCGATAGTTCACGGCCGATTTGAACGGTTGCGGTTAACGGACCACAATCTCGACGTTCAACTCGTTTTTCAGGTGGCATTTTTCGATCGTGCGATAAACTTCGGGTGTTCTTTGTAAATATGTGCATCCGTCGAAGAGCGAGACGTGTGTCCGTTCTCTTCGGAATTCGGCAATCAGGAGGCAATTCAAGATGCAGATCACTTTCATCAAGGCAACCGCCGCGATCTCCGCGGCCGGTCTGTCGGCCACCGCCCTCGCGGGTGGCGGTGGAACGTACGAAGTCGGGTTCTCCGACGCGCCCTACTATTCGATCGAGAATGGTGGCATTGACGCGGCCAGTCCCAATTACAACGGCTCGACCGTGATGGCGGACGCCGGGGCCTACTTCACGACCTTCGGCTGGTCGAACGTCGTCATCGACGTCTGCTGGAACACGGGCTCCACCTATTCCTGCTGGGCGAGCGAATGCACGTTCGCGATGAGCATGTCCGACGGCACCGAGACCGCCTTCTTCAACGTGGGTGTCCCGGTCGGCGACCAGACCGGTGCGGACCTGGAAGACACCTGTGCCACGTATCCCACCGACGGTTCGTCCGCCGCAGGCGAGACGGTCTTCGATCCGTTCACGTTCTCGGTCGATGCATCGGGTGACGTCAGCGTCGCCGTGTATCAGGCCTGGGAAGACGGCACCGGCATGAACGGCGGTTCGGTCGTCACCGCGGATGCGTTCTTCACGCTCGGCAGTGGCATCCCCGAGGGTTGCGTCGACGCGACCGGTTCCTGCGCCGAGCCGCATCCGGAGCCCGGCTGTGACGACGTCACCTGCTGTGCCCTGACCTGTGATCCCGCCGCCGGTGGTGATCCGTTCTGCTGCGAGGTTTCGTGGGACTCGACGTGCGTCGACAACGCGATCGCCCTCTGCAACATCTACTTCTACAGCTGTGACAACCCGGCCTACGGCAACGACTGTGCGACCTCCCCGACCATGATCGGCAACGGTGAGCGGGCCGCCTACTCCACCGTCGGTGCGAACTACGATGGTCCGATCATCACCTGTGCCGCGGGTGGTGCGGCGAACGTCTGGTTCATGGTGGAAATCGACGGAACGGACACGAACACCCTGAACGCGACCACCTGCAACGATGCCGACTACGACACCGCCCTCACGCTGTGGGATGCCGGTGAGATCGGTTCGGTCTTCGATCCGTCGACGCTTCCGAACGTCGAAGTGGCCTGCAACGATGACGGTGGCGGTTGCCCCGACTTCCAGTCGTTCCTCACGGCGAACGTCGAAGGCGGCCGGCAGTACCTCATCAGCGTCTCGGGCTGGAATCTTTCCGAAGGCAGTGGTGGACTCACCGTCGACTGGGCCCCCGCCGAGCCGCCCGAGCCGCCGATCCCGCCGTACACCTGTGATACGCCGGGTCCCGATACGTTCACGCAGAACGCCACCGACGCCATGACCGCAGGCGGCGTCGCCTGTGCTGCCGGCGGCATCACCACCGAGAACGCGTATTGCCGCGTCTATACGGCCGCTGAGATGGGGAACGATCAGTTCACCATCGACTGTGTCCGCTTCGGCATGGACAATCCCGGTTCCTACATCGCAGGTGACATGAACATCTACAAGTCCGCGAACGGCACACCCGCTCCGCTTGCAGATCTCGAGCTCCTCGGTACGGCACCGTGGGGCTTCTACACCACCGCGGGTAACGAGTACAGCGTCGTGTCCTTCGCGGACGGCGTGAACGTCGATCTCTCCGATGGTTCGGCACTGGTCATCGAGATCGCCTACGCGGGCTCGACCGACGGCTTCGCGACCTTCGGCGGCGGCACCGCGGCCGACATCACGAGCGGCACGACCTACCTTCGTTCCGACTCGTGTGGCATCGCCGAGTTCACCGCGGTCGGTGACATCGGTTTCGACCTCGAGTGGTTCGTCTTCGTCGACGGAACCGCGGGTGGCGGCCAGCCCGACTGCCCCGGAGACTTCAACGGCGACGGCATGGTCGACGGTGCTGACTTCGGCTTCATCCTCGCGGCCTGGGGAACTTGTGGCGGCTGCCCCGAGGACCTCAACGGTGACGGTGAAGTGAACGGTGCCGACGTCGGCCTCGTGCTCTCGGTCTGGGGTGCCTGCCCCTGATCGATCCTCCGATCCCTGATCGGAACTCCTAGATCGCAACGCCCCCCGGCTCTTCGAGCCGGGGGGTGTTCGTTTCCGGCCTCGCCCTCGATGGCGTCTCGGTCGTTTCGGCCTTGGAGCCGGTGAGGCCGACCACGCATCCGGATGGTTGCAGCCCGGTATCCTGTTGGTGGTGATTCCGGGTGGTGCTGAAACGGGCCCCGCCTCGATCCCAAGAAACGTCCGCGCCACGTCACAACGGCTCGGACGCTCAGAAAACCGACCGCACGCGGGGTGTCGGGCGGGGTGGCTGACCAGTATCGGCGGGTCTTGCAACGGTGGCGTCCAGGTCTGCGGACGGCGGCGGCGGTGAAGACCTCGAAGGAGCTCGCGTGCGGATCTTCCTAGTGGTTTCCATCGTGATCGTGCTCGGAATCGTGGGCGGCCTCGTCGCCTTCGGACCGGATTTCTCGTCCGGCTTCTCCTTCGGTTCCGATTCCGGTGATCGCGGCGAATCGGTCCGGGTCGAGTCCGTGGTTCGACGGACCCTGGTCGAACGGGTCGCCGCGCCCGGTGAGATCGAACCCAACGTCAAGGTCGACGTCTCGGCGGAGGTTTCGGCGCGGATTCTCGAACTGCCGTTTCGCGAGGGGGAATCGGTTCAAGCGGGTGAGCTGATCATTCGACTGGATGCCGCGGATTTCGAGGCCCGGCTGGAAAGCGCTCGGGCCCGCCGCGACGCGGAGCAGTTTCGTCTCCAGAGCGAGCAATCGAGGATCGCCGGCCCGATGGCGTCGCTCGCCAACGCCCGTACGGTGCTCGAGCGCCAGGAGCAGCTCTTCGCCACGGGTGACGTCAGCCGTCAGAGCCTCGACGATGCCCGCAACCGGGTGGCCGAGCTCGCGGCTCAGGTCGAGGCCGGCAAGCTGGCGATCTCCGTGATCGAAAGTTCGCTCCAGGCCGCGGAAGCGGACATCGACCAGGCTCGAGATCGCCTCGGCAAGACGATCATGAAGTCGCCGATCGACGGGGTGATCACCATCCTGAACGCGGAGGTCGGCGAGCTCGTGGTCGTGGGCACCATGAACAACGCCGGCACCATCATCATGACCATCGCCGATCTCTCGCGGATGCGACTCGACGCCAAGGTGGCGGAAAGCGACATCGCGAAGGTCGAGAACACCCAGCCCGCCGAGATCAGGATCAACGCCTACCCCGACGAGGTCTTCGACGGGACGGTGGAGCGGATCGCGCTGCAGCGATCGCTGGACCGCGACGGCAGTGGATACTTCAAGACCGAGGTGCAACTGGAGCTCGCCGGGCGTCGCATCTATTCCGGTCTCGCGGCGAACGTCGACATCGAAATCGCGCGGCACGAAGGTCTGGTGGTGCCGAGTCAGGCGGTCGTCGACATGAAGGTCGACGAACTGCCGTCCGACGTGAGGAACGTCGATCTCGTCGATTCCGATCGACGCACCGTCCCGGTCGTCTTCGTCGTGGAGGACGGCAAGGCCCGATGCACGCCGGTCCGGATCGGCCCGAGCAGCCTCGCGGAAACGATCATCTCCGAGGGGATCGAGCCCGGTGCGAGCGTGGTCATCGGTCCCTACAAGGCGATCGAAGACCTCGAAGACGGCGATGCGGTCAAGGTCGATTCCGGCCTCCGCGCCACCGACGACGGCGACGACTCCGGAACGAAGGACGCCGGATCGAAGGCCGGTGACGGCAGCATCAAGGTCTCCTTCTGACGGGGCTCCGATCTCGATCATGCTCATCACCCTCCGTGGCATCTCGAAGACCTACCGCATCGGCGTCGAGACGATTCACGCGCTCCGCGAAGTCGATCTCGACATCGGCGACAACGAGTTCGTCGCGATCATGGGATCGTCCGGTTCGGGCAAGAGCACGCTCATGAACGTGCTCGGGTGTCTCGATCGTCCATCGGAGGGGGAGTATCGACTCGACGACCGGCGGACCGATCGGATGTCCGCCACCGAACTCGCGATGGTCCGCAACGAGCGGATCGGATTCGTGTTCCAGGCCTTCGAGCTTCTGCCCCGGGCGACGGCCCTGCGGAACGTCGAACTTCCATCGGTGTACGCCCGAGGCGATCGTCGTCGGGATCGCCGGGGCCGGGCGCTCTCGGCGCTGGAGCGAGTCGGACTGGCCGACCGCGTCCATCACCGTCCGAACCAGTTGTCGGGCGGTCAGAAGCAGCGGGTCGCGATCGCCCGAGCCCTGCTCAATCGACCGGCGATCCTGCTCGCCGACGAACCGACCGGCAACCTCGACTCGACGACCACGGCGGACATCCTCGCCCTGTTCGGGCGTCTCCATGACGAGGGACAGACGGTGATCATCGTCACCCACGAGGACGAGGTGGCCGCGCACTGCCGGCGGGTGATCCGCCTCCACGACGGACGGATCGCGAGCGACCTGCCGATCGAGGAGGACCCCGCGGGCCGACTGCTCTCGACCGGGTCGAGAACGGAGGGCGCATGCTGAATCCGGTCTTCTGGCTCCAGGCGATCGTCCTCGCGTTCTCGCAGATCCGAGCGAACCTCGGCCGAAGCCTGTTGACGGCGCTCGGGATCATCGTGGGCGTGGCGAGCGTCACCGCGGTGATCGCCGCCCTGTCCGGGCTGAAGACCAAGGTGCTTTCGGAATTCGAGTCGTTCGGGGCGAATCGGTTGTTCATCTTCCCGGATCGACCGGACGATGCTCCGAAGAACGCCTACCCATGGAAGGACGTCCGACTCAAGGTCGAGGAGGTCGACGCGATCGAGGCCAACTGCCCGTCCATCCGCAGCCTCACGCCGGTGACGTCACTCGGTCTCAGTGCCCAGTACGGCGATCGTCTGATCGAGGGACTGAACGTCACGGGGATCCGTCCCGCGTGGCACGAGACCGAGAATCGGGCGGTGACCCTGGGGAGACCCTTCAACTCGATCGACGAGTCGAACGCACGGCAGGTGTGCCTGCTCAACGATGCCGCCATCGAAGAACTCCAGCTGCGACGGGATCCCGTCGGTTCGCACGTCCTGCTCGGGGGGAGGCGGTATCTGGTGGTCGGCGTCGTCGAGACCATCCAGTCCACGATGCTCGGCATGAGCACGTCGAGGGCCGAGGTCTTCGTGCCCTTCGCGATCGCCGCCCGGCTTCAGAACGACGAGTTCTTCTTTCGAATCTCCGCCATGATCGAATCACCGGACGTGGCGGACGAAGCGATCAGCGAGGTCAGGTTCGTGCTGCGGAAGATGCGTGGCCTCGGTCCCGACGATCCCGACACCTTCCAGGTCGCCGCGATCGACCAGTTCATCGACCAGTTCCGGGCCCTCGCGGCCGGCATCACCGCGATCGCGGGCGGAATCGTCGGGGTGAGTCTCCTCGTCGGCGGCATCGGCATCATGAACATCATGCTGGTGTCCGTCAGCGAGCGAACCCGGGAGATCGGGCTTCGCAAGGCGGTGGGCGCGACGCCGTCGGCGGTCCTGCTGCAGTTCCTGCTCGAAGCCGTGGTGCTCTGCCTGGTCGGCGGGGCGCTGGGCGTCGCGGCGGGGGAGACGATGGCGTTCGGACTCACCTTGATTCCCGACGCGGGGCTCGAGGAGGCTCACGTTCCGATGTGGGCGATCATCATGAGTTTCAGTTTCAGCGCCGCGGTCGGGGTGGTCTTCGGGATGTTCCCCGCCATCAAGGCATCGCGGCTCGATCCCATCGAGGCGTTGCGACACGAATGAACCACACTCCGTTCCACATCGTCCTCGGTCGCCCATCGAAACGTTCGATCGTGCTCGCCGCCCTGATCGGCCTTTCGTTCGCCGCCGGTTGTGACGGGATCTTCAAGCCGAAGACGCCGTACTGGCGTCCCGCCCCCGAGCAGGTCGGCACCATCTCGGCGGTGGATCTCGCCACCCGCAGCACGGAGCCGCTCGAGGGTCCCGACGAAGCGATGGAGGCGGCGTTGGCGAATCGACTTCCGGTGACCACGCCGGAGGAATCCCGGACGATCGGGATCGCCGAGGTCCGTCGGGCCGTGATCGAGGGCAATCTCGAACTTCGCACCGAACTGGTCTCTCCCGGGATCGCGCGGGCGAATCTGGGCGCCGAGGAGGCCAAGTTCGAGTCGACGCTCTTCGCGGGCTACACCCGGAACGATCAGGGTGTGATCACCAACCTCGAGCAGGGCGAACCGACCAGCAGCGACGAGTTCCTCGCCGGGATCCGACTTCCGCTCGCCAGCGGCGGCACCCTCACGGTGGACACCCTCGCGACGCAGAGCGACCTCGGGTCGAATTTTCCCGGATCACAGTTGGCGCCCTGGGAATCCAATCTCCGGTTCTCGATCTCGCAGCCCTTGCTTCGTGGTGCGGGGACGGTGAACACCGCTTCGATCCGGATCGCGAAATGGAATCGTGATCTGGCCGACGCCCGCCTCAAGTTGGCGACGATCCGGATCCTCGCCGATGCCGACAAGGCCTACTGGCGTCTCTATCAGGCATGGCGCGAGCTCGAGGTGAGGAAGAGCCAGTACGAACAGGCCACCAGCCAGTTGGAGCGGGCCCAGCGACGACTGGATGCGGGCGACGCTCCCGAGATCGACGTGATCCGCGCACGAAGCGGCGTGGGAAGCACCCTCGAATCGATCATCCGCGCCGACGCGTCGCTTCGGCAGCGTCAGCGAGCCCTCAAGCGACTGATGAATCTCACGGATCTTCCGATCGGTTCCGAGACGGCGATCATTCCGGAGACCCGGCCGAATCCGCTTCGCATCGAACTCGACGGCGGGGAACTCGCGGCGGAGGCGATCGCCAATCGGATGGAGATGCTCGAAGTGGAGATCCAGCTCGCGGTCGACGCGACGACCATCGACATCCGTCGGAACGAGGCGCTCCCGGTGTTCGCCTTCGACTACCAGTATTCGATCCAGGGCGACGACAAGACCTTCGACGCCGCGTACGGCGCGCTCGGGGATTCGGACAGTCATCGGATCGGCGTGAACGGCGAGATCCCGATCGGAAACGCCCAGCGTGAGAATCGACTCTCCGCGGCGATCCTGCAGCGGGTCCAGCGACTCGCGACCCGCGAGGCGCGAAGTCAGGCGATCGAGTCGGAGGTCTTCGACGCCCTCGACCGGCTGCGGGAGGCGTGGCAGTCGATTCTGGCGGCCCGTCTGGAAACGGTGCTCGCGGCTCGAACCGCGGTCGGCGAGGAACGTCAGTTCGAGGTCGGGATCCGGACGTCGACCGACGTGCTCGATGCGCAGAGTCGGCTCGCCGACGCCCAGAGCCGGGAGGTTCAGTCCCTGGCGGCGTATCAGATCGCACTCGTGGACATCGCCTTCGCGACGGGCACCCTGCTGGGACAGTCGAAGGTCGAGTTCGACGAATCCGACGACGGGGCGACCTCCGTCCGCGAGGTCCTCGCGGACGGCGATGCGTCCGCCGTCGATGAAGACGGCTGAAGCGTTCAGTCCGAAGGCTCGTCGGTCGCATCGCCTTCGATCGCCCGCTCCGAGGCGATCGTGATCGCGGTCGAGGCGACGGCGCGAAGTCGGCCGTCCATCGATTCATCCTCGGCGAGACCTTGAAGCGCCTCGACGATCCGGTCGGTCCGTTGTCGCGAGATCCACACGCCGTGCCTGACCAGGCCCGCGGCGAGGGTGGCCGCGTAGTACCGGGCCGCCAGACGGCGATCGACGGAGTCCTCCCCGCCCAGTCGCAGGGTCTTGAAGCCTCGTTTCAGGAGCCGGAGGCGTTCGAGGTCCGCTTCGGCGTCCGGGCCGGGATCGCAGATCGCGGCGACGGCGTCCGGGGTTCCGGGGGCGAGTTCGATCGCCAGCCAGTCGGCCGTGCTGCGTTCGGGTTCGGCGCCGATCGCGATCGCCCAGCGCAGGGAGTCGGTCAACGGGTCGGTCATGCGTTGGTCTCCGAAAGAAGGCGGAGCAGATCGCGGGCCTCCGCATCCACCTGGTCCGGGGACTGCACGGTCTCGCCGATCTCCTTGAGCACGGCCCGGCCGAGGGCCCGCTTCCCGTTCACGAGGTAGGCCGCGGCCTGGGGGACGTCGCGAAGGCCGAGGGATTCGACGAGGGCGGCATAGGGCGTGGGCCCGGAGCCGTCGAGCATCGGTCGAACCAGCCTCGCTTCGAGGATGAGCCACTCGGTCTCCCGGTCGGATTCCAGAAATGAAGATCGCACCGCATCGACCGCCCGACGGAGCATCGTCGCGACCCAGTGCCGGGTGAACGACCGCTCCGGCGTGTCCTGGTCCGCGGCGGCCATCGCCCCCGGGTCCGTGGCATCGAGCGATGCGACGCGTCCACCGGAGGGGCGTCGTTTGAGCGATGCTTCGCGTCGGTGCCGGTCCTTCAGGTAGTTCCCGATGGAGCGGAACAGCAGGCCGCGGAATCGGCCGCGGTCACGGTCGGCGCTGCCCGGAAGATTTCGTTCGAGGATCACGTCGGCGATGAATCCCTGCACCACGTCGGTCGCCTCCTGGGGCGTGCAGCCGGTCGCGCGCACGTAGGCGAACAGCGGCGGCCAGTAGCGACGCACCAGTCGATCGAGCGAGATCGCGCGAGACGGCGAGTCGATCCGGCCCGCGTCGAGGACCATCGACCAGTCGGTCAGGCTCTGGTCCGCGCGAGCGTGGTGGGTTCGGTTCGTCATGGGTCGATCGAAACAGGGGGGGTCGTGATCCCCGCGGATGGGGCCTCACCGTTCAATACGCGGCCGGGATGGAAATCGGGCGACGAAACGCGGGATTCCCCTCGATATCACGCCCATCGCGTCTGCAGGGCGTCAATCGAGGCCGAGCTCGATCGCCCAGCCCTGCAGCCACAGCCCGCGGGCCGGTTTTCGGGGATCGCGGAGGATCCAGGTATCGGGATTCGACTCCATCATTCGGCGAGCCTGCGTGGCCGGCTGGGATCCCATCTTCACCACGACCGGTTCGCCGCCGTCACGGGTCTCGATGGTGACCTTGCTGATCGGATCCTCGTTGACGGTGGTGTCGGTTCGTTCCACCCCGGTGATCCGGCCGTCGATCGCGATTCCGTTCGTGATCAGGCTCTTCCGGATCATCCGATGTCGCAGGATGAACGTCGAGACCAGGAGGGCGAGAAGTCCCACTCCCGCGAAGATGAGGCCTTCCGTCTGGCCGCCGATGACCATGAAGATACCCATCCCGGCGAAGCAGAAGCCGAACACCGGCGCGATCACGAGTGGCATGGTGGTGCCGCCCCAGGCCTTGCGAGCGACCTGACGGGGAATGTCCCTCCGCGGGGTCGATGCCGTCCGGAGTTCGTCGAGCATGTCACCGGTGATGAGCATCTTCGCCATCTGGCGTCCGACGAAACCGCCTTTCTCGGTGATGTTTCGAATCGCCTCTTCGGCATAGGTCCCCTCGACGGCGTCGGCGGCGCGTCGTCCGACTTCGGGGTCGTCGACGATCGGGCCCGCCGCGACCAGGGCGTCTTCGAGCAGCGAGCGGGACGCGGCATCGTCGAGGCCGTGATCGCGACGTCTTCCTCCGCTCATCCTGCCGGTCCCCGTGACGCCCGTCGAACTTCGGCGACCCGAGGAACCGTCCACGCTGAGCCGCGAGACGAGCACGCCACGACCGCTGAACTTGAAGAAGAGATCGTCGACGCCGAGGATCGAATCGATGGATTCACGGCCGAGAAGCACTCGGACCGAGTCGGCATTCGTGGTCATCACGGAGTACCGATCGGAGAACTCGGGTTCGTCCTCCAGTTCGAGCGAAGGCATGCCGAGCATCGATGCCAGCAGCCCCAGAGCCTTTTCCGGGATGCCCGTGCGAGGTCGAATCTCGAATTCGGGAAGCTTCGTCGCGGGCCGGTGAAGGAAGACCACCGTGTGCCGGACCTCGTGGCCCGGGCGGTCCGAGTCGTGTTCGTACCACTCGACGTCGACCAGGATGTCGCATCCGAGTCCATGCTCGAGGATCCGAGGCGTTTCGAATCGGACGTCCGCTTCGTCGAAGTGACTCTGGAGTTCGGCGAGCGCGTCCTTTGGAATCTCGCCCTGCGTGAATTCGTCGAGGTTCATCGTTCGGCTCCGGTTCTGGGCGGGCGATCACGGGCTGGAGGACGAGCGTCACGTCACGATCTGGGAGGCGTCGGATCGAATCGATCATACAGATGCGGATGTCTGCGTCCGGGATCCGTCGTCCTGAAGCGGCACGGCGGGTCGATTCGGGCTGCGTGATCCGGAGCAGGTCGTGGGTGGGTCGGGGCGCTGAACGCGGACGCGAACGCGAAGAGGCCCACCGGCGGATGCCGGCGGGCCTCTTCGTGTCGGTTCGAACGGGGGCGGTCTCGTGGAACGAGCCTTCCGTCGAACAAGTGGAGCCGGGGGGATTCGAACCCCCGTCCCGAAACGTGCCGAAGGCCGCGTCTACGCGTGTAGTCGTCCCTTGATCTCGTTCACGACCCGGAGGGATGACGACCCAAGCCGTGAACAAGGCATGCGAATGTCTCGATCCTCCAAGGCATGCCAGCCCTTCAGACCCAGCCCGATGATTTGCGGAATCCCACCCCATCGGGCGTCAGATGGGATTCCGTCACGGCGATCAGGCCGCGAGAGCGTACTGCGTGTTGGCAGATAAAAGTTTGCATCCTTTTTACGTGGCATGGATGCTCCACGACGCGCAACGACAAACGATCATCGTCCGGTCGATACCAGTCGGCCCCAGTTGTCAAAGAGCTTCGCCGAAAGGCGACACCGGAGTATACGCGTCGGCGCACCGGACCTGACCATGTTTCGGCGATGAATCGTCCGCACCCTTGTCGAACAGGCGAGTTCGGCCGAGAATCGGGGCATGCCCGACCCGAAGACCCGCGTCCTCTTCATCTGCATGGGAAACATCTGCCGCTCTCCGGCCGCGGAGGCGGTGTTCCTCCGCCTGCTCGAGGACCGGGGAATCGCGGCCGCTTTCCACGTCGACAGCGCGGGGACGGGGGGGTGGCACGCGGGCGAACCCGCGGATCATCGGTCACGTTCGGAAGGCGCTCGTCGTGGTCACGATCTTTCGACGAGGGCACGACAGGTTCACGACGGCGACTGGGATGCGTTCGAACTGCTGGTCTGCATGGACCGCGACAACGCCTCCATTCTCCTGGAACGCGGTGCACCCGAGGCGAAGGTCCGGCTGCTGCTCGACTGGCATCCCGATCCCGAGCACGTGGAAGTCCCCGATCCCTACTACGGCGGCGAGGACGGCTTCGTCCACATGTACGACCTGATCGAGGAGGCGTGCCAGCGTCTGGTCGACGAATTGCAGGCCGCGGGGCCGACGGCCTGATGGAGATCACGAGCCAGCTCGAAGCCGTCGGGATTTCCGGCAGTCCCGTGGTCAGGCGTTCGATGTCGGGGGATTCCGGGGCTTGCGTCCGGGTCGTCGAACTCGACGGCGAACGTCTCGTCGTCGTGAAGACGAGCCCCGCGGTCCGGAACGCATCGAACCTCGATCGCTCGCCGCCCGGCGGTTTCACCAGGATCCACGAGGAGGCGGCGGGGCTCTCGCTCATCGCGGCGACGAACACCGTGGCGGTTCCCGGGATTCTGGGCTGCGGCGTACATGCCGGAACCGGGATACTGATCCTCGAACATCTGGTCGTGGCCCGGGGCCCGGCGGAGGACGATGGGGCGTGGATCGACTTCGGTCGCGATCTCGCCGACCTTCATCTGGCCGAACCGCCCTCGAGCTCCGGACGCTTCGGACTCGAACACGACAATCACCTCGGTGGAACGTTCCAGGACAATCGTTCGGAGGCGGATTGGTGCGAGTTCGTGGTGAAACGCCGGATCGAACCGATGATCCGGCGACTGCAGGCGGGCCGACTGCTCGAAGCGCAGGAGAAGTCCGGCCTCGATCGCCTCGCCGACGCGATCCCCGATCTCCTTCCGGCGAACATCAGACCCGGACTCATACACGGTGATCTCTGGAGTGGAAACGCGTTGATGACGGCGGACCGTGGCGTCGTGATCATCGATCCCGCGGTGGTCACCGGGGATCCGCTCTTCGAGATCGGGATGATGCGACTCTTCGGCGGGTTCCCGCACGCCTGCGAGGAATCACTGCTCACGCGACTGGGCGAGATCGGCGGCCCGGCGATGCTCGAGCGGCAGGAGGCCCGCATCGAACTCGGAAAGCTCAGCCACCTTCTCAATCACTGGTTGCTCTTCGGCCGCGGTTACGCCGCCGCGGCGATGCGTTCCGCCGCGACACTCACATCCTGATGGTCGGCGGAATTCAGCCGTTCTTCGATGCGAAATCCGACATGAACGACGCGAGGGCGTCGCAACCGGCCGGGGGGAAGGCGTTGTAGATCGATGCCCGGATCCCACCGACGGAACGATGGCCCTTCAGCCCGTCCATGCCCGCGGCCTTCGCCTCGGCGACGAACGTCTTCTCGAGCGATTCCTCGGGAAGACGGAAGGTCACGTTCATCTCGGAGCGGCTGCCTTCGGCGGCGTGACCCCGATAGAAGCCACCACTTCCGTCGATCGCGTCGTAGATCGTCTTCGCCTTGGCCGTGTTGTGGGTCGCGATGCCTTCGAGGCCGCCCATCTCGAGGATCCACTCGAAGACGAGACCCATGCAGTACACGCCGAACACCGGGGGGGTGTTGAGTCGCGAGCCCTGGGCGGCCTGCTTGCGGTAGTCGAGGAGATCGATGGTCTCGCGACAGGATCGTTCGAGCATGTCCTTGCGGATGATCACGAGCGCGACGCCCGAAGGGCCGAGGTTCTTCTGGGCACCGGCGTAGACGAGGGCGTGGTCCGCGTGATTCCACGGGCGTCCGAACATCTCGCTGCTCGCGTCGCAGACCAGGGGCGCGTCGGAGACCGGCGGCGTCGCGTACCGGGTGCCGTAGATCGTGTTGTTCGAGCAGTAGTGGAAGTACGCCGCATCGGCCGTCGTCTTCAGCTCGTCCGCCGAGGGGCAGTGGTCGTACCCGCACGCCGAGCCGTCGAACGCGACGTTCACGTTTCCGAACTTCCGGGCCTCCTTGATCGCCTTGGTGGTCCAGGTGCCGGTGTCCGGATAGTCGGCGGTCGCGTCCTCGGGCAGGAAGTTCATCGGGATCATCCCGAACTGCATCGATGCGCCGCCCTGAAGGAAGAGGATCTCGTGATCGTCGCCGAGGCCGGCGAGCCGGCGGCAGCGGTCGATCGCCTCGTCGAAGACGCGATCGATCACCGGCCCGCGGTGGCTGTGTTCGAGCACGCCGATGCCGCTGCCGTCGATGTCCCAGACGTCCTCGCGGATCCGCTCGAGGACGGGTTCGGGCATCACGGCGGGACCGGCGGAGAAGTTGAAGATTCGGGTGGAGGTGGTCGACATGCGCGGCGCTCGTAGGGGTGTGTCGTCGGACGGAATCGGAACGGGGAGAGGCTGGAGGATCAGTGGGCCGAGACGTCGACGCTGATCACGTGTTCGCCGCCCCGGAGGGCTTCGGCGAGATCGTCGGTCGGAGGTTCGGAGACGCGGATCCTGGCGCAGGCGGCCTCGCCGCCGACGTAGATGACGTTCTCCATGTCCTCGACGTTGAGACCGCCGCGGCTCAGCACGTCGCAGATCGTGGCGAGGACGCCCGGTCGGTTGAAGTGCCGGATGGTGAGGCTCGCCGCGCCGGTGCCGGAGGCGATGTTGATGCAGTTGGGCGTGTCGCCGGTCTCGAGATGAACCCGGATCACCCGGACCGCTTCGGTGGCGATCGCGGTCTGGGCCTGGTCCGTGGAAGCGCCCACGTGATGGGTGCCGTACACCCCGGGAAGCTTCACGATGTCGTCCTCGAAGTCGCCGGTGCCGCTCCCGGGCTCGTTCGCGAAGACGTCGAGCCCGGCTCGGATCCCCTTCTCCCCGATCGCGTCGGCGAGGGCGGTCTGGTCGATCACCGAGCCGCGGCTGGTGTTGACGAGGATCGCGCCGGGCTTCATCGCGGCGAGGAATTCGGGGGAGATGAGATGGCGGGTGTCGTCGTTGGCGGCCACGTTGACCGAGACCACGTCGCACATCCGGGCCAGGTTGATCAGGTTCTCGCAGGCATGACAGCCCGCGGATTCGGCTCGCGCCTCGGTGATCGAGCGACTCCAGGCGAAGACCCGCATGCCGAAGGCGTTTCCGCGATCCGCGATCGCCTCGCCGATCCGGCCGAGACCGACGATGCCGAGGGTCCTTCCCGCGAGTCCGGGCGCCTTGGAGTACTCCTTCTTGTTCCACACGCCGGCACGAAGGTCGGCGACCTGGTCGGGGATGCGTCGATCACATCCGAGGATGAGTCCCCACGCGAGTTCGGCGACCGCGAGCGAGTTCTTGCCCGGGCAGTTCGCGACGGAGATGCCTCGGCCGCTCGCGGCCGCGACGTCGATGTTGTCGGTGCCGGCCCCGGCCCGGACGATGAGGGCCATCTGTCCCGCCGCGTCGATCGCGTCGGCCCGGACCTTGGTGGAGCGGACGACGAGGATCTGGGGATCGTGCTCGGCGATCGCCGCGGGCAGCGTCTCGGGCGTCAGGTCGGGATGGGATTCGACGCGATGCCCGAGGGACTCGAGCGTCTCGATGCCGGACGCGTCGAACTTGTCGGCGATCAGGATCGTCGCGCCGTCGGACGCGTCGGCCGGGTCGGTGGACGACGCGGGCCTGGACATGGTGCCATTGCTCATTGAACGGGCTCCCGGTTGGTTTCGAATCGATGGGCGAAGAGTCCGCTCCGGAGTTTCGGCTCGAACCAGGTGGATTTGGGTGGCATGATCTCGCCCGCGTCGGCGACGCGAAGGAGCTCGGCCATGCTGGTCGGATGCATGCTGAAGGCGACGGCCCATTCGCCGGCGTCGACGAGGCGTTCCAGTTCCGCGACGCCCCGGCTTCCGCCCACGAAGCCGATCCGGTCGTCGATGCGGGGATCACCGATGGCGAGCAGGGGGCCGAGGACGCGATCCTGCAGGAGCGCGACGTCGAGGCAGGCGATGGGGTCGGCTCGATCGATCGTGGCGTCGTCGAAGGTGAGTCGATGCCAGCCCGAAGCGAGCCGGATGCAGACCGACCCCGCGTCGGTCGGTTCGGGGGTGGTTCCGTCTTCGATCGCCTCCACCGCGCCCAGCGAGCCGAGTCGTTCGAGGAAGTCGGTCTCGGACATTCCGTCGAGATCCCGGACGACCCGGTTGTAGGGAAGGATCTGGAGTTCGGATTCCGGGAACACCACCGCGAGGATGCGGTTGTACTCCTCGTCGCCCTGATGGTCGGGGTTCCGGGCCCCGCGTTCCTCCGCGATGCGGCCGCCGGCCGCGGACCGATGGTGGCCGTCGGCGATGTAGAGCTCGGGGACGTCGGCGAACATCGCACCGAAGGCGGCGGTGTCCTTGACCCGCCAGAGGGTGTGGGTGACGTCGTCGCACACGAAGTGCATCAGGGGTCGATCGGTCGTGGCGGAGACGATCGCAGACTTGATTTCCTCGGCGTCGGGGGCGTCGTCTCGAAAAGCGAGGAACACCGGTTCGGCGTGCACGCTCGAGACATCGAGGTGGCGGGTCCGGTCGTCCTCCTTCTCCGGACGGGTCTTCTCGTGTCGTCGAATCGTTCCGTTTCGATATTCGGACGCGTCGACGGTGCACACCAGGCCGAGTTGACGGTGACCGTTTCGGACGAGTCGGTACACGAAGAGTCCGGGTTCGTCCTCCTCGACGAGGACATCCGCGTCGAGGAGTCGCTCGAGATTCGCCCGGCCGCGTTCATAGACCTCCACGGCGTAGGGATCGGCGTCCTCGGCGAAGTCGATCTCGGGACGGATCACACGGAGATAACTGTTCGGACGTCCATCGGCGAGGTCCCTCGCCTCCGTCGTCGAGATCACGTCGTAGGGGGGGCACGACACCTCTGCGGCATGCGGGGGATGCGGCCGGATGGCCTTGAACGGGTGGATGATGCTCATGCGAAGACTCCTGTCCGGACCCGGATCCGGCGTTCCGCATTCTACCTCCAGAAACGAGTTCGGAACGTCTCGCATCGATCCGGCGGACGCCGGGATCGGTGCCCGCCGGGGAACGTCGAAATCCCGCCGAAACAACCGGGTTTCAACTGAAGGGATCGTCCGGGCGATCCGATATCTAAGGCGACGGCTCGCGAGGGGCGAGACGTCGAGAGAAGCCGGTCGCTGGAGAGCGATCGATCAACAATCTGACAGGACAGACATGACGACCCACGACGAAACCGTTCACGGAACCGGATTCATCTCATCGACCCTCTCGATCTCCGGGGGGACCCCCCTCGATGGATCGGCCACCCTCTTCCAGCTCGATGGCGAGCGATTCGGCGAGATGCACTCGCTGGTCGAACTCGCGATCTCGGACCAGGCCCTCGAGGGCCGGACCACGACCCCGCTCTCCGCCGGCGCCGCGGTGTCGCTCGGCTTCGAAGCCCAGGGCACGCCGGCGCGGCACGGTGAGGTCGTGAAGTGCGACCCCTGTGGCGAGGGTTGGCGGATCGGCATTCGGCTCGCCGAGGCGGCCTGATCGCCTCGCCGTTCGACGGCACCCGACTCGAAACAGAAGCGACCCCGACCGGTGATCCGGTCGGGGTCGTCGCATTCCGATCGGATCGCGACCGAGGCGCGCGGTGGTTTCCGGACCGGAGCGGGCCGACTGGATGATCTGGCGCGGATCGCCCGGCGTGAGCCGAGGTGGATTGGCCCGGTTCGGCGACAGCGGAATCGATTTTCGATCTCGATGAACCGAAGTTCCACTTGTCGGACGACTCGTCCGATGTTGGCCGTCGTCGCTGGAGGGAAGGACGACTCGCCAACTTCGCCCGATCGGTCGTGGTGCGAACGATCGGGTGTTTCCGGCGGTGACCACGTGTGTCTCCGTGAGTGAGGCGGCGGGGTGCCGCGAAGCGTGCAATCGAAACGAATCTTCCCGCAAGGAGCTGGACACATGAACAAGCGTCGAAACAACGTCAAGCGTGGCTTCACCCTCATTGAAATCCTGATCGTGGTCGTGATTCTCGGCATTCTCGCCGCGATCATCATCCCGCAGTTCACGGATGCCGCTCAGGATGCCGGTGCTTCGAGCGCCCGCAGCCAGCTCCAGACCATGCGGAGCCAGATCGAGCTCTATCGGGTTCAGAACAATGGTGCGGCGCCCGCCGACGATGGTGCCGGTGCCGGCCCCTGGGACGAACTCGTCGACGAGAACTACATCCGTTCCGCCCCGAACTGGCCGAACGGATTCACGTCGGTCTACGACGCGGCTGCCGGTGATCTCACGCTCACCTTCGATACCGCCGTCGCGCCGGTTCCGGACGTCGACGGCAACGGGTCCAGCGAAGCGGCCGATGTGACCGCCATCGAGGCCTGGTGATCGAGTGACGATGAACACCGCGGCACCTCGACCGACAGGTCGGGGTGCCGCTTCATCCATCCGCCGGCGGACGTCGGGGCCCGGATGGTCTTGGAACGAATTTCGAGCATGTTCCGGGGGAAGGGGCGTTTCGTCCCGAAAAAGGAGCATTGGGATGAGCGAACGACGTCGATCGACACCGACCGGATCATCGAGGGGTTTCACCCTCATCGAGATCCTGATCGTGGTCGTGATCCTCGGAATTCTCGCCGCGATCATCATTCCGCAGTTCGCGAGCGCCCAGAGCACTGCTCGGGCGACCGCGATGAAATCACAACTCGGCACGGTGCGCAGTCAGATCGCGGCCTGGCAGGTCCGGAACAACGGAAGCGTCCCCGGCGGCGCGTCCGGGACCGCCGAGGAGGCGATGGACCAACTCATCGAGGATGGATTCCTCACCCGGACCGTCTACGTGTCTCCCGGGTTCGTGTGGATCTGGAACCCGGTGATGGCCGAGCTGGAACTCGAGTACGACGCCACGATCGATCCCTCCATCCCCGACGCGGACGGCGACGGCGATGGTGATGCGGACGACATCTCGGTGATCCGGGCCTGGTGATGTCCGGATCACGGTCGGAAACATCCCGATCGTCGACGAACGGGCTCGGCGCGGCATCCGTCATCGAACGGGTCCCGCCGGTTCGTCTCTTGATCGAACTTCTGATTCTCGCCGCGGTCGTGTCGGCGTGGACCTCGGGGGCCGCGGCGAAGTTCGGAACCGATCTCGCGTTCGATCGGCCCGATCTCAAGCAGACCCAGCGATTGATGACGCTGCAGTGGATGCGGGGCGTGGTCCCCGCGAATGCGAGCGTCGTCGCGTGGTTCGCAGGCGAGGCATCCGACGATCTGATGCTCGTCTGTCGATTCGACGGCCGGGAGCCGGGACCGATCTGGTCCGAGACCATGGTGCTCTGGAATCGGTCGACCGTGCCCGGGCTGCTGGTTGGAATTCCCGAGCAACCCATCGACGTTCCGTCGCCCAACGCGTCGCTCGACGCGTGGAGATTGTTCCTCATGGATGCGAGGGTGCGGATCCTCCCTTTGGAACGCGCGGGTGCGTTGTGCCGTGTGGATCCGAGCCTCCCGGCTATCGGACGACCGGTTCCGATCGATCCCTGCCTCGATTGAGCGGGGAGCCGCGGCGATTGCGCCGATCCTGCCGATCGCCACGCCCGACGTTTTACGCGGCGAGGCAAGTCCGTCTCAGATCGGTCCGCGAGATGCCGATGTCACGATGGAAACGATCTTCCTCGAGGAACCACCATGCGACATGAACGATCCCTTCGACGTCTTCTCCTGGTCAACACGGTGCTCGCCGTGGCATTGACCTGGACCCTGTTCGTCACCGCCGGACCCCTCGTCGGTTCCGCGGAGGCCTCGGGACAGTATCGATCGACGCGTCGGACCGGACCACCCGCCGAAGCCGTCACCGGGGTCGGAAACGCGGCGGCGCGTCAGCGCAAGGAGATCATCGATCGCCTCGGCAAGGTGGAGCAGCAGCTCACCGCGATGTCGGCGACGCTCACCTCCGGGAAGGTCGGCGTCCGGATCGTCAACACCGACGAGATCTCGATCGACTACGACCGTCTCGCGGACGCGGTCCGAGCGCGAAGCAAGTGATTCGACCGCGTCGGAGCCAATGAAACGATGAAGCGACGCGCCTACACCCTCGTCGAACTCGTGATCGTGATCGCCATTCTCGGGCTCGCTGGAGCCCTGCTGGTGCCACGACTCATCAACGCCGACACCTTTTCGGTGCAGGCCGCGGTGCGATCGGTCATCGCGGATCTCACCTTCGCGCAGACCGATGCGCTCGCGATGCAGCGGATACGCCGTTTCCAGTTCCTGCGTGATGAAAACGGCCGGCTTCACGGGTACGCGATCATCGCCCCCTCCAGTCAGTCGTCGTATGACGCCGCATTCAACGCCGACAACGCCGAGTATCTCGACGATCGGACCGCCGTCGGGACCGATGGTCGTTTCATCGTCGACTTCGATCAGGACGATCGATTCGTCGGGGTGGAGATCACGGACGTCGGTTTCGGTGGCAACGACTGGGTGGCCTTCGATGCCCTGGGTGGTCCGCTCCAGGGTGGGGGGATGCCGCTGACCAGCACCGGCGAGGTCCGAATGCGCGGGGAGAGCGGGGCCTATTTGCTCCGTTTGAGTGGATTCACGGGAAAGATCACGGTCGAACGGATCGAAGAGTAATTCGGGTCCGTCGACGTTGACGTCGACCGTGGGGAGGGAGCGGTCCCTCACCAGCGACCCGGAGGCGCCCGGATGTCGATTCGATCCATCTTCAAACTCCGCCGCACGCCGCCCCTCGGCGTGGAATTCTGCGAACGCGGACTCCGGCTCGTCCAGGTCGGTGCGACCAGCGACGAGATTCGTCGTGCCGTCCTCGTCCCCTTCGAATCCAACGGCGATGTCGATCCCGGCCGGCTCCGCGCCGCCCTCCGTGGATTCCGCGGTCGTGATGCGGTCGTGGCACCGCCGCGTGCCGACATCACGGTTCGGCCGGCTCGCCTGCCCCTGCTGGTGGACGCCGAGCTTCGCGAGGCCGCTCGGTGGGAAGCCGCTGGCCTGCTTGAAATCGATGCTTCGGACGTCGTGGCCGACGCGCTGCCGCTCTCTTCCGAGACCGACGCGGAGGGAAGAACCGAAATGCTGGTGGTCGCGGCCTCGGCCAGCGGACTCGAGCAAAGGCTCGCGCCGCTGATCACCGCCGGGCTTTGTCCGATCGCGCTCGAGCCCGCGTTCTTCGGCGCGGGCAGGGCGTTCACCGTTCGATCCCGTCGGCAGCAGGAGCAGCACGAGATCCGGGTCGTCGTGGACGTCTCGGAGACCGAATCCTGGATCGTGGTCACCCGCGGCGATCGCCTGATGTTCGCGAAGCGGAGCGACGTGGGGGGGGCGGCGTTCGACGCCGAGCTCGCCGCCGGACTCGGCATCGAACCCTCGACCGCCAGACGCACCCGCCTCGACGGACGCGATCGAACCCTCGACCCCGAAGTGCTCGCCGAGGTGATGACCGCCGTACGGCGGGCCGGAGCATCGCTGGCGGACGAGATCGCGATGGCCGTCCGCTACGTCACCGTGACCACCCGCCTCGGACGCCCGCAGGCGTTGCATCTCAGCGGAGAAGCGGGGGCGACGCCCGGCCTTCAGGAGACGATCGAGAGTTCGATTCCCGGGATCCCGGTCGAATCCGCGTCGTTCGTCGAAGCGCGGCTCGAAGCGGCATCGTCCGCCGAGGATTCGACGCCGCTGGAATGGGCGGCCGCCTTCGGTCTCGCCATTCGACCGATGACGCGACGCGGGAAGGAGGCCGCATGACGGGCCGAACCATGGATCTTCGACCGCCCGTGGTGCGACGACGCGTGGCGGATGCCCGCGAGCGCACCCGGCTGGTGCAGATCTGCCTTCTCGCCGCGATCTGCCTCTCTGCAGCCTGGTCCGCGGCGGCCTGGAGGTTGCGTGACGCGCGGGCGGACCATGAACTCGCGGTCACCCGGGCCGACGAGGTCCTTCGGGTCGAGCGTGAGCTCGCCGACATCACCGACCGATTCGACGACGCCGGTCGACGACTCGGGGTCTGGAGGCGGTGTTCGATCCCCTTCGGCGCGTCGTCGATCCTCGCCTCGATCGCCAACGATCTTCCCGATTCAGGCACGCTCGAACGGGTCGAATTCGACGCTCCGTCCCTGATCACCAGCGCCGTCCGAGGCGGCCGAGTTCGATCCGACGCGGATTCCATGCGTCGGAT
>JAQWJM010000059.1:0-30291 GCA_029248335.1 Phycisphaerales bacterium
CTGGAGCGGGGCGGCATCGACGAACGATGGTTCGGCTCGACCACCGAGGCCGCCAACGACGGTCGCGAACCCGATGAGGGGCTGTCGTACGTGGTGCACGGAGGAACGCGTTTCCTTCTGCGGGACGTCGTCGCGGAACTCGGCGCGGGCATCGTCGGAGACTCGATCTGGTCGGCGTACGCCCGCTGGCCGGTGTACTCGAAGTTCTTCGACAACATGGGCCCGATTCCACATCACATGCACCAGAGCGACGAACAGGCGGCCCTGGTCGGTCGGGAGGGCAAGCCCGAGGCCTACTACTTCCCACCCCAGCACAACAACGTCGGCAACAACTTTCCGTTCACCTTCATGGGCTTCGAGCCGGGGACCACCCGCGAAGATGTCCGTCGATGCATCGCCGACTGGCACCGGGGCGACAACCGGATCCTCGAGCGCTCGAAGGCCTACAAGCTGCAGGTCGGGACCGGTTGGCTGATCCCGCCCTGCGTCCTGCACGCTCCGGGATCCCTCTGCACCTACGAACCCCAGTGGGGCAGCGACGTCTTCGGGATGTACCAGAACCTCGTCGAAGGTCGCGCGGTCCCGAGATCGCTGCTCGTCAAGGACATGCCCGCCGACCGTCACGACGACGTCGAATTCATACTCGACCAGCTCGACTGGGAACGGAACCTCGATCCGAACTTCAAGGATCACCACTACCTCGAACCCATCGTCCACTCCCGGAGCGAAGCGCATGCCGACCGCTGGATCGTCTACGGCACGGTCGCCGGCCGCCAGCGGTTCTCCGCCAGGGAGCTGACCGTGCGGCCCGGCGCGAACGTGACGATCACGGATCCGGGAGCCAGTTCGCTGATCGTCGTGCAGGGCTCGGGCCGGGTGAACGGCCTGACGCTGGACTGCCCGAAACTGATCCGATTCAACGAGCTCACGCAGGACGAGGTCTTCGTGACCGACATCGCGGCTCGGGCGGGACTCCGCTTCGAGAACGAATCGGCGACCGAGGACCTCGTGATCCTGCGATACTTCGGGCCCGACGTCCACGACGATCTCCCCGAGGTCGGCGATCACCACCAGGACTGAGCCGGTTCGAGAATCGCCGGCGCCGAACCCCCAGCCGAAGGACCAAATCCATGTCCCACACCAGGCCTCGACTCCACAACGCCATGTGGCCGGGCATCGTCGGCAAGGAGGACGGCACGGACCACCCCCCGATCCCCCTGTCTCGCATGCTGGAACTCACCGCCGCCGCGGAAGTGGACGGCCAGCGGTTCGAGGGCGTGGACTGCTTCGTCTTCCATCCCCACACGGATCCCGATGCGGACGAGGACGAACTGCGGCGAATCGCGGACGAAGTCGCTGGACACGGGCTCGCGATCGGTTCGTTGGTCGCCCCGGTCTGGCCGGGCACCGTGGGCGACTCGGCGATGGGTGACGACGAACAACGGGCGAGATTCCTCGCCGCGATCGAGAAGGCCTGTCGCGTCGGGGCGGCATGGAAGCGGCACGGCGTCCGATCCTGCGGCCTGATCCGCATCGACTCCGCGGAGTTCGGCGTCGAACGATGGCGCGAGGATCCGGGGTCCCACACCGCGAGGATCGCGGAGACCTTTCGCGAGGCCGGCCGCATCGCGGCCGACCACGGCGAGCGGCTCGCGATGGAAGGCGAGATCTGCTGGGCGGGCATGCACTCGTGGCGGGACGTGCTCGATCTGCTCGAAGCGGTCGGCATGCCCGAGACCGTCGGGTTCCAGGCGGACCTCGCCCACTCCTACCTCTACCTGATGGGGTACAACGCGCCGGAACATGCACTGGTCGCCCCCGAACACGACGACGATGCGTTCTGGACCGCGTACGAGACCATGACCGACGCGCTGCGACCATGGACGATCGACTTCCACGTCGCGCAGAACGACGGCGAGGTGCACGGATCCGGCTCGCACGAGAAGACCGGGAAGCACTGTCCCGCCGACGCCCCGAACGGCCGACTCGACATCGTTCGTTGCGCCGGATACTGGCTGAAGGACGCCCGCGAACGGGGAATCGAGCACATCTGCTGGGACGGCTGCATGTTCCCCAACGAGACGCTCGAGGACCCCCGCACCTGGAACACCATCCTCGACGTCATGATCAAGGTTCGCGACGCCCACGGCTGGGACTGATCCTCGAAGACGTCGCCCGCCGCCCCCAACGCCCCTCGACCCCGCAAACCCCCGTGGAATCGGACGTCCAATGAACACTAAAACGCCTCTCCGAATCGGCATCGTCGGCTACGGCTTCATGGGCCGCACCCACACCAACGGCTACAAGCGGGCCAACGACTTCTTCGAACTGGACCATCGCCCGGTCCTGCAGGCCGCCTGCGGACGCGACGTCGCGAAGACGAAGGCCTTCGCAGACCAGTGGGGCTGGCAGTCGGTCGAGTCCGACTGGCGGCGGCTCGTCGAACGAGACGACATCGACGCGATCGACATCTGCACGCCGAACGACTCCCACGCCGAGATCGCGATCGCCGCCGCGGAAGCCGGCAAGATGGTCCTCTGCGAGAAGCCGCTCGCCCGCACCGCCGAGGAGTCGTTGCCGATGGTCGAGGCCGTGGAACGGGCCGGGGTCGCGAACACCGTCTTCTACAACTACCGACGGATCCCCGCGGTGACGCTGGCGAAGCAGGTCGTCGATACGGGCAGGCTCGGACGGATCTTCCACTATCGCACGAACTTCCTCCAGGACTGGACGATCGCGGAGGACCTTCCACAGGGCGGCGCCGCCCTCTGGCGCCTCGATGCCGCGGCCGCGGGCAGCGGCGTGACCGGCGATCTGCTCGCGCACTGCATCGACACCGCGATGTGGCTGAACGGCGGCATCGCCGACGTCTCCGCCCGTACCGAGACGTTCATCAGGGAACGCGTCCACCAGGAGACCGGCGACACCCGACCGGTCACCATCGACGATGCGTGCTCCTTCCACTGCGGTTTCGCCAATGGCTCGCTGGGCCTGTTCGAATCGACCCGGTACGCCCGGGGTCACAAGGCGCTCTACACGTTCGAGATCAACGGCGAACACGCGTCGATCCGGTGGGACCTGCACGACCTGAATCGCCTCGAGTACTTCGATCACCGCGACGAGGGCATCGTCCGAGGCTGGCGGAACATCCACGTCTCGGACGGCGACCAGCCCTACATGGGCAACTGGTGGGTGCCGGGACTGTGCGTCGGATACGAGCACAGCTTCGTGCACCAGATCGTGGACTTCCTGAAGACGCTGGAGGACGGAACGCCGTGCCCGCCGACGTTTCGGGACGCCTACGAGACCGCGAAAGTCTGCGACGCGGTGCTCGCATCGGCGCGGACGAAGGCATGGAAGGACACCGGCGTCGACTGGAAGGGCTCCTGAGCGGAGCGGTCCACGGTCGCCTGCCTCGGTTCCCGATCGAGCCCCCGATCACGCGAGCGCGTCGACCCATTCCCGGATTCGACCGACGCCGGCCCGGATCTGTTCCTCGCCACAGGCGAAACTGAGACGGATGTGCGTTCGCGCGACGTCACCGAAGTCGTCGCCGGGCACCACCGCGACCTCCTTCTCCTCGAGCAGCGCTTCGGCGAACGACCCTGCCGAGTCGATCGTCCGCCCACCGGGCGAGGTGAGCCCGAAACACCGGGAGACGTCGGGGAAGGCGTAGAAGGCGCCACTCGGCGGCACCGTGTCGAAACGCTCGATCTCGTCGAGCAGATCCGCGACGAGCCGGGCTCGCTCGGCGAAGACGACCCGCATCGGGCCGCTGGTCTCCGGCTGCCGTCGGATGGCCTCGCACGCCGCGGGCATCAGGAACGTCGCGATGCCGCTGGTCATCTGGCTCTGGAGCCGGGTCATCGCCTTCGCGACCGCCCCGTCGTCGCCGGGCGCGACCGCCCAACCGATCCGCCAACCGGTCATCGCCATCGACTTGCTCAGTCCGTTGAGGGTGACCGTGCGTTCCCGGAGTTCCGGCAGCGAACCGGGACTGAAGGGCCCGACGCCCGACGCCATCTCGGGGTAGATCAGATCCTCGTAGATCTCGTCGGAGACGAGCGTCGCGGTGGGGTGCGACGCGATCACCCGCGCGAGCCCCGCGAGTTCGTCGGGGGTGTAGCAGACGCCGGTGGGATTGCAGGGGCTGTTCAGGATCACCGCGACGGTCCGATCGGACATCGCCGCCTTCAGCGCCGCAGGCTCGATCTTGAACCCGTCCCGGATCGTGGCGGGACATTCGACGACCACGCCACCCGCCAGTTCGATCATCGGTCGGTAGCTCAGCCAGGCGGGGGTCACGACGACCACCTCGTCACCGGGATCGACGAGGCACTGCATGACCTCGAAGGCGGCGTGCTTGGCCCCCACCGTCACCACCACGTGCTCGGGGCCGCAGTCGATCCCGTTGTGGGTCCGCATCCGATCCGCGATCGCGGTTCGGAGATCCGGAGAGCCCGGGGTGGGTGCGTACTTGGTGTGTCCCGCCGCGAGTGACTCCGATGCCGCCTGCTTGACGAAGTCGGGGGTGTCGAAGTCGGGCTCGCCCGCGCCGAACCCGATCACGTCGCGTCCCGCCGCCCGGAGGGCCTTCGCCCGCGCGGTGACGGCCAGCGTCGCGGAGCCTCGGAGCGATCGAACTCGTGCGGAGCACTTCATGGATCGATACCCTACCGTCCCCCAACCCCTTCACCAACCCCGAACGAGAAACGACAAGATGTCCAACCGCATTCTCGGCATCGCCGGAAGCACGCGTCAGGATTCCCTGAACCGCCGCCTCGTCCACGTCGCGCTCTCGGGCGCCGAATCGACCGGAGCCGAAATCGAGCACCTCGATCTCCGCGACCTCGAGATCCCGCTGTACGACGAGATTCTCGAACGAGAGAACGGCATGCCCGACGGGGTCCGACGGCTCCGGGAGGCCCTCAAGCGGAGTCATGGCATCGTCATCGCGAGCCCCGAGTACAACGGCTCCATGACCGCGGTCCTGAAGAACGCGATCGACTGGACGACCCGACCCGATCCCGAATCCCCCGAGGACCCTCCGCTGGTCGCCTGGCGCGGCAAGGTCGCCGGGCTTCTCTCGACCAGCCCCGGTGGCCTGGGCGGAATCCGGGGCCTCGTGCACATCCGCGCGGTGCTCTCCCACGTCGGCTCCCACGTCGTCCCCCAGGAGGCCGCGATCCCGTTCGGCCACGGTGCGTTCCACGACGACGGGTCGATCCTCGACGAGAAACGACACGCCCTCGTCGAGTCGGTGGGCCACGCCGTGGCGACCCTCGCCGCCCGACTCCCGCGGGACTGACGCCGCCTGATAGGATCCCCGCATGCATTACGAAACCCATGCCTCGCTGGTCGAGGAGCTCGAGGCGCGGATCTTGACAATCCGTGACTCTCTTTGACTACGACACCAAGGTATCGAAGCGGGAAACCCTCCAGGAAGAGATGAACGCCGACGGCTTCTGGGACAACCAGGACGCCGCCCAGGCCCACATCTCCAGGTACAAGCTCGTCAAGGCCCAGATCGATCCCCTCGAAGAGGTGATCGCGCTGTTCGATGACGCGAAGCTCGGGCTCGAACTCGCCAAGGAGGAGAACGACCGCGAACTCCTCGAGGAGGCCGACGAGCAGCTCTTCCAGATCGAACGTCGGATGGACAAGGTCGAGCTGCAGTCGCTGCTCTCCGGCCCGCACGATCACCGGGACTGCTTCGTCGCGATCCAGGCCGGGGACGGCGGCAACGACGCCGACGACTTCGCCGAGATGGTCGACCGGATGTACCTCTACTACTGGGAGCAGCAGGGCTGGAAGGTCGAGGAGCTCAGTCGGACCCACGGCACGGAGGTCGGGATCAACGAAGTCTCGTACCACCTGAAGGGCGCGTACGCGTTCGGCAACATGAACTGCGAACGCGGCACCCATCGCCTCGCTCGCGTGAGTCCGTTCAACGCCCAGGGCAAGCGGCAGACCAGCTTCGTCACCGTCGACGTCACGCCGGAGATCGAGGAGACCGACCTCGTGATCCCGGACAACGATCTGGAGATCAGCAACTTCGCCCGCTCCAGCGGTCCGGGCGGCCAGAACGTCAACAAGGTCGCCAGTGCGGTCCGCATCGTCCACAAGCCGACCGGAATCATGGTCGTGGCCAGCACCTTCCGCGATCAACCGCAGAACCGGCGGCAGGCGATGCAGGTGCTCATGGCGAAGCTCGAGCAGATCGAGGAGGAGAAGCGGCAGGCCGAACTCGACGCCGCCACCGGCGGCAAGGTCGACCGCGGCTGGGGCACGCAGATCCGTTCCTACGTCCTCTACGACAACCGGGTGAAGGATCACCGGACCGGGCACGAAGCCGGCAACCCGCAGACCGTCCTCGACGGCGCCCTGCAACCCTTCATCGACGCCGAACTCCAGCGCCGTCGGGCCACGCGTGAGCACGCCGAAGGCTGATCCCGACACCGGCCCGCCGCAGGCGCTCGAACTCTCGGGCGTCGAGCGACGGCACCGCTCCGGCCGGGGCGTCGGCCCCGTCGACCTCGTGCTCGAGGCCGCCACCGGACTCGCGGTGCTCGGCGAATCCGGATCGGGCAAGAGCACCCTGCTTCGGGTCGTCGCCGGTCTCGACCGTGCCGACCGAGGCGTCGTCCGGGTCGCCGGCATCGACGTGAGTCGGTCCGCACCGGGCCGCCGCGACGTGGCGTTCGTGTCCCAGGACCTCCCGCTCTACGACCACCTCGACGTCGCGACGAACGTCCACATGGCGATCTCCGGACTCGATCTCGACGCGGACGCCCGCGCCCGACGCATCGACGAGTCGATCGAGGCCGCGGATGCGGCGGACTTCCGGAAACGACGCGCCGACCGACTCTCGGGTGGCGAACGAGCACGCACCTGCCTCGCCCGGATCCTCGCCCGACGCCCCGCGGTCGCCCTGCTCGACGAGCCCTTCGCCGGACTCGACCGACGACGACGCGACGCGGTGCGTGAACTCGTCTGTTCGACCCTGACCGCCGCGGGCACCGCGTTCCTCCTGGTGACCCACGACCCCGACGATCTCCGAAGCGTGTCGCGGTCCGTGGAGCTCGCGCCCGACGGCCGGCTCGAATCGGTTCCGCCCACCGAGCCGTCCTGAATTCGCGGCCCGGGCGGAAACCGGGGATGATGCGGACGACGGCGCCATCCGGCGCCGCCGACGTCGCCCCTGGGGAAACCATGCCCGGCCCGCAACACCTGCAGTCCACCGCCAAGTCGCACCGGCTCGAGCACCGCCCCACCCTCGATCTGGGCCCGGCGATCTGCGCCGACGACGAAGCGTCGCGTCGACACGAGTGGCTCCTGACCAACGGTCGCGGCGGCTACGCCTGCGGCTCGATCGCCGGCGTGCTCGACCGTCGATACCACGCGGTGCTCGCCGCCGCGGTCGAACCGCCCGACACCCGTTCGGTGATCGTGGCGAAACTCGACGAGCGACTGCCGGCGTTCTGGACGCCGGACCGCACCCGTCTGACCGACCGGGATCCGGAGGACGATCCGACGTCCGACGATCTGACCTTGTCCTCGGACGTCTGGCGGGACGGCGGTCTCGCCGGCTTCGGGCATCGTCACCTGATCCGCTGCCGTGCGAACGACGGCACCGTGGAGCACCAGTGGCTCTGCGGCCGCACCCGCATCTCGCGGCGACTGGTGATGCCGCACGGCCACGACGCGACGATCGCGACGTATCGGGTCGAGGCCACCGACCGTCCGATCCGGCTCGCGGTGAAGATCGTCGGCGGCAACCGACTCGCGGACGTGCTCGCACCCGGGGCTTCTTGGGCGGCGAGCACGCTCGAACACGACGACACCACGCTCCGGCTTCGACTGCCCGAGAACGAGCACGGCGGGCGCGAGATCGACGTCGCGGTGCGAATCAGCGGCGGCCGGCTCGAACCGGGTGGCGACTGGTACCGCGGCTACCGACTCGAGACCGAGACGCGACGCGGTTACGACGACATCGACGATCACCTCGTGCTCGCCGAAGCGACCGCCGAACTCGCCGAAGGCGACGAGCTGCGGATCGAACTCGCCGCGGGCGACGACGCCGCGTTCGACTTCCGCGCCCGGGATCCGTTCACGGAGGAGACGACGCGTCGTCAAGGCCTGGTCGAACTCGCCCGGACCGCGATCGACGTCGAACCACCGCCGATCCACGAGACCCTGGTCGCCGCCGCGGATCGCTTCGTGGTCGACCGCCCCACCGAAGACGGCCACGGCAAGTCGATCATCGCCGGCTATCCGTGGTTCGCGGACTGGGGCCGCGACACCATGATCTCGATCCCCGGCATCTGCCTCGCGACCGGTCGTGCCGCGATCGCTCGCGAGATCCTCGCCACCTTCGCCCGGTTCGTCGACGGCGGCATGATCCCGAACCGGTTCCCCGGTCTCGGTCGTCCCCCGGAGTACAACACCGCCGATGCGGCCCTGCTCTTCATCGAAGCCGTCGGCCGGACCTGGATCGCGTCGGGCGACGAGGATGCCTCGACCGCGAACACGTTCCTCCGAAGCCTGCTTCCGACCATCGACGAGATTCTCGACGCCCATCGCGCCGGCACCCGGCACGGCATCCGCATCGATCCCGCGGACGGCCTGCTCGACCAGGGCGAAGCAGGTCTCCAGCTCACCTGGATGGATGCCCGGATCGACGGCGCGGTGGTGACGCCCCGGGCCGGCAAGGCGGTGGAACTCAGCGCCCTCCTGCACTCCGCGTGGCGATGGCGGGCCCGCTTCGCCGCGGCCTTCGGCGAAGGCGAAACCGAGTTCACCGCCGCCGCGGACCAGATTCACGCGTCCTTCGATCGATTCTGGCTGCCCGATCACGGCTACCTCGCCGATGTGGTCGACGGCCCGCACGGACTCGACGGCTCGCTCCGCCCGAACCAGCTCTTCGCGACCGGATGCGTCCATCCGCCGGTGACCGGTGATCGTGCCGCCAGCGTGCTGGAGACGTGTGATCGCGTCCTGCGAATCTCCACCGGCCTTCGGACGCTCGACCCGTCGGACCCGAGATATCAACCGCGATACGAAGGCGATCAAGCGACCCGGGATGCGGCGTACCACATGGGAACGAGCTGGCCATGGCTGCTCGGCCCCTTCGTCCGCACGCACCTTCGAGTGCATCGCGACCCGGACGCCCTGCACGAGATCCTTTCCGGCGTGGTCGACGAGTCGTCCCGTCGCGTGCTCGGCGGCATCGCCGAAGTCCACAGCGGCGACGCGCCGCATCGCGCCGGCGGATGCCTGAGCCAGGCATGGAGCGTCGGCGAGTCGCTCGCCGCACTCCGACTCCTGATCGATCACCGTCGCGGCGTCGACTCCGACGCCTTCGCGTGAGCCCGCTCCGAAAGCCCCACCATGACCACGTCCGCCGCCGATCATGCCATCCCCCCGCACGCACCCACCGCCGAAGACGAGCGACTCGCCGCCTCCGACGACATGGCTTCACCCTGGCGTCGCTGGGGGCCGTGGTTGAGCGAACGCCAGTGGGGCACCGTGCGGGAGGACTACTCGCCGGACGGCGACGCCTGGGACTCGTTCTCCCACGACGCCTCCCGGAGTCGCGCCTACCGCTGGGGCGAGGACGGGCTCGCCGGTTTCTGCGATCGATCCCAGCGGATCTGTCTCGGACTCGCACTCTGGAACGGTCGTGATTCGATCCTGAAGGAACGACTCTTCGGACTCACCAACGGCCAGGGCAACCACGGTGAGGACGTCAAGGAGCAGTACTTCTTCCTCGATGCCACGCCGACCGCGTCGTACCTCCGGATGGTCTACCGGTACCCGCAGGCCGCGTTCCCCTACGAGAATCTCGTCGAGACCAATGCCGCGCGGGGCGTCGAAGATCGCGAGTACGAACTGATCGATACCGGCGTCTTCGACGAGAACCGGTTCTTCGACGTCCAGGTCGAGTACGCCAAGGCCGACGCGGAGGACATCATCCTGCGCGTCGAGGTCACCAACCACGGCCCCGAGTCGTCGACCCTGCATCTCGTTCCGCAGGCGTGGTTCCGGAACACGTGGTCGTGGGGAACGGACGCCGAGCGCCCGACCATGACGCTCGACGAGGACGGATCGGTCCGCGTCGTGCACCCCGAGGTCGGGACGTACCGGCTCGAGTTCGCGGACGAGGCGACGCCGCTCTTCTGCGAGAACGAGACGAACTTCCCGAAGGTCTTCGGGTCGGAGGCGACCTGCCGTCACCCCAAGGACGCGATCCACGACGCGATCGTCGACGGTCGTGCGGAAGCGGTGAATCCCGACGGCCACGGCACGAAGGTCGGGGTTCACCATGTGCTGGAGATTCCCGCGAGCGGAACCGCCACGGTGCGGATCCGCCTCTCGCCCGTCACCGCGACGCCCGGGCTCGACGACGTGGACGCGACCGTCGATCGTCGCCGCGCCGAATGCGACGCCTTCAACCTCTCCCACGAGGCGAAGTGCGAATCCGACGACGCCCGGGCGATCCTCCGCCAGGCGCACGCCGGCATGATCTGGGGTTGTCAGTTCTACAACTACGACGTCCGCCGCTGGCTGGAGGGCGACCCCGGTCAGCCCCCCCCGCCCCGCGGACACAAGAACGGTCGCAACCACGAGTGGACGCACATCGCCAACCACGACGTGCTCTCGATGCCCGATGCCTGGGAGTATCCGTGGTACGCGACCTGGGACAGCGCCTTCCAGGCCGTCACCTTCGCCGCGATCGATCCCGCCTTCGCGAAGCGACAGCTCCTGCTGTTCGTCGACGATCGCTACATGCATCCGAACGGTGAACTGCCCGCCTACGAGTGGGCGTTCGGTGACGTCAATCCCCCGGTGCATGCGTGGGCGGCGTGGCGGACCTTCCAGATCGAGCGGCACGCGAAGGGCGGCGACGGCGATCTCGACTTCCTCAAGCGGATCTTCCATCGCCTGCTGCTGAACTTCGCGTGGTGGGTGAACCGCAAGGACGCCGAAGGCCACAACATCTTCGACGGCGGGTTCCTCGGTCTCGACAACATCGGCGCCTTCGACCGCAGCGCCCCCCTCCCCGAGGGCTGGCGGCTGCAGCAGGCGGACGCGACCAGCTGGGTCGCCGCCTTCGCCTTGAAGATGATGCGGATCGCGCTCGAACTCGCGCTGCACGACCCGGTCTACCAGGACCTCGCGGGCAAGTTCTTCCTGCACTTCCTCGAGATCGCCCGGGCGATGACGTCGGTCGCCGATTCCGGGACCGGACTCTGGGACGAGGACGACAAGTTCTACTTCGACACCCTCGTCGATCCGGACGGGAGGCCGCACCCCCTGCGCATCTTCTCGCTGGTCGGCCTGATACCGCTCATCGCGGTCGAGACCATCGAGCCGGAGATCCTCGAACGCCTTCCGGAGTTCGGCGAGACCGTCGAACGCACGCTCTCCGAGAATCCCGAGATGGCATCGCTGGTGAGTCGCTGGTCGGTGCCCGGCCGAGGCGATCGCCGACTGCTCTCGCTCCTCCGCGGTCACCGCATGAAGTGCCTGTTCCGCGTCGCGTTCGACGAGAAGCGGATGCTCGCACCGAACGGCATCCGGTCGGTGAGCCGGGAGCATCTCGAGGCGCCGTTTCGCATGGAACTCGCCGGCCGACAACTCCAGGTCGACTACGAGCCGGCCGAGAGCCGGACGCCCCTCTTCGGCGGAAACTCGAACTGGCGCGGCCCGGTGTGGTTCCCGTTGAACGTCCTGCTGCTCGAGGCGATGCTGAAGTTTCATCACTACTACGGGGACGACTTCAAGATCGAGTTTCCCAGTGGTGGCGAGCCCACGAACATCGCCGCCGCGGCGCAGCGTGTCCGACGACGGCTGGTCGATCTCTTTCTCGCGGACGCGGGCGGCCACCGTCCGCTCTTCGGGGACGACGCTCGATTCGACGATCCCGACTGGAACGGCCTGCTTCCCTTCCACGAGTACTTCTGCGGCGAGACCGGCCGCGGCTGCGGTGCGATGCACCAGACCGGATGGACGGGGCTCGTCGCTCGGCTGCTCGACCCCGGAAGTCTTCAGGAAGTCCGTTCCGACCTTCTCGACTGAGCCTTCGCAGGTCCGAAAATCCGACCAACTTCGAACCTGCCCGGGCTTGAGGCGTAAGAAAAGGGTCGACGCCGTGATTCGACGTCAAGGGCCCGTTTCGGGGGGTCCCAAGAGGACGGTGATCGTCTGCCCCACCGGCATGCGATCGCCACCGGGTCCACCACTCCGACTGCCTGCGGAGTGGTGGCCCACTTCATCAAACCAAGACGAAAAGTCCGCGACGCACCCGTTCCAAGCCGACGCCCATTCCGGGTCGAGCCGTCCGTTACCATGTCCACCCCGGCGAACGCCGGACCAGGTGAGGTGGCGGAGCGGTTGAACGCACCAGTCTTGAAAACTGGCGTGGCCTCCGGGTCACCGTGGGTTCGAATCCCACCCTCACCGTTCATTCATCGACGGGCAGCAGGATCGAGATACGAAAGCCGTCTGGGGAGAGAATCGACACCACATGACGGATTCCACGCCCCCCCTTCAGATCCCGACCATTCGAGGATTCCTCTCGATCGCGGGCCAGCAGTTCGTCGGAATCGCCCTCGGAATCGGTGTCTGGATCATGCTCGCACGCATCCTTCCGATTTCGGAATTCGGCGAGTTCACCGCCGCGTTCGGGCTGGCGATGCTCGGCGGGGCGTTCGCGAATCTCGGACTCCCCCAGTACGTCATGATGCCGTTCCGCTCGGCGATCAGCACTGGTGACTTCGACATCGCACGTGGACTTCGACGTGTCATGCCCTGGTTGCTGGTCGGTTCGGGCTTCATCGCCTACGGCGTCATCATCGGCGCGAAGGAAGTGTTCGGGAGTGACTGCACGCCCCGCCAGGAAAGCGTCACCACCGTGCTCGCCCTCCTGCCGCTCACGGTCCTGATGCGGTATCTCGCCACAACAGCGAAGGCGCACGGGGCGGCAGGACGGGCGATGTTCCTGACGGGGCCCGGTTTGTATCTGCTCATCGCCCTCGGCCTGTGGCGAGCGTGGAGTCGAAAGGCGGGCGAAGTCTGCATCCTCGACGTTTCGACGGGATGGGTGGCAGCATCGCTCATCATCTGCATCGCACTCTGGTACCTGAATCTCTCGGTGGAACACGACGAGTTCAAGCGCGGCAAGGGGACGGTTCCGTGGCGGAAGATGTTCCGGGGATCCTTCCCGTTCTTCCTCAGCGGACTGGGCGGCATGCTGCTCGTGCAAGCCCCGTTTCCGATCCTCGGTTGGATCTGCGACGAGGGACGACAGGCTGCGATCTTCGCGGCCGCGGATCGGCTCGCCAAGATGCTGCTGGTCGCCTATTCCGCGGGGACCGCGTTGTTCCTTCCCCTCCTCGCAGATGCGATCCAGTCGGGGAATCAGGAGTACTACCGCCGACTGATCCGTCGCTGGTTCTCCTTTGTCGGCGGGTCCAGCCTGCTGGTCTTCGGCCTGCTCGCGCTCTTCGGTCACTCACTTCTCGGGCTCTACGGCGACGCCTATCAGGCGTCCTATCCCATCCTGCTGGTGGCCGGAACCTGGTTGCTGTTCACGGTGGCGACCGGCATCTTCCTGAGGGTCCTTCAGTACGGTGGCGCAGGCATGGCATCGACTCTGATCTGTGTGTCCGCTTCCGTGGTCGGGGTCGCGGGCATGATCGGGCTCGGTTGGATCTGGGGGGCGATGGGTGTCGCGATCGCCCAAGCGGTCGCCTTCATCGGCATGTACGTGATGCTGACCGTGAAGGCCAGGACGCTGGTCCAACCACCCAAGCCGGCTTGACGTCGCCTCGAACGAGGGCCGCCGCCTCGTTTCCGCGCCGAATGGGACGCCACGAACCAATTGAATGTCGTGGCAGCACGGTTGAACGCACCAGTCTTGAAAACTGGCGTGGCCTCCGGGTCACCGTGGGTTTGAATCCCACCCTCACCGTTGCGGTGACGTCGACGCTCGCTCTGCCCGACGTCGTCTTCTGGAGAAGCGGTCCTCCTCGCTTTCGGACAAACGTTTGCTGACTTCGCTATTCTTCAAAAATTTCAATCGGTATGCGACGAGGCGTCTGTTAACAAAGGGATCCTCGGATCGCTTCAGCATGCGGGTATGAGTTGACTTCGGGTCCTGAAGACTGCGATGTGCAGACCCCGAAGACAATCTGAAAGACAGTCCTACAAGAGAAAGAAGAGAGACCATGACCGAAAACCGACTCAGGAAATACGCCCTCACCGCCGGCACGACCATCGCGGTCAGCGCCGTTGGATCCGCTCATGCCGGAATCGTTTCGAGCACCGGCCCGGTGACCGTGGCCGCAGGCGACGACGTGTCGCTCTTCGACTTCGAATCCGGCGGCATCAACGTCAGTAACAAAACAATTCAGGCGTCATTTAACTTTCGAGGAGTCTTCATCAGGGGCTCGAGTTTGGGTGATCCCTCGGTTGACCTCTACGTCGATTTCATCAATAACAACAATGTCGACGCCGGCATGACCATCAGCACCGCCTTCATGACGACGAACCGTTCCCAGGCAGTTGCCTCAAGCAAAACCGGCGGGAAAGCAGGTGCCGGACCGAACCCCAACAACATCGACGAGGGCACGAACGAATTGCTCGCCTTCAGGATGGAAGTCACTGGAGAGGCCGGGATGTACTTCGGTTGGATCGACTACACGCTCGAGGCCAGCGGCAACGCCAGCAATCCGTACACCTTCACCGTCAACGCCTGGGCCTACAACGACGTGGCCGACCAAGGCATCATCGCCGGGCAGGCCCTCGCGGCCGGCAGCAGTGGTGGAGGCGCCGTCCCCGGTCTCGGTGGTCTCGCCGCCCTCGCGATCGGCGCTGCCGGCGTCCGAACGCGACGCCAGCGCATCTCCTGAGCGTAGCATCACGCCGAACAGCACCGCGATTCCGAAACCACGCCGCCCCGGACGACCAAGGTCGTTCGGGGCGGTTTCTCGTCGCCTGCGATGGTGCTCGCATGGTTCGGTGGCGTCGACCGGAGAACGGCTCGGAGGCGCTTGACGGCGACTCCCCCACGCACGACGATCACGGTGCGGACGAGTGGTGTTTCCACGCAGGCACCGAAACGGATCGCATGCCTTCGATGTCCGGTTCGAATCGAGGTATCGACGGGTGCAGGACCCCTCAACGAAATCCACTCCAAGCGTGCGGCGGTTTCTGGCGGTCGCAGGCCAGCAACTGGTCGGCACCCTTCTGGGTTTCCTGGTGTGGGTGCTTCTCGCCCGGATGCTGATGGTCTCCGAGTTCGGGGAGTTCAACGCCGCCTACGGCGTGGCGATCATGGCGGGAACGCTCGCGAACCTCGGACTCGCCCAGTACGTCACGGTGCCGTTCCGAAACGCGATTCGCAGCGGCGATTTCTCGGTCGCCCGGGGGTTGCGAAGAACGGCGCCCTGGTGCGTCGCGGGATCGGGCGTCCTCGCCTACCTGGTCATCTACCTCGCCCACCTGATGTTCAACCAGATCTCGATGGTCCGGGACGAGAGTTTCGCAGTGGTCCTGGCGATGCTCCCGCTGGTCGGGATCATGCTCTACCTCGTCGCCACGGCGAACACCTGCGGTGCGCCGGGACGCGCGATGTTCCTCTCGGTCCCGGTTCTCCAGATCCTGATCGCGATCGGACTCGGTGCGACCTGGTTGCTCGACCGGGACGAGTTCAACATGCTCGACGCCGCGGCGGTGTGGGTCGGCGCGATGATGATCGTCTGCATCGCCCTCTGGAGATTGAACCTCGCGGTGGAACCCGCGGAATTCAAGCACGGCCGGGAGACGCTGACCTGGCGTGCGTGGGCCAGCGGAACGTTTCCCTTCTTCCTCGCCGGATCCGCCAGCGTCATGCTGATCCAGGCGCCGTTCCTCGTGCTCGGCTGGATCCATGCGAGTGGTCGGGAGGCCGCGATGTTCGCGGCCGCGGACCGACTCGCCCAGCTGCTGGCGGTGGCGGGCCTCGCGGGCATCGCGATGTTCCTCCCCCTCCTCGCCGACGCGATCCAGACCGACGACCACGACTACCTCCGTCGCCTCGTCCGACGCTGGGTGAAGCTCGTCGGCACCGCGAACCTCGTCGGCCTCGGCATCCTGGTGGTGTTCGGCGGCCGAATCCTCGAGATCTACGGCCCCGAGTATCGCAGCGCGTATCCGCTTCTCCTCGTGACCGGGACGTCGATCGGATTCTCGATGACCGCGAGCATCGCCCTCAGCATGGTCCAGTACGCGGGCGGAGGATCGTCGGTGATCAAGACCTCCCTGCTCTGGTCGGTCATCGGAATCGTCGCGATGCTCGTGCTCGGCTGGGCGTGGGAGGCGATGGGGGTCGCCCTCGGCCAGGCCGGTGCCTTCGTCGGCATGTACCTGACGTTCATCCTCCAGGCCCGGAGCATCCTCGGTGGGACGAACCCACCCCGCCGGGCATTCGAAGGCGAAACCGACGCCGCCACCTCGCGGTCCGGCGACATCCCACCGGGCGATTGACGCGGACGGTGCGGGCTCGGCGGGATCATGGCGATTGCAGCCGGCGCCGCAGGCATCCGATCCCGACGACAGCGCATCGCCTGATCACGCGAACATGACCACGTTCCGAAAACCAATCCGCCCCGGACGACCGACGTCGTCCGGGGCGGTCTGTTCTTCGGACCGAACCACGAACGGGGTTCATGTGGCGCATCGCTCCTTTTGAAACCGGAACTCAATTGAAACGATGACAGAGGCGAGATGTTGAGCCTGAAGATCAGTTGGCGGGGGATTCACGGGCCGCTTCTTGCGACTTGGAATCAGTTGACCAATTTCGACCGATTCTTCTTTGACTCGACGGAGCGAATGGCATTTTCTGGGTGTTGTCGAGTGTGGATTCGAACCTCCGAGGAGACATTCATGTCAAGTAACGACCATGCGACTTGCGGCACCTGCGACTACTTCGGCGATGGGATCGAGCAGCAACAGCTGGTAGAGATCCGCATCAATCCGGAGTCGGCCCCCGAGGCGTTCAGTCCCTGCGCCGCTCCGCGCAACGCCGAGATCCACCTTTCGGTCGGCCCGCGAGCCGGCTGCGATGCCTGGAAGCCCGCCGCCTGATCAGACGGACGTCACCGTGTCTCCAGCAGGCACGCCGCCCCGGACGACTTTTTCGTCGTTCGGGGCGATTTCTTCTTTTGCATTCATCCTCCCAGGCGGGAACGGGCGAGACGGGCGACCGCGGACGATCCACCGGGCGAGCGATCGAACACCCCCCGGATCGCCGAGCAGGATCAGACGCCTTCCGGCACGACCGCTTCCCAACCCTCGCCCGCGTGGATGAGTCGGCCGTTCTCAAGCATCACGACGAACTCGCCGCCACCCTCGGACTCGGCCGCGATCAGGAAGGTCGATTCCGCGGCGTCGCCGGCGACCGCGGCCGCCGATTCGCAGTGGACCACCGCGGCGGAGAGACTCCGGTACACCCCGGCCAACGACCAGTCGTTGTCGATCCCCTGCTTTTGAACTCGGTAGGTCATCGCGGTCATCCCCGGACGTTTCATGATGGAAGCTCGAACGACGTCACATGCGTCGACGCGAAAGATACGTCACGCGAGCTCGCAGGTTGATGGGGCGTACTCCCACTCTTCCCGGCCATCGATCCGAGGCCGTCGATGTGGCGAAGCGACCGGCCGACGCGTTCAGTCGATGCGGACCACGAGGATCGTGCAGTCGTCGTCGAGCGGCTGGCCGTCCGCGAAGTCGTGAACGAAGTCGAACAGTTCCGCCACCTGGGCTTCCGCGGATCGCGATCGACCGGCGACCGCCGCCTCGAGCAGCCGTTCGAGGCCCAGCATCTCGCCTTCCGGATTCCGGCACTCCCATGCACCATCGCTCGCCACGAACAGCAGGTCGCCCGAAGCGACCTCGAACGTCTTCGATCGATAGCCGGAGGGCTGAATGCCCAGCGGGATCCCGGCGGCCTTGATCTCCTCGAACCGGTCCTCGCCTGAACGCAACAGGAAGCCCGGGTGCCCGGCCGACGCGACCTCCAGCCGACCGTTCGGTCGGTCGAGAATCGCCGCGAAGAGCACCATGAAGAGGCCCGCGGACGATTCGAGGCAGAGCCGATGGTTCGCCAGCTCGATCGCACCTGCGAGATCGGATTCCGTCATGATCGACGCTCGGACGTAGGCCCGGGCCGTCGCCACGAAAAGCGCCGACGGCATGCCGTGCCCGGTGGCATCACCCACGCCGATGGCGATCCGTCCGTCGCCGAGTTCGCCGTAGTCGAAGTAGTCGCCCCCGGTCTGTTCACTGGGAATGACCCGGCCCGCGATCGAGGCCCCGGGTTGCGTCAGGGTTTCCGCGGGGAGCAGCGATTCCTGCACCACCCGGGCGGAATCAAGCGATGCCTGGGTCCGGGCGAGTTCGTCGAGCCGCGGCAGGGCCTCGTCGAGCGCTCCACCGAGCATCGCGAGTTCGTCCTGTCCACCGAGCCCGGCCCGGACGCTTCGATCACCCTCCGCCGCCCGCGACACGACGTCCGCGATCCGACGAACGGGGCGGAGCACGACCCACCAGGTTCCGAAGAGCACGATGCCGATCGCCGTCACCGCGATCGCGATCACCACGGCGGCTCGAGCCAGCACCAGCCGGTCTGCATACGCCGTCATCACCCGCTGCGACCGCCCCGAGACGAGCACCCAGCCCGGTTCCTCGATCGGTGCGAAGGCCACCATTCGGACGCCGTCATCATCCGAGCTCGTCCTGATCTCCTCGACGAACGCCTCGCCGACCGCGGCCCGCCGGATCAGATCCTCGAACCGCACCGCCCGATCCGCCCCATCGGACTGTCGCTCCCGAACCACGAAATCGCCGACGAAGCCGCCTTCGAACTCCGGACCGGCGCCGGGGGAGTTCGCCACGACCTCACCGTTCTCATCGACGATCGCCCAGTCGTCGCAGTCGAGATCACGTTGCTCGACCATTCGTTCGAACGCGTCGATTTCGACGTCGACGAACACCCCGCCGATGAATCGACCGCCCGACATCACCGGCGCGAGGTAGGCGATCATCCGGGTCGCCACGCCGCGCTTGTCGATCTCGATCCGATCCCAGAATCGTTCGGCGGATTCCTTCAACTGCACGTACCGAGGCAGGCTCGCGATGTCGTATCGGGCGGTCAGATCGATTTCCGCGATTCCACCCAACGACCGCTCGGCGTACCCGAAGAAGACGCCTTTCTGCTCGGGCCCGGGGGTCGCTTCCCACGCGATCCCGAAGCCGAAGAGGATCGGATCCTGGGCGACGATTCCGTGGGCCAGCCCGAAGAGCTCGTCCCTCGTCCAGTCCTTGACGTCCGCGACTGAAATCGAGGCGGTATCGGCGACCTGGGCCATTCGCCGGCACTGGCCGTCGATGACGGTGGCGACGTTCCGAGCGGAACGTCGCATGCGGTCCGAACCGTCCTTGATGAGGCGGGAACGGGTATCGACGAGGTCGACACGGATCGCCAGGGCCAGCAGGAGGGCCAGCGGAACGATGATCGCGATGGAGACCTTTCCGCGGAGTTTCATCGGGGTGCGGACCGTGGGGTGAATCCGGGACATCCAGGCCGGCGAAATCCCCCGGTCAACGTCCGGGGCCCTGAATCACGAAAATCGTACCTGTTCACGGCCATTTCAGCCGTCAAACCACGGAGCCAGAATCAATGTTCCTCACCGCACTCATCGCATCCACCACCCTCCTTGCACCGCCCTGCCAGTCGACCTGCCCGATGGAGATGTCGGAGACCCTCGCGGGTGCCCGCTCCAGCGGCCCGAACGACATCGTCGCCGTGGCATCCGGTGCCGGCGACTTCAACACCTTGATCGCCGCCGCGAAGGCAGCCGGTCTGGTCGGCGTGCTTCAGAGCGATGGCCCGCTCACGGTCTTCGCACCCACCGATGCGGCGTTCGCGAAGCTTCCCAAGGGCACCGTCGAGACGCTGCTCAAGCCTGAGAACAAGAAGGCCCTCGTCGAGATCCTGACCTACCACGTCGTTCCCGGGAAGCTCGAGGCGGCCGACGTCCTCAAGAAGAAGACCCTCGACACCGCGAACGGCGAGCGAGCCAAGATCGCGATGATCAACGGCAAGCCCACGATCGCCGGCGCGAACATCGTCGCCACCGACGTCGAGGCCTCGAACGGCGTCATCCACGTCATCGACGCCGTGATGATTCCCGAGCAGCGTGACATCGTCGACGTCGCCGTCTCCACCGGCAAGTTCAAGACCCTCGCCGCCGCCCTCGGTGCCGCGGATCTCGTCAGCACCCTCAAGGGCAAGGGACCCTTCACCGTGCTCGCGCCGAACGACGCCGCATTCGCGAAGCTTCCCGCCGGCACCGTCGAGATGCTCCTGCTTCCCGAGAACAAGGGCAAGCTCAAGGAAATCCTGCTCGCCCACGTCGTCCCCGGACGCGTCTATTCCGACCAGGTCGTCAAGCTGAAGATGGCCCCGACCGCCGGCGGCTTCAAGGCCCCGGTCGTGGTCAAGGACGGCAAGGTCTCCGTCGGCGGAGCGAACGTCATCGCGGTCGACATCGAAGCCTCGAACGGCGTGATCCACGTCATCGACTCCGTCATCGTCCCCGTCATCGATCAGTGATCGATAGTCGCACCGAAAGGTGGTCGGTATGACCGGTTTTACCCTCAACTACGGGAGTCGGGCGCAGAACGCGCTCGACTCCCCTTCCCGTACCGCTACACTCCTGAGTCCACCCGCCCGCACGCGGCGGGCAAGCAATACTGGAGTGAACGTGGAAACGATGGAAGAACCCATTCTCGAGCGCGTCGCGCGAAACGAGCCAGGTGCGGTGGACGAGATGATGAGTCGCTTCGGCGGCCTCGTCTGGTCCCTCGCCCGAAGATCCTGCCCGACCTCGGCGGAAGCCGAAGACGCGGTCCAGGAGATCTTCGTGGAGATCTGGCGGACCGCATCGCGGTTCGATTCCTCGATCGCGGGTGAAGCGACCTTCGTCGCGATGATCACCCGGCGCAGACTGATCGACCGGACCCGCCGGCGTTCACGTCGTCCCGAATCCGTCGCATTGACCGAATCTTCGCCGGCGCCGGAACCGAACAACGATGACCTCGAAATCGCGGAGGAAGCGGGCGTCGCTTCCGAGGCATTCGAAAAGCTCCGGCCGGAGCAGCAGAAGGTGCTTCGACTGGCCATCCATCACGGACGCTCCCACGAGCAGATCGCCGCCACCACCGGCATGCCCCTGGGAACCGTCAAGACACACGCACGGCGCGGGCTCATCCGGCTCCGTCAACTTCTCGAAGGTAGCGGCCTTCAAGGACTCAGCGCAACTGGGACTCTTGGAGGTGCATCATGAACGACTTCACCAACGACCATTCACAGGGCGACGCCCTGGATCACGTCGAGCTTCCGCCCGAAGAGCTCTTCAACCTGCTTTCCGATCGCGCCGTCTTCGGTCTCGACGACGCGGAGTCGGAACGACTCGAGGAGCTTCTCCAGGCCAACTCGTGGGTTCGAGCCGACTGCCTCGATGAAACCGCCGCCGAACTGGCGACGGCATTCGAGCGGGCGGAACCGATGCCCGCAGCGATCGCCGACCGGATCCGCAACGGCGTGCACGACGAGATCGCGGACGCGATCCCGGCGCCGCTCGCCTTCCCGGTGCAGGACGAGTCCCCCGCCGCCTCCGGCCCCTCCACGGGCTGGCTCGGCTGGGTCGCGGCCGCCGCGGCGATCGCGTTCGCGGTGATCGCCTGGCAGCCCCAGGCCCCCGGCGTCCGCAGTTCCTCTCAGCTCGTCTCGTGGGTGGACAACCATCCCGACGCCGTGCGGTGGGATTGGGCCCCCGGGCTGGTGAACCCCGCCGAGGGCGTCACCGGATACGTCACCTTCAGCCCCGAGTCGCAGGAGGGCTACATGCTGATCAAGGGCCTCGAGCCCAACGATCCGAGGATCCAGCAGTACCAGCTCTGGATCTGGGACCAGGAACGCGAGCCTGATCCGGCGAACCCCACGCCGCTGGCGGCCGACGTCCACCCCGTCGACGGAGGCGTCTTCGACGTCAACGACCGCGGCGAGGTCGTCGTCCCGATCAAGCTCCCACTCCGGGTCGACACGCCCTACCTCTTCGCCGTGACGGTGGAGCGACCCGGCGGCGTGGTGAAGAGTGACAAGAGTTCGGTCCCGCTGATCGCGGGCCCTCCGGCCTCCGACGCCTGAGCAGACGCTTCCGCAACCCGACCCTCCAAGCCCGGTAGCATTCGCACCCTGCGAATGCACCGGGCTTTTTCATGCCCGCGGCAATCGCACGCACGATTTCCCCAGTCATACGGGCCCGTGCGTCGGTACGACGCCCCTTCGCATCCGAATCGCCAGGATCTCCATCATGAACATGACCAGTTCGATCGCCCTCTCGCTCCTCGCCGGTGCCACCGCGTCCGCGCTTCCGCTCACGGAAGACGGCGGCGCCTCGATGTACCGCTTTCCCGACATCTCGAAGAACGAGATCGTCTTCGCCTATGGCAACGACCTCTGGCGGGTCCCGGTCGAAGGCGGCACGGCGCTTCCACTCGCCTCACCGGAAGGGGTCGAGACGATCCCCCGCTTCTCGCCCGATGGCTCCGAGGTCGCGTTCGTCGGAAACTACGACGGCAATCGAGACATCTACGTGGTCCCGACCCAGGGCGGAATGCCGCGGCGGATCACCCACCATCCGACCGGCGAGCGGCTCAGCGACTGGACCGCCGACGGCGAGCTGCTCTTCAGCGCTCGCGGGATGGGCGGCGTCCCGAGGGCCGAGCGGATTTACAAGGTGGGCGGCGAGGGCGGTCTGCCCGAATCGCTACCGATGCCCTACGGCGCCAATGCGGCGATCGATCGCACCGGGACCTGGGTCGCCTACACCCCGAACCAGCGGGACGGCCGGACCTGGAAGCGATACCGCGGCGGCATGGCCAGCGACATCTGGCTGGTGAACCTGGAGACCGGCGAATCACGTCGGGTGACCGACTGGGAAGGCACCGACACCATGCCCATGTGGCACGGTGACGACCTCTACTACCTTTCGGACGCCGGCGACGAGCACCGGCTCAACCTCTGGCGCTACGACATCGACTCCGGCGACCACGAGCAGCTCACCCGTTTCGCGAACTACGACATCAAGTGGCCCGCGATCGGCCCCGACGACGAAGGCCCCGCTCGCTTCGTCTTCCAGAACGGCGCCGACCTTTATGTCCACAACGCCCGCGACCGGATGACCACGCCGGTCGAGATCGAGATCCCCGGCGCGACCGCCACCCTGCGTCCGCAGATGGTCGACGCCTCCGACTACATGCAGGGCTGGTCGATCTCCCCGTCGGGCAAGCGGGTCGCCGCCACCGCCCGCGGTGATCTCTGGACGCTCCCCGCGAAGAACGGCAGCCCTCGGAATCTCTCCCGGACCTCCGGCGTGGCCGAGCGTTCACCCTCCTGGAGCCCGGACGGAAAGTGGATCGCCTTCTTCTCCGACGAGCCCGGCGAATACGAGCTCTTCGTCCGACGCAGCGACGGCCGTGACGAACCTCGACGACTCACCGACGACATGGGCGTCTTCAAGAACGCGATCCACTGGGGTCCCGACTCCTCCTTCATCGTCTACGCCGACAAGACCGGCGACGCCCATCGCGTCGACCTCGAAAGCGGCGAACGGACCACCTTCGCTCACAACGATCGCGGCGTGTTTCCGAAGCCGAGCTTCACCACCGACGGCCGCTGGGCCGCCTGGTCGGGCACGGTCGGGGACTCCGGAATGGGCCGGATCCACCTCCACGACTTCGACTCCGGCGAGACCCACGTGGTCACCAGCGGGATGTTCAACGACGGCTCCCCCGCGTTCGATCGTGATGGCGACTGGCTCTACTTCACGAGCGATCGCCGCTTCGCGCCCAGCTACTCCTCGCTCGACGGCACCTGGATCTACGACGAAAGCGGGATGCTGGTCGCCGTTCCGCTCCGCGAAGACGTCGAGAGTCCGTGGCTCGAGGAAAGCGACGAGCAGGAATGGAAGGACGAGGACGCCGAAGAGGATGACTCGGAAGGCGACGCAGATGAAGAGGACGCCGAGGACGCGGGAGACGAACCCGAAGGTCACCCGGATCCCGTGACGGGGACCTGGGAGTGCACCGCGGACATCCCGCAGATGGGTTCGATTCCGATGACCATCATGCTGGTCCTCAACGATGACGATCTGGTGACCGGCACGGTGTCCACCGCGATGTTCGCCGGCGACCTCGTCGGTAGCTTCGACCCCGAATCCAAGACCCTGATCCTCGTGATGGCCATCGCAAACGGTCCCACCGTGGACATCGAACTGGTGATCGACGGCGAGACGGTCAGTGGCGCCGGCCAGCCCGACGACGGCGCCCCGGGCGCCAGGATCAGTGGCACGCGAAACGCCTTCGTCGCTGACGACCGTGACGAATCCGCCGACGGCGACAAGGACGCCGAAGACGTCGAGAAGGTGGAGATCGACCTCGAAGGCTTCGAGGCCCGGGCGATGCCGCTTCCGGTCCGCCCCGGCGGATTCCGGAACCTCGAAGTCAACGATCGCGGCCATCTGATGTACGTCCGTCGCGGTCGCGACGGCGGCATCAAGTCCTTCGACCTGAGCGATCGCAACCCGAGCGAGAAATCCGCCGGCTCCGGCGGCAGTTTCCAGATGACGCCGGACGGAAAGAAGATCCTCGTCCCGCAGGGCTCGGGTGCGGTGATCCGCAAGGCCGGCAGCGACGGCGGCGACCGGGTGGTCACCGGCCCGATGCTCGTCTCCATCGACCCTCGTGCGGAATGGCGACAGCTCGTCACCGACGCGTGGCGCATCCATCGCGACCACTTCTACGATCCGGGCCTGCACGGCGTCGACTGGGAAGCGGTGCTCGACACCTACCTGCCGCTGGTCGACCAGGCCGCGACCCGCGAGGACGTCGGCCACATCATCGGCGAGATGATCTCAGAGTTGAACGTCGGGCACGCCTACTACTACGGCAACACCGGCGACATCGAGCGTGCCCCCTCGATGAACGTCGGCATGCTCGGCGTCGACTGGGCGCCCGCCCCCGCCGAGGGCGACCGGCCCGACGGATACCGCATCGCGCGGGTCCTCGGTGGTGGCGCCTGGGACGTCGACGCCCGCGGCCCGCTGCAGGAACCGGGACTCGATCTCGGCGAGGGCGACGTCGTCCTCGCGGTGAACGGCGTCGACATGGATCTCTCCCGCGATCCCTACGCCCCGTTCGTCGGCACCGCGGGGAGCACCGTGGTGCTCACCGTCGCCGACGATGAATCCGAGACCGGCACCCGGGACGTCGTCGTCAAGACGATCTCCGGCGAAGGCAATCTCCGATATCGCGACTGGATCGAGAACCGGCGTGCGATGGTCGAGAAGATGAGCGACGGCAAGGTCGGCTACATCTACGTGCCCAACACCGGCCGCGACGGCCAGAGCGACCTCGTCCGGCAGTATCACGGTCAGTCGCACCTTCCCTCGCTCGTCATCGACGAACGCTGGAACGGCGGCGGGCAGATCCCCGACCGGTTCATCGAACTCCTGAACCGTCCGGTCACCAACTACTGGGCGACCCGCGACTCGAAGGACTGGCGATGGCCGAGAGGCGTGCACGCCGGACCAAAGGCGATGCTGATCAACGGTCTCGCCGGTTCCGGTGGGGACATGTTCCCGTGGCTCTTCCGTCACAACGATCTCGGCCCCCTGATCGGGACCCGGACCTGGGGCGGCCTGGTGGGCATCTCCGGCAACCCGTCGCTCATCGACGGCGGATACACCGCGGTGCCGACCTTCGGCTTCTACGAGAAGGACGGCACCTGGGGCATCGAAGGCCACGGCGTCGATCCCGACATCGAAGTGATCGACGATCCCGGCCTGATGCTCGACGGCGGAGATCCGCAGCTCGAGACCGCGGTCCGGGTGATGCTCGAGGCACTCGCCAACGGCGAGGGTCTGCAGCCGACCGAACGGCCTGCCGGTCCCGACCGCAGCGGCATGGGCATCACGGAAGAGGACAAGTAGTCCGCACCCGACGAGCCCCCCCTGCTTCAAAAGACCGCGGCCCGACGATTCGATCGTCGGGCCGCGTTTCATTTCCGAAGGAACCGGGCGAGGTTCGAAGCGACGGCTCAGCCGCCCATCGCACCGGCGATGCGACCCTCGAGGATCTCCATGTCGGTCACCCGACCCTCGAGCACGTCCCGCCGGATCGCGTCGATCCGCCTGACCAGGATCTCGATCGCGTCCGCGGACGCCGCGGGATCGTAGGGCGGGTCGGGGAACTGGACGATCCGCCAACCCACCGGCTGGAGTCGCATCCGGTAGACCTCGGTGCCGATCCGGAGGATCGCGAGATCGCCGCCGCTCGAGAACACCGACGCGCGTTCGATCGCTTCGAACTGTTCGAGATACGCGGAGCGAAGCATGATGGTGCCGGCGTTCGCACCGTAGGCCCCGAACTTGTCGGCCATCGCATCACGCAGTTCGACCATCTCCCGGGCCGCATCCTCCCTCGCCTGCAGCAGTCGGCAGAAGTCCGGCAGGCGTTCGCAGTCCGTCGCCGCCCGGAGGGCCTCGAGATATCGGTTGAACGACTGACCCGCCGCCGACTTCAGCGAGGCGAGCAGGGATTCGGGCGACGCGGCGTCGATGGTCACCGGGCCCGGAGTCACGCCGCTGGAAGCGCATCCCCCGACGGTCGCGAGCGTGCCTCCGCCCACGATCAGGGTCGCGGCGAGCAGTGTCGCGCGGACCGAGCGACGGAGAGGTGAAAGCGTGCGATCGACGGTCGGCATGGTTCGGTTCCGAGGGATTCGTACGAGTCGTGGACGGGGGTTCGAACGGGTCGTGGAGCAGGCTGGGCGAGCGGCGACGATCGGGTGCCGTCGGCTCAGTTGAATCCGCCGTAGTCGTTGAGGTCGTCGCCACCGGAACCGCTCTGGATCGCGACGACGACCGCGACGCCCGCAAGGGCGGCGACGCAGAGCAGGCGGAGGGTGAGTCCCGCCCATGGCGGGAGCTTCGCGATCCAGGGATTCTCGAGCGGCAGCAGCACGAGCGGAGCACCTGCGACCAGCCCCCAGACCCACCACGGGAATTCACCGTAGGTCTGGCGATATCCGGCGACCGGGAAGATCACGAGCAGGACCGTGGCGGCGAGCAGGCCGCCGCGTCCGATCGAAGGCCCGCCGCCGAACCGCGCCGCGAGCGCGGCCACGAAGCTCACGCCCGCCGAGACCGCGGCGAGGAACGTCAGCGTGATCCAGCTGGCGGCGTCGGCGATCGGGGCGAGGGCCGCGAAGGTGATGAAGAACGCGAGGGGCAGCGTCACGCCCGGCCGGGCGTCGACGACCTTGTCGAGGGCGAGGAAACCGAAGGCCACAGCGAGCCCCATCGCGATCTGGTCGGCGGGACCGGTGCCGCTGAACATCGACTTCGCCTCACCGCCGGCGAGTTCCGCGATCAGCGGGAGACCGGCGACGATCGCGCCGGCGAGAAACGCCACGAGTTCCGTCGCGGGCCACTTGCGTTCGCGTTCCGACGAACCGGTCATCGGCCCGAGGATCGCGAAGATCGCGGCGAGCACCGCGGCGAGGCCGACCCACTGGGCACGTTCGGCGGGCGGGAAGGGCGGCACGCCGTTCTCCGCGACGAACGACGCGAAGACGCCGACCGCGAGGGCGAGTCCGAAGCACGCGCTCGAGAGCCATCGCCATTTTCGAAGGGGCGGCAGCAGCCAGCACAGCGCGATGAGTCCCCCACCCGCGAGCACGGGAAGGACCATCGAGAAGATCACGGTCTTGATCACGGGAGTCGGCTCCGGAACCGGGACGTCGCCCGATTCGTTCGAATCATCTGGTCCAGTCGCCCTCGAGCCCGACGACGAGTCGGACGTCGTCACCGAGGGCCTTGTTCTTGACGCCCCAGTCCATGCCGAAGTCCGATCGCTTCACCTCGAAGGTGGCTTCGAAGCCGGCCTTCTTCTGGACCGGGTTGCCGGCGAGGCCGGTGAATTCGACCCGGGCGGTGACCGGCTTGGTGACGCCGTGCATGGTGAAGTCACCGGTGACGTTCCAGGTGCCGTCGCCCGTCGATTCGCCGCCGGTCGAGACGAAGCGGATCGTCTCGTACTCCTTGGCGTTGAAGAACTGCGGGCCGATGATGGTGCGGTCGAGTTTCTCGGTGCCGGAGTGGACGCTTTCGACCTGCACCGTCACGTCGAAGGTCGGGGCGGTCTTGCCGTCCTCGGCGTAGGTCATGGTGCCCCCGACCTGGTCGAACATCCCCCAGAACCGGCCGGCCCCCACGTGGTGGATTCGGAAGAGCGCCATGCAGTGCACGGGGTCGAGCTTGAAGTCGAGCGGGGCCGCGGCGTTGACGGCGGAAGTCGCGGCGGAAGTCGCGGCGGGCTGCGCGGTGGCGGCGAAACCGCCGACGAGGCCGGCACCACCCAGGGCCGCGGCGGCGAGCAGACAGCGGACGGGGCGGATCGAACGTCGGATTGAACGACTGGCTGAAGAAGGACGCATGGCGGGACACTCCGGGGACGGTCGGTCTCCGCACGTCGGCGTCGGGCCGTGACGCGGGAGGACCGGACAGGAAGTTCCATGATAGTGCGGCTCGGCCCATCTTCGACCGTGCGGTCCGCGTTCCTTCCGCCCGCCTTCGACGCCCCCGGCCCGTCGCCCCCACCGTGATCGGGGCTGCGTCCACCGGAGTCGGCCTGAAGCCGGACCGGCGTCGGACCCGAGTGGGAGCAGACGCCCGCGTGGCCGGAAATCCCCCGGAGCGGGTATCCCCGGAGGCAGGATCCCGGGAACCGGGATCCCGGGGAATCGTAATCCCGGTTATCCGGTCCCGCCCCGCCAGACGGCGGATGATGGCGTTTCGATTCCCTCGGGAACTTGTCGACACGGCGCGGTGAGGTATACTCCCCCTCCGGCCGAGACCTTTGGCCGGCGACAATCCAAGCGATTGCCAAATCGCGGGTGTAGCTCATTGGTAGAGCGTCACGTTGCCAACGTGAATGTCGGGCGTTCGAATCGCCTCACCCGCTTTCATCTAAACCGTTGCGAATGCCGCAAGTGCGGCATACCCCGGATCGGATCCGGGCTGCGCATGAACCTGTTCACGTCAACAACCGCGTCAACACGCGGCCAGACGGAGCACGAACATGTGCCAGACCCCGACGCCCGAAGATGCCCCGAAGTACCTGAAAAACACCGTGACGCGACCCGACGGCCGTGTCGTCGACTACGCGTGCACGCATGTGGACGGCCGCCGCGTTTCGCTCGGCCGCTACGGCGACCCCGACGGATGGATCCGATTCGAGCGCATTCGCGACGAGTGGATCGCCAAGAACGCCGACAGAACGCCCGTCGGACCGGACGGGCTGACCGTGGCCGAACTCGCCGAGCTGTGGCTCGACTACGTGCTCGGCCGTGTCAATGCCGGGCTGATAGCCCGTAAGCGCTACTACGCGGCCAGGTACGCGGCCGAGGGCGCTGCCCCACTACCACCCCCGGCCACGGCGGTGAGCCGACGATACGGGACTGGAATGGACTGACCTGGAAGTCGTGCGGTAGTTCTTGGGTGACGTATTCTAGGGTGGGCCACGATCACGCTGGAAGGACCCCCATGTACCGATTCGCCATTGCTGCCGCTTCGCTGATCGCCGCTACCGCCCTGCTCGGTGGTTGTGAGCAGGAACCCACGAGCCAACCAGAGCCGGAATACTCCACCCTCCTCCTCGCGTTGTGCGAATCAGGCGACGCCACCCCCGAGAGGATTCAGGAGTTCCTCGACCTCCGTGCCGACGTCAATGCGAAGAACGAGTACGGCTCGACACCGCTCTACTTCGCCGCCCGTAACAAGAACCCAGAGGTCGTCACCATCCTCATCGAGGCCGGGGCGGAGGTGAATGCGAGGGACAATATCGGCTCGACGCCGCTCTACTGGGCCGCCTGCTCCAACGAGAACCCCGAGGTCGTCACCACGCTCATCAAGGCCGGGGCGGATGTGAATGCGAAGAACGAGGGCGGCTTCACGCCGCTCCACGGGGCCGCCTTCCTCAACTGGAACCCCGAGGTCATCGCCATCCTCATCGAGGCCGGGGCAGATGTGGATGCGAAGGAGGACGCGACCGGCGACACGCCGCTCCACCTCGCCGCCGGATACAACGAGAACCCCTAGGTCGTCACCAAGCTCATCCAAG
>JAQWJM010000062.1:0-20358 GCA_029248335.1 Phycisphaerales bacterium
TCGCCCTTCCTGCAGTGGGTCAATCGCCAGTTGATCCTCGCGAAGCCCGACTTCCACAAGCGGACCTTCCTCAAGCCGGTGCACGAGTCGGCGGAGTTCTGCGGGGCATGTCACAAGGTCTTCCTGCCGGAAGTCCTGAACGGCTACAAGTGGCTTCCGGGTCAGAACCACTATGACACCTGGCGACTCTCCGGTGTCTCCGGTCGCGGCATCGGTTCCTGGTACTGGCCCGCGCAGATCAGCGACGACTGCAACGGTTGCCACATGCCGCTGGTCCCGAGCGACACCGTCGCGGCCCGGATCCGGGACGACTCGGGCGCGGCGACCGTCCATCACCACGGCTTCCATTCGGCGAACACCGGCCTCGCCGCGATCGCGATGGCGACCACGCCGGGGCCCGAAGCGGCGGCGCGACTGGATCGCGTCGTCGACGCCTGCATTCGGATGAACGAGGAGGCGATCCGGCTCGATCTCATCGGTCTTCGCGCCGGTGGGCGGGTCGACGGCGGGTTCCGGGGGCCCATCGGCGCAGCGCCGGCGTGGGTGGAGGCGGGGGAGACGGTGTTGCTGGAAGCGGTGACCCGCACCCTTCGGCTCGGGCATCCCCTGACCCAGGGAACCGCGGATTCCAACGAGATCTGGATCGAAATCGAGGCTCGGCTGATTCCCGGCACCGATGCCGACATCGCGTCGAGGTCCATCGGATCCAGCGGCCGGATGCTCGACGACGGCGTGGTCGATCCCCGGGCGAAGTTCCTCGACGTGTGGCTGCTCGATCGCGAGGGGCGGCGGATCGAGCAACGGAATCCCGAGGACATCTTCGTTCCGCTCTACAACCACCAGATCCCGCCCGGTGCCGCCGATCTCACCCACTACCGGATCGCGATCCCGTCCGATGCCTCGGGCGACCTCGAGATCCGGGGCCGGGTCCGCTACCGGAAGTTCGACTCGCAACTCATGCGGCATGCGTTCGGACCCGAGGAAGGCGCGAGGCTCCTGAAGACCCTCCCGATCCTCGAACTCGCGACGACGACGGTGACCGTCCCCATCGGCGGATCCTCCACGGATCGCGTGGCGACCACCACGGTCGAGGCGGCGGTCTGGGAGCGATGGAACGACTACGGGATCGGACTGGTCCGGGCCGGCTCCGGCGGCGGCGTCGCGAAGGGGCAGCTCGCCCAGGCGATCGAGGCCTTCGAGACGGTCGAAGGCCTCGGGATCTCGGACGGTGCCATCAATCAGGGACGTGCGATGCTGATCGAGGGGCGGGTCGACGATGCGGCCGCCGCCCTCGGTCGTGCGGCCGATGCGGAGGATCTCCGCTGGCCGTGGGCCGTCGACTGGTACGCCGCGGTGGTCGCTCGGGAGAACGGCGATCTCGAAGACGCGGCACGGCGACTGGAACGAATCATCGCGGCCCGGTATCCGCTCGCGGTCGAACGCGGGTACGACTTCTCCCGAGACGAGCGGGTGTGGAACGAACTCGCGACGGTCCGATTCCAGCTTGCGCGCCGAGCGGCCACCGAGGACACCGAAGCCGACGCGATCGAGGCCGCGGTCGTCGCGGTGAACCGAAGCCTCGCGCTCAACCCGCAGCGGGCCCAGACCTGGTTCCTGGCGTCGAGGATCCGTGCCGCCGCCGGCGATGACGTCGCCGCCGACGCGGCTCGGGCCGAATTCGAACTGCTGCGGCCCGATGACAACGCCCGGGATCGGGCGATCAGGCTCGCCCGAAGCAGGAGCGAGATCGCGGATCACGCCGCGGAGCCGGTCGCGATCTACGAGCTCGACGACGCGGACGCCTGGTCGACCACCGCCACGGGAAGCGACCGATGAGCGAGCGTTCCGTCCGCGACCGCGATGCGATCATCGGTGTCGCCTTTCGACGGAGCCTGTTCGGCTTCGCGGCCATCGGCGTGGTGGTGGGCGGCGTCCTGCTCGCGCGGACGCTCCTGAACTCGAGCGAGGAACGCGTCGCGAGCGAGGAAGGCGTGGACGCCCCCGAGGCCGCGGTCGGACCCGCGCCGGAGGTCGTCGACCTTCGGATGCCGTTCACCGACCGGACCGCCGCCTGGGGCGTCGACTTCGAGCGGGACGACGGTGCACGCGGTGGAAAACTGCTCCCGGAATCGATCGGCGGTGGCGTGACGATCGTCGATCTCGACGGCGATGAACGACCCGACCTCGTCTTCCCGGATGGGGGCGACCTCCTCGACGACACCGCCGGCGAACGGCTCGTCGTCTATCGCAACGTGGCCGGTCCGGACGGAGAACCTCGCTTCGAACGGATCGCAGAGCCGCCGGTCCTCACCGGTCATGCGATGAACGTCGCCGCCGGCGACGTCGACGGTGACGGCGACCGGGATCTGTTCGTGTCGATGGTCGGGCGGGATCGCCTCTTTCTCAACGAGTCCTCGCCCGGCCGCATTCGATTCCGTGACGCGACCGACGCATTCGGCGTTCCGGACACCGAGGCCTGGAGCACCGCGGCGGGATTCGCGGATCTCGATCTGGACGGCGATCTCGACGTCGTCGGTCTTCGATACGTCGACTGGTCGCCCGAGATCGACGCGGCCGTGGACTTTCGCCTCGACGGCATCGGACGCGCGTACGGGCCGCCCACCGGATTCGCGGGCACGACGCCGTTTCTGCTGCTCAACGAGCGTGATGATTCCGGTGCGGTTCGTTTCACGGAAGCGAGCGAGGCCCGAGGACTGCGGCAGTCGAATCAGGACACCGGGCTTCCGGAAGGAAAGGGACTGGCGCTCGCGATCGTCGATCTCGACGACGATGGCGACCTCGATGTGATCGCCGCGAACGACACCACCGCGAACGCCGCGTGGATCAACGACGGACGGGGATTCTTCGAAGAGCGGGGGCGTCGGCTCGGCGTGGCCTTCGATCGATCCGGCGCGGCGACCGGTGCGATGGGGATCGACGTCGCGACCCGGCCCGCCCGAGGTGGCGACGACACGCTGGTGGCGATCGGAAACTTCGCGAACGAACCGAGTTCGCTGTTCATCCGGCGGGCGGGTGAGGCGGGCTTCTTCGACGACGCCGCGGCGGAAGGGGTGTCGGGCGCGACGCGGCGAGCCCTCACCTTCGGGCTGCTCTTCACCGATCTCGATCTCGACGGCGTCGAGGATCTCGTTCAGGCGAACGGGCATCTCGAGGCCGAGATCACGGTGATCCAGTCCAGTCAGTCCTATCGTCAGTCCGCACAGGTGTTCCGTGGTCTTCCCGGAGGCGGTTTCCGCGAAGTGCCGCAGGACGCCATCGGCGACCTCGGCATCCCGATGATCGGACGCGGACTCGCCAGCGGCGATCTCGACCTCGACGGTGATCTCGATCTGGTGCTCGCGCAGGTGGCGGGACCACCGCTCGTCCTCCGAAACGATGCGGCGACCGGCTCCGCCGTGCAGGTCCGTCTCGACGGGCCGGCGGGTGATCGCGACGCGATCGGCGCCGTCGTGAAGGCGACGATCGGCGACCGGGTGCTGGTCCGAAGGATCATGCCGACGCGAAGCTATCTTTCCCAGGTCGAGCCGGTCGCGGTCTTCGGGCTCGGCCGGGCGTCCGCGGTGGACCGGCTCGAAATCCGATGGCCGGATGGCGAGACCCGCACGATCGAAGGACCGATCGAGGCCGGTCGCCACCGATTCACCCGTTGACGAATCCGTCGTCCCGCCTGCGAAGGAAGCCGACTCGATTCGCGATGCGATCCGGGCGATCGTCACCGAAACGTTCGGGGTGAAGAAAAACCCCCCGCCCGAGGGGCGGGGGGTCTGGTTCTTCGAAAGCGTGGCGTCGGCCGTCGGCCTCAGCAGTCGGTGCCGAACGCCGCCAGCAGCAGACCGATGTCCGCACCGTTGGTGGTGCCGTCGCCGTTGAGGTCGCCTTCGGCGGTTCCCCAGGCGGCGAGCAGGAGGCCGAGGTCGGCTCCGGTCACGCCACCATCACCGTTGAGGTCCTCCGGGCAGTCGGGCTCGGAGACGCACTCGATCCGGCTGACCGTGAGATCGTCGATGCCGCACTCCATGAGCGAGTTGTTCGGGTTGTCCGACGCGGTGAATCGAAGATTGACCGTCTCGGTCGGATCGACGTAGTCGCCCACGTTGAAGCCGGCGTCGTTCCAGCCGGGGGTTCCGTTGGCGATGGCCATCACGGTGGTCCAGGCGCCACCGTTCGAGATCTCCACCAGCAGGACGTCCTCGGTGGCGGTGTTGAAGTCGTCGTTCACCACCCACCACTTGAACCCGACCACGGCGTCGCCGTCGGAAAGGTCGAAGGCGGGGGAGACGAGATAGACGGCGCCGTTGTCGACGTCCGCGGCACCGGCCGAACCGCCGGGCTGGCCGTTCTGGGTGACCCAGCACTGGGTGCCCTTCGCGGTGGCGTCTTCACTGGGGGCGAACTCGATGCCGCCGTTGATGCTTCCGACGGGAACCGCTCGCTCCCAGAAGCCTGCAGTGGTGGTGGCATCGGCGTCGGTGGTCCACCCACCGTCGCCTGTCTCCATCTCGTCTTCGAAGGCGATGTCGACGCCGGTCTGGGCGATCGCGAGATGCGAACCGGAGTTCGGGCTGCGGAAGCTCGAACCGGCGACGTTGTCCGCGGTCACGTAGAACCGGAGTTCCTGGCCGCAGCCGATGGCGGGAAGCATCGCGTCGAGCAGTTCACCGGCACCCTGGAGCGGGCTCGAGGAGAACGCCGCGCCGTCGATCGAGGACCACAGTCGGGCGGAGCCCGTGGCGTACGGGGATCCGATGGCATCGAGCGTGACGCCCATCAGGGTCTGCGAGTCGGGCAGCACGGTGGTCGGGATGCCAGTGGGGTACTCGAAGTTGATGCGGACCGCGGGCTGGTTCATCCAGACGCTGAATCCGTAGCACGCGCCGATCACGAGATCGAGGGCGCCGTCGTTGTCGATGTCGATCGGGGCGGCGTCGTAGGTCGAGTCGAGGGCCCAGAGGGGGAGCACGGTGCCGTCCTCTTCGAGCAGCGCCGACGTGACCGTGGTGTTGCGATAGATGTGCATCCGCCGGCCGGAGCTCGGGCAGAACGGCGGCAGGTCGGTGTCGACGTCCGCGATCAGCACGTCGTTCCAGCCGTCGTCGTCGAGGTCGGCGATCTGGATCGAGCTGCCGAATTCGCCGAGGCTGTCGGCGATGGTGTACCGGGTCCAGGTGGCGTAGCCGGAAGCGTCGTTCCCGTCGTTGATCAGGTACGCGTCCTGGCCGTCGTCGGCCGTGATCACGTCGACGCGACCGTCGTTGTTGAGGTCGCCGGCGTTCATGCCGTAGGGGGCGCCGTTGGTGATGGTGATCGGGCCGACCCAGCTCGTTCCGGTGGTCTGGTAGAGGACCGCGATGTCCTGGCCCGAGGTCAGGGTGTTGACGCGGATGACGTCGTTGAGACCGTCGCCGTTCACGTCGCGGATGACGCATTCGTTGCCGAAGGCCATCGCGAGCTGGTTCGCGGTCATGCGGGTGGTGGTCGAGTCCTCGAAGAAGCCGGGGTTCGCGGCACCGAGGTTGACCAGGAGCTTGCCGTCGTAGTCCAGCGACGGGGTCTCACCGGGGCTCGGGTTGCATTCCGCGACGCCGTCCACGATGTCGTCCGTGTCACCGTCCATGTTCAGGTCGATGCAGACCGTCCCGCTGGTCTCGGGGGTGTCGTAGTCGACGAAGTAGATGTCGGGGTAGCCGTCGTTGGTGACGTCACCGACCGCGATGCCGCAGGCCCGGGGGTTGGCGGCGATGCCGTTCTTGGCGAAGAGTTCGGGGATTCGGTCGTCCTCGAAACGGAATCCGAGCCAGTTGCCGTTCTGATCGAGTCCCTGGTTCCGGTAGATCCGCGGCTGACCTTCGCGGGCGTTCAGGTTGTCGCTCATCGTGGTCGCGGTGACGAGATCCATCCAGCCGTCGAGATCGATGTCGAGGACCTTCACGTCGCGGTCGTTGGTCGGGGTCAGGAATCCGAGGTCGCTGGGATGATCGGTGTTGATCGCGTAGTTGTCGGTCCGGTCGACCAGCACGCCGTCCTCGTTCATCAGAAGGAGGTTCTTCGCACCGCCCTCGACCGAGCCGGGGAACTTCCGCACCACGACCAGGTCGGTGAAGCCGTTCTGGTCGAAGTCGGCCCACGCGAAGTCCTTCTCGATGTTGTCGTTCACCCGGTAGAGGTCGTCGAGCACGAGCCGTTCGTTCGCCTCCACGAATTCGACCCACGGATCCTGGGCGATCGCGGCGGAGGCCACGGTCGCGGCGAGGAGGGCGGCGATTCCGGTCGATCGTCTGCTGGCGGGATGCATTCTTCTGAGTCTCCTGTTTCCTGCCACCGGTCGGTGGCGTTGAGTTGGATCCACCCCAACTCGCGGTCCTGTTCGGTCGAAGCGTTTCGCCGCGACGGGTCAGTCTAATCGTTCGTGCTCAGGGGCAGAGGCCCCATGACACGAGCATGAGTCCGAGATCGGCACCATCGACCATGCCGTCGTCGTTGAGGTCCTGCGGGCAGTCGGGGCAGCGGCCCCAGCCGACGAGCATCAGTCCGAGATCACCGCCGTCGACCATTCCGTTCCCGTCGAAGTCGCCCGGGCAGGCCACGCAGTCGTCGGGGACGCCGTCGCCGTCTTCGTCGGGGGCGCCGTTGAAGATCGCCTCGAGGTCGCTCGTCCCGTCGCCGTCGCAGTCACCGTTCTCCCCGTCGAAGGCGAGCAGGAAGGACTGGAGATCGACGTCGTCGAGGATGCCGTTCTGGTCGACGTCGTGGACGCCGCAGGGATCGTCGGGCGTGATCACGACGTCGGTGGAGGCGCACGTCAGGAACGCCTCGAAGTCGGACATCGTGATCTGGTCGTCGTCGTTCTGATCGAAGTCGGTCCGGCCGAGGGACTTCAGGAACCGGAAGAGGTCGTACTGGTCGTCCTTCTCGAGGCTCGCATACGCGTCCGCCGAATCGGCGGCTTCGCCGAACGGGCCGTGGAGCGTGATCGCCTGGTGGAGTCGGTCCTCCAACGAGCCGCTGTTCACGCGGCCGTCGTGGATCATCGCGAGCCGTCGGGCGACGCCCATGAGCGGCGTGGTCCGGAACTCGTTCCCGGTCGCGTCGCCCTGGGGAAGGCCGTCACCGAGAAGCCCCATGTCGTGGAGGAGGAAGTCGGAATAGGGGCGAACGGTCCGGTTCTCGAGCGCGGCCTCGATCGGCTGGTCGTCGAAAGTGACGCTTCCGGTCGTGAACGAGGCGACGTGGCAGCCGTTGCAGCCGAGATCGTTGAAGACGATCTCACCACGCATGCCGCCACGCGGCGCCTGCGGGGGCGGGGCCAGGTAGCGCTGGAAATGGGTCACCCGATCGACGAACGTGAAGCCTTCGCGGTCGGGATGATCCTCGGGATCCTCGACGTCGTCGCACAACGCGAGCCGCTCCTCGTCACCGTTCGGTGCGGTCTCCTCGCCGAAGATCTGATTGGTCAGGCCCATCTCGTTCAACGCCGCGTCGCCGGAGAAGGTGATGACGTTGGCGACGATCGACTTCCAGCCGAATCGCCCCGGCTCGAGCTCGCCCGGCGCGTTCGGATTGAACGTCGGCACGAGGTGCGCCCGGCCGCTGATGCCGTCGCCGTCGGTGTCGTTCGGATCGGCGTTCGCGAGAATGTCCTCGGCGGAGATCGCCTCGACGAGGCCGTACCCGAGCATGCCCGGGGTGATCCGGTTGGTGGTGAAGTTCGCCTGAGGGGGAAGGGTCTCCTCGCAGCCGGAACTGATGGCGACCAGCTGCAGGAGCGTGCCGCCGGGAAGCGGCGTGAACTCGCCCTTGTCCTGGATCCCGAAGTGCGTCACTTCGATGTTGCCGGGTCCGCCGTCGGGATTCGAATGGCAGGAGCGACAGTTCGACTTGTTCAGGAGCGGCCCGAGTCCGTCCTCGATGAGGAGGGGGGTCCCGTACAGCGTCCGGCCCGCCTCGAAGTGAAGCCGCTCGACCTCGTTGAGGCCGTCGAGCGGTTCGCCGACGACCGGCTGCGGTGATGGGACGTCACCGGCGTGCGTCGCCGCCGCCAGCGCCACGAACACCCCGGACGAGGAGCACAGGGCGAGGTTTCGGATCTTTGATTTTGCTGGTCTCACCGAAATACCGCCTCTTTCCGGAAGTTGAAAAACGCGTTCGAACCGACGAACGGGCCTGTGGGCACAGCATCCACTCGAACCGACCGGTTCCACCTCGAACCTATCGTGGGGCTCCTCGCAGGAGACCGAACACGAAATCCACCGTCGTCCCATTCCGGACGCGGCAACGCACCTCGACGGGGTATTGTTCCGCACAGGAACGCCAAGGTCCAACAATTGGAGCCACGAAAGGCGGTTTGGGTCCGAAATCTGGTCGATTTGGAATACTGGGCCGGATTCTCCATCGAACGGAGCCGGTCACTCGGCACGTCCGCAGGATCACCTCATGTCGCTTCCCGTGAGCATCAGTCCATCGTCGATCCGTCTCAAAGACGGCTTGGTGGTTGTTGGGGCGGTGTTGTTTGGATTATCGGTCCTGCTGGCAGGATGCGGAGACGGCGAAACGACATCGGTTCGTGACGACCCCCGAGTGCCGATGGGAACGTCGACCCCGTTGTCCGAGAACGGTGATGCTGCGGGGCCCGTCGATGATGAGATCGCGACGCGGATTCTCGCCCAGCTGCAGGCGGGCGGCTTCGAGCCGGCGGAGGCCTCGGCCCTCGCCCGGCTCGAATCGAACCCGGAAGATGCCCGAGCCCGATTCCTGCTCGGTGTGGCGAGGCAGAAGCAGAAGCGATACGCCGCCGGACTCGAGGCGCTTGATGAAGCGTGTGCTTCGCCGGTCCCATTTCCCGAGCGTCGCCATGCCGGGCATTTTCGAGGGTGGTGTCTCTTCTACCTCGGCCGTCCGGGTGAGGCGGCCGAAGCCTTCGAAGACCATCTCGAGGTCTCGCCCGAAGAAGCGGACTCCCATTTCGGTCTGGGGGTGTCCCGGCTCGAGGCCGGTGACCCGGAGGCCGCGCGGCCGTCGTTCGAACGAGCGATCGAACTCAACGACGGCCGCCCTGATCGGCTCCGCGATCTGGCGAAGGCCTGGATCCGACTCGGAGACACCTGGTGGGAGACCGACCGCACCGAAGAGGCGCGAGCCGCCTATCACAAGGGCGTGATCCAGTACGCCGATCATTACGAGGGATGGGAGAAACTCGCACGGGCCCTCGATCGCGCGGGTGATTCCGTGAAGGCGGAACGCGCGAGGAACGAGGCCCGGAACGCCCGCCTCCGCGTGGGCGCGTTCGTCGACGACGCGGGATCGGAGCAAGGCGACGGATGACCCACTTCTCCTCGACCCTCCGCGTGCGATCGAGCTTCGCGATCCTCGTGCTGTCGCTGGTGTCGTCGCCCGGTTGTGACCGTGGTCCGGGCTCGACCGAGGCGGTGACGACGCCCGGGTCCGAGCCCGCCGACGTCGACGGGATCCGGTTGCGCGACGCCTCCGAGGCGAGCGGGCTCGCGGCGATTCGAACGACGAGTGGAACGGATCCCTCGACCCGGATCCTGGAGGTGAAGGGGGGCGGCATCGGCCTCGTCGATTTCGACGCGGACGGCGACCTCGATCTCCTGGTGCCGAACGGGGCGACGCTCGACGCGCCGGCGAACGGGCCCGGTGCCCGCTTGCTGCGGAACCTCGCCGTGGAGACGGGGACGCTGCGATTCGAGGATGCGACCCCGGAGAGCGGACTCGAAGGCCATCGGGCCTGGAGCTTCGGCGTCGCGGCGGGCGACGTCGACGGCGACGGGCTGGACGACCTCGTGGTGGGGACCCTCGGCGTCGATCGGCTCTGGCTCAACGACGGGGAGGGCGGCTTCCGCGACGCCACCAACGCATGGGGACTCGACGACGCCTCCGGTTGGACGACCTCGCCCGGTCTCGGTGATCTCGACGGTGACGGCGACCTCGATCTCGTCGCGGTGGAATACCTCGACTTCGATCCCGCGGAACCGGCGATCACCTCCACCTTCCGAGGCATCGAGGTCCTCGCGGGACCCCGCGGGCTCCCGCCACGACGCGACCGCTGGTACGAGAACATGGGCGATCGATTCGAACGTCGCGACATCGAGGGAGACCCTCGGTACGGGCTCAATCTGGTCATTCTGGACTTCGACGGAGACGGATTGCAGGACGTTCTGGTGGGCAACGACAGTCAGGGCAACCAGTTCCACCGGAATCTCGGCGACTGGCGGTTCGAGGAGATCGGCGTCCGCACCGGCGCCGCGACCAACGGAGAGGGTGACGCACAGGCGACCATGGGCATGGCGGTGGCGGACGTCGACGGCGACGCGACGCCCGACGTCTTCTCCACGAACTTCTCGAGCGACACCAACACGCTGCACGTGAACCGGGCGGGTTTCTTCGACGACCGGACCCGCCGGCTCGGCATCGCGGCCGGTTCCCGTCCCCAGCTCGGATGGGCGACCGAATTCGTCGACTTCGATCACGACGGCGACGAGGACGTGCTGGTGTTCAACGGTCATGTCTACCCGCAGGCCTCGGTCGAGACGATGGACAGCGCCTACGCCCAGGCGCCGGGACTCTGGCGACGCGACGGGGAGCGTTTCGAGTACGTCGACCCGGCGGCGCCGGAGTCCGCCGCGATCGTGGACGCCAACCCATGGCTGCGCGAACCTCATCGCGATCGGGCGGCGGTCTTCGCGGACCTGGATCTCGACGGGGACGTCGACGTGGTGGTGGTCGAACTCAACGGGCCGCTGCGTCTCCTCGAGAATCTCCACGACCGCACCGACGACTGGGTGGTCGTCCGACCCGTGCCCGCCACCGGCGCGGAGGTCGTGCTCCGGGACGGGGACCGCGTTCAAAGGCGTTGGATCCGAGGCGGTGGGCCGTTCCAGTCGACCGCGAGTCCCGAGGCGCACTTCGGGCTCGGGGCGGCGACCTCGGGCGGCCCGCTGACCGTCGAGGTTCGATGGCCCGACGGCGTCGTCCGCACCGTCGACGTGGAGCCCGGGACCCGTGTCAGCGTCGAAAGGAACGTCGAATGAGCCGCAGCGATGACGAACCGTTCCGAGTCGAATGCCGCGATCGGTTCGCCGCGCTCGTCGAGAGCGTCGGCGTGAAGCGGTTCGCGACGTCGATGGACCTTTCGACCCGGCAGGTGAATCGCATCCTCAACGGCGTGCAACCGAACCCGCTCGAGCGGCTCCTTCGTTCGCTCCAGTCGGCGGAGATCGAGGCGGGGGATGCCGCGATCGACTTCCTCTGCGGCGAGATGGGCGGACACTTCGTCCGCCGGCTCGAGGAGGAGGTGGCGGTGGTGAATGCGGTGAAGGAGTGCGCAGAGGCGATCGCCGCGTTGAGCGACGGCGAGGTCGATCGTTCGGATCGACGCGAGATCCGCGAGGCGATCGCGGCCCTCGAGTCGGTGCTCGCCTCGCACAGGTCCCCGGATCGCGATTGAATCCAGGTCGAGTCGTTCCGCGCCGCCCGCCGATCGGACCCGTTCATCGAGTCCGGAACCGGCGTTGCGATCAGAGCAGCGGTGAGAGCAGGGCGGCGGCGTTCTGCGCGATGCGCCGCCGGACACCGTTGGTCGCGGGTGAATCCGGGCCCACATCGATCGAGGACTCGAGGTATCGCTGCTGGAGGAATCGGAGTTGACTGGCGAAGTCCTCGTCGTAGACCAGGAGTCCGGCCTCGAAGTTGAGGAAGAGGCTCCGGCGATCGAGGTTCGCGCTGCTCACGAGGGCGATCTTCCGGTCCACCACGGTGGTCTTCGCATGCAGGAGGCCGCCTTCGAACTCGTGGATGCGGACGCCGGCCTCGAGCAGCGGCGCGTAGCTCGAGCGGCTGGCGAGCCCCACCAGGCGGGAGTCGTTCCGGCGGGGGACCACCAGCGTCACCTTCACGCCGCGTCGCGCCGCGGTCGCGAGATTGACGACCGTGGCGTTGTCGGGCACGAAGTAGGGCGTGGTCATCACCAGCTCTTCGCAGGCTTCGTGGATCAGGCACTGGATCACCTGGGTCGCGGCCTGGTTCTTGAAGTTGGGGCCGGTGCCGAACGCCTGTGCGGAGATGCCGTCCGGAAGCGGGGCGATGGGGGTGAGCAGGGAGTCGACGAGCATCTCGTCGGTGTCCAGGTACCAGTCCTCGACGAACAGCAGGTGGAGTTCCTTGACCACCGGCCCCCGGATCCGGACGGCGCAGTCGACCCAGGGTGCGAACTTCGGCTTCGGTGCGAAACTCGCCTCGGCGAGATTCTGGCTGCCGGTCCAGCCGAGTTCGCGATCGATGACCACGATCTTCCGGTGATTCCGAAGATCGAGGCGTGCGAAGATCGCCCGGACCGCGTTGGCCGGGAGCGCCGCGTGGACGCTGACGCCGCCCGCTTCCATCTCCCGGCGGAGCGGCGATTTGAGGAAATCCTTGCTGCCCACGCCGTCGACCAGCACCCGGCAGGCGACACCGCGTTGCACGGCGCGAACCAACGCCCGCCCGATCCGGGTTCCCGCGGCGTCGTCGAGCCAGATGTAGAAGAGGAGGTGGCAGTGTTCGGTGGCGGCGTCGATGTCGCGTTCGAGTCCGTCCAGGACGAGGTCGGTGTCACCGAACAGTTCGATCCGGTTTCCGAGGACCGGCCCGGCGCCGTTGACCTGCTCCGCGAGGAGGGCCATCCGGTGGGCGGGTCCCTCGAGCTTCCCGGCCGCATTGACCGCCGGGTCGGAGTTGGCGTGAGCCTCCGGACGATCGAGCGCCGCGAGGACCTGTCGGTGACGGGCGACGCGGAGGCGGCCGAATCGAGTCTCGCCGACCAGGAGGAAGATGATCGAGCCCAGGAACGGGATCGCGAGCAGGAGCATGATCCAGCTGAGACGGGTGGTGGGTTCCACCCGGCGCCGACCCAGCATCCAGATGATCAGGCCGACCCTGAAGGTGAACTCCAGGAGGATGACCGCCTCGCCGGCGAGGTTCGCGATGCTCAGGGCATTGATCAGGTACTCGTACATCCGCTCCCTCGGAGAAGGACGTGGGACCGATCGGACGCGTCCGGATCAGACGAGTTCGAGGATCTCGAACTGCGTCGCGCCCTTGGGAAGATCCACGCGCACGACCTCGCCCACCCGGGCCTTCATGAGGGCGGACCCCAGGGGGCTCGTGCTCGTCACCTCGATGTAGTCGAGGGTGAAGTCGTTGCTCGCGGAACCGACGATCTTGTAGGTGTCCTCGTCGCCGGTGGCCACCTCCTTGAGGCGGACCGTGGCACCCACGAAGACCATGTCTTCGGGAATGTCCATGTCATCGGTGACCTGGGCGGTCGCGAGGCGTTCCTCGATCTGCTTGATGCGTTCGTTGTTGAGCGCCTGATCCTCGCGAGCCGCGTGGTACTCCGCGTTCTCCTTGAGGTCGCCGAGCGCTCTGGCCTCCGCGATCCGCTCGATGATCTCCTTGCCCCTCGAGTGCAGTTCCCGAAGGTCCGTCTCGAGTTTCTCCTTGTCGGCCTTCGTGATGAATTCCATCTTCTGGCTCCGGGGGTCCCGATGGTCCCGGACATGTCGGACATGTCCACGGTGTCGGGTCGGGCGTGCGGATCGCAACGCGGGGTTGAAGAAAACCTCGCCCGGTGGGCGAGGCGGCATGTCGGGGGAATCGGGATCAGGCTACCGAATCGACGGATTCTTCGCCACCGGCGGACGAGGCGATCGCCGCCCACCAGATGACCGCCGCCACCACGAATTCGATCGCCACGCGTCGCCAGTCGCCGGGGGCGATTTCCGCGGGTCCCGCGGAGGCGATGTTCCAGACTTCGACGAGCGGGGAGAGCCGTGCGAGATCGCCGGGAAGGCCCAGCATCATCACGAGCACGGGTGGAAGGATCAGCCAGAGCATGATGAGGATCATCGTCCAGGCACGCGCGCCACCCTCGCGGGCGGCCACCGAGGCGAGCAGCCCCGCGATCGACGCGAGCCATGCGATCCCGTGGAGGTCGAGGAGCAGCGTCCGGTCCGCGGGCCACGACGTGACCAGTCGGAGCGGCCAGACCACGATCTGGAAGAGGGCCGCCAGAGTCGCGAGGTCGAGGAGGGCGGAAGCGATCGGACGACGATTGACCCCGGCGCTCAACCGAACCAGCGGCCACGCGACGACGCCGCCGATCACCATCGAGGCGAGCAGCATTCTCGCGGCGGGGGTGTAGACCGCCGAACTCGGTTGCAGCGGCGGTTGAACCCCGATCGCGATGATCCATGACACGGCGATCCAGCCGCTGGCGGCGAAGACCAGGCCCCGCGGAACGGGCAGGGCCGGGCGAGGATCATCGTGGACGAGGGACATGTTTCGAGGGTAGCGATTCGCGGACGGTCCGGTTCCTCGATCGAAGCGCGGCGTCAGCGGTCTTCGGGGGTCCGGTAGCGGAAGTCGAGGACCGCGTCGTCCTGGTGGATGTCGAAGCTTCGGATGTCGTAGATCGCATCGGCCTTGAGATAGCCGTCGGTGGCGAGCTGTTCGACGATCAGGATCTTGTCCTGGTCGGTGTTCTCGGCGAGGGTCCATTCGCCGGGAGGGCTGCCCCAGACGATGGTGCTTCGATCGGTGTGGAGCTCCACCTCGCGATCCGTCGCGTGGCGACGGGTGTCGATCGAACGAACGAGGTCGTACCACGGTGCATCGTGGATCACGCGGTGCAGGGCGAGGGCGGCGTCGACGTCGTCCCCCCATCGTTCGCCGGGGGCGGGTGGGACGACCTCGCTGGCCCCCTTGATGCGGAGCAGTTCCGGAAGTCCCGCGGCGCCGATCGGATAGTCGAGTTCGAGCCGCCGACCCTCGGAGTCGACGAGGAAGGCTCGACGTTCTCCACCGACGAGCGTGCCGTCGACCAGGGCGACGGGGACGACCCATTCGGCTTCCACCGCGACGGTGGTGGGATCGATCCATCGAATCTGCGTGACGCGCTCGAACCAACCGGTTCGTTCGAGGCCGGCGAGGGCCCGCCTCAGTCCGGCGTCCCGGATCGTGGCGCGGTCGTCGCCGATCGCGCTCCGAACCGTGTCGGCGAGGCCCGCTCGGAGGTCATCGTCGTCGAACCACGAGGGGCCACCCACGAATCGAACCTCGATCGAATCGTCGAGCGCGAGGTTTCTCGCTTCGGCCCGCTGCTTCAGCGTCGGGATCCCCATCAGACCGCCCGCGACCAGCAACCCCGCGAGCACCGTCCATCCGGCGGCCCGGAGTCCGATCACGGTACGGGGACCAAGGCCCAGCCGGGCGGCGAGTCCCTCGATGCCGGTGGGGGTGGAGGCGGACTTCGATGGCTTTGAACGTCTCGATGGCATGCGGGAAGCATCGGCCGAATCGGGGGCTGGACCGCAGAATCCGCGCTCAGTCGGACATCCGCCTGACCGCGGCGTCCACCATCCGACGACACAGGCCGGGAAGATCGATGCCGCGGGCGGCCGCCGCCATGGGGGCGAGGGAGTGGCTCGTCATGCCGGGGATGGTGTTGACCTCGAGCATCCAGATCCGGGGTTCCATTCCGGCGTCCAGACCTTCGGCTTCCTCGATCAACCAGTCGACCCGAGCCAGATCGCGACACTGGAGCGCCTGGAAGATCCTGACGGAATCGTCGGCCATGCGGGATTCCACGCCGGGGGGCAGGGGCGGGGAGACGGTGTATCGGGTGTCGTTCCGGACGTACTTGGCCTCGTAGTCGTAGAAACCTTCCGACGGCTCGATCTCGACCGGTGGGAGCGCCTCGCCCTCGAGCACCGTGACGGTGAGTTCCCGCCCGGCCACGTAGCGTTCCGCCATCAGAGCCGAATGCGTCGTCCGGAGTTCGGCGATCACGTCCGCCGTCTCGGCGGGGTCGCGGATCAGACGGACGCCCACGCTCGATCCCTCGTCGGTCGGCTTGATCACGAAGGGGACGTCGATGTCGATCGTCCCGTCCTCGCCGACCAGACACGCTGGCGGCGTCGGGACGCCCGCCGCGCGGGCGATCGCCTTGGTCCGCATCTTGTCCATCGCCGCCTCGGCCGCGGTCGACCCACTCCCGACGAAGGGCGCGTCGATCGTCTCGAGCAGCCGCTGCAGTCCTCCGCCTTCCCCCCAGGGGCCGTGCAACACCGGGAACACGATGTCGGTTCCGTTCGCGTCCAGCGACGTTCGCAGCGACGCCGCGGTGGGCCGGTCGATCACCAGTTCCGTGACGTCCATGCCCGGCACGTCGCGGAGCGCCGCCGCGACGCGGCTTCCGGAGTCGAGGCTGACCGGCCGTTCGGCGTCCGGGCCGCCCATCAACACGGTCACTCGTCGGCGGGATTCGGTGGTTCCCGGATCGTTCACGCGTCTTCGATCCTCGGGGGCGTCGCTCGATCCCACACCACGACCTCGCGTCGAAGTTCGATTCCTCGCGCGTCGAGGACCCGGCCGCGGACGAGGTCGCTCAGTTCGATCGCATCGCGGGCCCGACCGTTCCGTTCGATGGTGAAGAAGTTCGCATGGCGGGTCGAGACGGTGGCGGAACCGTGTCGAAGTCCCTTCAGCCCGACCTCGTCGATGATCTTCCCGGCGGACACCCGTTCACCGGTCGCCGGATCGATCGGGTTCCGGTACATGCATCCCGCCGACTTCTCGCCGAGTGGCTGGGTGCGTTTCTTGTACGCGGCGATCTCCTTGATCCGCTCCCGGAGGGCGACGGGATTCTCCTGGGTGACGCGGAACACGGTCCAGAGAATGATGGGATCGACGATGTTCGTGCTTCGGTAGTCGAATCGGAGCTGGTCCGCGCCGTAGACGCGGACGTCGCCGCCTCCGTCGAGGCATGCGACCGCGTGGACCGCGTTTCCGATCTCACCGTACGCGCCGCCGGCGTTCATCCGGACCGCGCCGCCGATCGAGGCGGGCACGCCCATGAGCGATTCGAGCCCCGCGATGCCGGCCCGCGCGAAGTCCATCAACGTCCGGGCGAGATCCGCTCCGGCGCCGACCCGCACCAGTTCGAGTTCCCCGTCGACGTTGTGCTCGACGCGCCGGAACGCCGGGGCGTCGAGCCGGACCACGATGCCCGGCACGCCGTCGTCGTCCACCAGCAGATTCGCCCCCTCGCCCATGATCCGGACGGGCGTGTCGACCTGGCGACAACGTCTGAGAAGTTCGGCGAGGGCGTCCGCGGTCCGCGGCCTGACCAGGAAATCGGCGCGTCCGCCGGCGCAGAACCAGCTCTTCACGCCGATCGGGGCGTCCAGTTCGACGTCGACGTCGAGGTCGCCGAACAGACTTCGCGAGACCCGCGTCACGCGGAGGGACCGGGGTTGGTCGCGCGGTCCACGAGACTCCGGCCGATCTGCCAGACCGGCCCGGCCCCCATGACCACGATCAGATCGCCGTCGCGGCCGATCGCCTCGAGCTGTTCGACGATGGCCTCGAAGGGGTGGACGTGCATCGCGGAGGTCCCGTGCGAACGGAGCCGATCCACGAGGTCCCCCGAGGAGATCCGGCGGCGTTCCTCCTCGCTGTCCCGGACGAAGTGGATCCGAGGAACCACGACGAGGTCCGCCTGCGAGAAACCGTGGGCGAACTGGTCGAGCAGGAAACGCGTCCGACTGTGCTGGTGGGGCTGGAAGACGCAGATGAGCCGGCCCGGATTCTCGGCGACCCGCAGCGCCCGGAGGGTGGCCTCGCATTCGCTCGGATGATGGCCGTAGTCGTCGAAGATCGTCGCGGTCCCGCCATCGGCGGTCGGCATCGTTCCCAGCCGCTGCATGCGGCGGTCGACGCCCTCGAAGTCCGCGAGGGCGGCGGCGACGTCGTCCCAGTCCGCCCCGAGCCAGTGGGCGAGGATCCCCGCGGCCGCGGCGTTGAGGGCGTTGTGGTGTCCGGCGAGTCGGGTCGTCCACTCCGCCACGAAGGCGCCGTGTTCGAGGATCCCGATTCGTCGTGCGGAGGCGTCGAAGAAGACCTGGTGATCGGCGTCGGGGGAGAAGCCGAACGTCGCGACGCCGCAGCGGAGGCCCGCCGAGATCTCGCGCCGGTGTCCGCCCTCGTGGGCGATCAAAAGGCGGCCGCCGACCTCCGCCGGCGGGAGGATGCGGGCGAAGTCGTGGAAGCTCTCGACGATCTCGTCGATCGAGGCGTAGAAGTCGAGGTGGTCCTCTTCGACGTTGTTGATCAACGCGATGGTCGGATGATGATGGTGGAAGGACCGATTGAACTCGCAGGCCTCGGCCACGAAGATCCCGGGCCGGTCGCCGGCCGCCGGGTCCTCGGGACGGTTGGGCAGTCGATCTGCGCCGACCCGTGATCCGCCCCCGAGCTGTCGACAGTTCGCGCCGGCGATGAAGCTCGGGTCGAGGCCGCACTGGACGAGGACGTGGGCGAGCATCGACGTCGTGGTGCTCTTGCCGTGGGTTCCCGCGATGGACACCGCGGTCCGGCCCAGCATCGCCCGGCCCACCGCCTCCGCGTAGGAGAGGACCTCGATTCCTCGACGGTCGGCGTCGGCGAGCAGCGGATGCTCCGGCGGAATCGCCGCACTGGCGATCAGCAGGTCGCAGGACGCGGGGAGGGTGGCGTGGTCGGATTCGTCGACCGAGACGGGCATGCCGGCCGCTCGAAGCTCCTCGACGAGGGGCCCTTCGGCCGAATCCGTGCCGCTGCAGGTGGCACCCCGCCGCTGGATCATCCGGGCGAGGCCGCTCATGCCCGAGCCGCCGACCCCCGCGAAGTGGACGAACCGACCCCGGAAGTCCGGATCGCTCCGAGGTTCCGCGGTCGTGCTGGGATCTATTTCGGCTGGCATCTTGTGGAGTCTATCGGCGCATGGGCGTCCGTTGTCGCAGCCGGTAACCGACTTCGCATCGGCCGCCCGGTGATCCGGTCCCTCCTCGTACAATCCGGACATGTCCACGAACGACGCTCCTTCCCGAGAAGAACTCCGAGCCCAGGTCCTGCTGGTCGACGACGAGCCGGAACATGCCGAGGTCATGGCGGAATCCCTCCGCCGGCCCGGCCACGTCTGCACCATCGTCAACGGGCTCGACGCGGCCCGCGAGGAACTCCTGCACGGCGCCTTCGACGTCGTGGTCACGGACCTCGTGATGGAGTCCGAGACCTCGGGGCTCGAAGTGCTCGCGCTCGTGCAGGAGCACCAGCCGGACGCCGAAACCATCCTGGTGACCGCCCACGGGGACGTTCCCACGGCCAAGGCGGCCCTGAAGGGCGGGGCCTACGACTTCATCGAGAAGCCGCTGGACCTCGTGGTCTTTCGAAACCTCGTCGATCGGGCCGCGGAGACGGTCCTGCTCCGACATCGGACGGCGCAGCTCGAGGGCCAGCTCGGTGCCGCCTACGGCTTCGAGGGCATCATCGGTGATTCGGCGGGGATCCGGCAGGTCGTGCAGGCGATCCGCAAGGTCGCACCGAGCACGATTCCCGTCCTCGTGACGGGGGAGAGCGGGACCGGCAAGGAACTCGTCGCCGCCGCGATCCACAACCTCAGCAAGCGGACCCGGAAACGCTACGCGACGTTCAACACCGCGGGCCAGAGCGAGAGCCTGCTCGAAGACCAGTTGTTCGGTCACGTGCGCGGGGCGTACACGGGGGCGGACCGCGATCGCGAAGGCGTCTTCGAGTACGCCGACGGCGGAACGCTGTTTCTCGACGAGATCGGCGACATGCCGCTGGCCATGCAGCCGAAGCTGCTGCGGGTGCTCGAGAGCGGGGAGGTGATCCGGCTCGGTTCCAACGAGGCCCGGAAGGCCGACGTGCGTTTCGTCAGTGCGACCAATCGCGATCTGAAATCGATGTCGACCACGGGCGACTTCCGGGAGGACCTCTACTTCCGGATCCGGGGCGTCGAGATCAACATTCCACCCCTTCGCGCTCGACGCGAGGACGTGCCGCTGCTCGTGAACCACGCGGCCGGTCGGTTCGCCGCGGAGATGGAACGACCGATTCCCCAGGTCAGCGAGCCCGCCATGCTCAGGCTCGTGAGCTACGCCTGGCCCGGAAACGTCCGCGAGCTCTTCAACGCCGTTCACCGGATGGTGATCGCCTGCGACGACGACCGTATCGAGGTCCGCGACGTCCCCGAGGAGATCCGGACCGAGGACGGGGACGACGAGGGGGCCAGCATCGGCTCGCTCGCCGGCGTCGGGCTCGATCGGCTCGAGAAGGAGGCGATTCGTCAGACGCTCGCCCTGACCGGTGGGAACCGGGAACAGACGGCCAATCTGCTCGGCATCGGCGAGCGGACCCTCTACCGCAAGCTCAAGGAATACGGTCTCCGTTGACCACACGCGGTCCCGGAGGCTCGAACGCCCGCCATCGGCGGTGGCCGGTGAA
>JAQWJM010000065.1:0-2555 GCA_029248335.1 Phycisphaerales bacterium
CGAGCTCGCCGGCGATCCGATCACGGCGACCCTCACTCGCGCACCTGGAAACGATGCCGCGATCGGGGGTCTCAAGGTCACGACCGAACATGGCTGGTTCGCGGCCCGTCCGTCGGGAACCGAGCCGATCTCGAAGATCTACGCGGAGAGCCTCAAGGGACCCGAGCACGTGGAACGGATCCTCGACGAGGCGCAGTCCATCGTCGCCGCCGCGACCTGATCCCGCCCTGGACGACTTCGCGCGTCGCTCATGCCCGATTGCGGTATTCGACGCAAGAATCGCCACCGCTTCCGCGTTTTCACCCCGACCGCCGCCGCGACCGGCTGCGATCATCCTTTTTTCAGCATTCGCACATTTCCCAATACCCGTCCCGTCTCTGGAGCTCCCGATGCCGATCCGCACCCTCGCCACCATTGGTTTGTTCACCCTCCTGCTCTCGAGCCCCGCAACGGCCCAGAATGGCGAGGGCGACCGACCCGGCCGGAGTGGTGACGCCGCCGGTCAGCAGGCCCCGGGCCAGGACCCCCGCGGAGAACGCCCCGGTGCAGGCCGTGGAGGCCGCGGCGGAAACCCGGAGATGATCACGAAGCGCATGATGCGCGCCGATACCGACAAGGATGGACGAATCTCCAAGGAGGAAGCGACGACCGGCAACGGCAACGGGCGCTTCTTCACCCAGGCCGACGCCGACGGCGACGGCTACGTCACCCGGGTCGAGGTCATCGCGTTCGTCGAGAAGCGAGCGGGGAATCGGCCGACCGGCCGCGGCGGCGAGATGCAGCGGACGCCGCAGGACGCGCCGGCCACCACCAAGCCCGTCGATCCCCGTGAAGCCTTCCACGACGCCATGGAAGTCTCGGGTCGATCGCTTCGAAGCATCCGTCGCGCGAAGTTCGACGACATCTCCATGGAGAACGATCTCAAGGCGATTCGGACGCTTCAGATGTCGCTGATGACCGCGAAGCAGCACAGTGCGGCGGTCCCGATGAGCGATGCGGCGAAGGCGAAGTTCGGGAGCGACGAGAAGGCCTACCGGGCCGCCTTCCAGATCGACATGATCAAGGCCATCCTCGCGACCCTGCAGGTCGAGCAGGCGGCCCTCGAGGGCGATGCCGCGAAGGCGAAGGCCGCGGTCAAGACGATCGTCGCCGTCCGTTCGGACAGCCACGATCTCTTCGAGAACTGAGTCGGGCTCGAACGCCGGATCGACTCGCCGCCCGCCCGCCGACGTGCTCGTCCGCGGGCGGGCGTCTTTCAAGGCACTCATCGATGTGAGCCGTCCCTCGTCGGCTCGCTGTCCCGCGATCAACGCTCGCTCCGAGGCTGGAATCGGCGACCTAGGAACACGCTGGTGGAAGATCGATTCGTGCGAAGCGGCCTGACACCAGACCGCAACGGGGCTGCGGGGACCAAACGGCCTCTTCGAGGCCCGCTCGCGGCCCAAAATCGGGCTGCGAAGACCTGATTCGGGGTGACCCGGACACGAATCGTGCCGATATCACTCTCGTCGATCCCGGACACCGGCGGGACTCGACCGAGATGCACCCGTCCCCTCCAAGGATCAGGAAACGTGCCCAGCGTCGTCATCCCAGCCCACAACGAAGAAGCTGGCATCGAACGAACCCTGCGCGGGGTGCTTGCCGACGCCGTGCCGGACCTCGAGATCGTGGTCGTGGTCAATGCGACCACGGATCGGACGGCTGAGATCGCCGCCGGCGTCGATCCGCGCATCAAGGTGATCGACACCCCGACGCCCGGAAAGACCAACGCACTGAATCTCGGTGAAGCGGAAGTCAGCGGCTTCCCGCGAATGTTTCTCGATGCGGACATCGAACTTCGAAGCGGCGCCGTGACCCATCTTCTCGCAGGTGTCGACGAACGACGAAGAATCGTCTCCCCGCGTCCCCACTTCGATCGATCGAATCTCTCGTTCGGCATGCGGCTCTTCTATCGTGCTCAACGATTCAACCCGTACTTCGGTGATGGCGCACCGAACGGCAGCGGTTGCTTCGTTGTCGGCGAATCCGGCCGAGCACGTTGGGGCGAGTTCCCCGAGATCATCGCCGACGATGGATTCGTTCAGGGGCATTTCGAACCATCGGAACGATTCACCGTCTCGGAAGCCGAAGCGGTCGTCCTGCCGCCGCAGACGCTGGCGGCGATGATCACGGTCCGGGCGCGGGTACGCCGCGGAACCTACGAGCTTCACCGTCGATTTCCCGAGCTGATGAAGAATCATGTCGCCCGTGGCGGCGGCGTCTTCAAGCGTCTGGCCGTCCGGCCCTGGGAATGGCCCGCGATGCTGGTGTACGGATACGTTCGCATCTCCGAACGCCTGATCGCCCGACGCCAGACGGCTGCGGGCACGTCCGGCTGGGGCCGTGACGAGACGGCTCGGTCCGCCGATTGACGCCGATCAACCGGCCTTGCGAGGCGACGGGGCCGCGGGTCGCGGTGCCCCACCCGGTGCCGCGGCGGGCAGCGGCCTGATCTCCACCGACTTGAACTCGACCGGATGACTCTCGCCCTGGAGCGAGATCCATCCCCGGTCCAG
>JAQWJM010000067.1:0-3699 GCA_029248335.1 Phycisphaerales bacterium
CCCCGTGCCGGGGGCTCCGGTGATCTTCGAGGCGATGCGTTCGTCGGGGTGGGCGGTCGCGATCGCGACCGGTGGATGGCGTCGCACCGCGCGACTGAAGCTGGAGGCGGCGGGGATACCGCACGTCGACGTTCCGGCGGCGCACGCCGACGACGCCCATCCGCGCGAGAAGATCATCGAGATCGCGATGACGCGGGCCTGCGAGTCGTCGGGGGAGACCTTCGACCGGGGCGTCTACGTGGGCGACGGTCGCTGGGACGTCCTCGCCACCGATCGAATGGGGCTCGGGTTCGTCGGCATCGCGGAGGGCGACCGGGCCGACCTGCTTCGATCCGTCGGCGCCACGACGGTTCTTCCCGACTATCGGGATTTTTCCGCGTTCCTCGAGGCGGTGGAGCGTCTCGCCACGCCCCTGGCGACCTGAGAAGTCCGATTCGGCGTCTGGTCGGACATGCCGATTCGAACCGGAGGAAGTATCTTCATGCTTCCACGGGGCCGCGTTCATTCGCGGTTCGTCCGCCGAAGTCCGCATTCCGGAGCCGACCATGCTTGGAGCCGCCATTCTCATCCCGATTCTCGCGATCCTCGGGGTCATCGTCCTCGTCGCGATCTTTCTGATCGGTTTCTACAACGCGCTGCAGCGGAAGAAGCTCGCCGCCGAGAACTCCTGGAGCGACATCGACGTCCAGCTCAAGCGTCGTCACGATCTGATTCCGAACCTCGTCGGCGCGGTCAAGGGCTACGCGTCCCACGAATCGAACACCTTCGAAGCGGTGACCCAGGCCCGCGCCGCGGCCACCAGCGCCTCCTCCGTCTCCGAGCAGTCCGGGGCGGAGAACATGCTCACCCAGGCCCTCGGTCGACTGATGGTGGTCGCGGAGGCCTATCCGGAACTCAAGGCGAACACGAACTTCCTGCAGTTGCAGGAGGAGCTCACCAGCACCGAGAACAAGATCGGGTTCGCCCGCCAGCACTACAACCGGACCGTCAGCACCTTCAACGAGGCCACCAAGACCTTTCCGTCCAACGTCGTCGCGGGGATGTTCGGGTTCTCCGAGCTCGACTTCTTCGAACTCGACGCGGACGAGGCGGCGGCGGTGAAGAAGGCGCCGAAGGTGGAGTTCTGATCATCCCGGTCCGACACGCCTCGGCACCGCTCGCGCCGTCTTCGAGTGATCTTCATTCGACGGGGAGGCCCGCATGGAGGTGATCCTCGTCGTGATCGTCGCCGCACTGGCGGCCATCGGCTTCATCTTCGCCCACCAGCAGGCCAAGAAGCGTCGGGAGGCGCTCGCGGCCCTGGCGAGTTCGCGGGGGCTGGACTTCGACGCATCGTTCGACGGATCGCACGACGTCCGATTCGCCGGGTTCGCGATGTTCCGGAAGGGGCGTTCGCGGGTCGCTTACAACACGATCAGCGGCGCCCTCGAACTCGGTGGACGCTCGATCGCGATTCGTACCGGCGACTTTCGTTACAAGGAACGCCGTGGTTCGGGAAAGAACCGGCGGACCGTCACGATTCGACTCAGCTACCTGATCGCCTGGAATCCGTTCGGCTCCGTTCCGGAGACCATCGTCCGCCGCGAAGGGGTGTTCGATCGCCTGAAGGGCATGCTGGGCTTCGACGACATCGACTTCGAAAGCGTGGAATTCAGCCGTCGTTTCCACGTCTCGAGCGAGGACAAGCGGTTCGCCTACGATCTGATCGATCCCCGGATGATGGAGCTGCTGCTTCGAACCGCGCCGCCCGCGTTCGAACTGGAAGGGGACCTGATCTGCGTCTCGGATGGTCGCGGGTGCTGGGATCCCGAATCGTTCGAACGTCATCTCGACTGGTGCGGCGCGTTCTTCGACGCCTGGCCTGATCATCTGGTTCGCACGCTCGCCGACGAGACGGCCTGACCACCGCCATCGAGAGGATTCGGGACATGCTCTTCGTCATTCTGATACCCGTGCTGCTCGTGCTCCTGCCGCTGATCTGGGGCGTGGTGATCTACAACCGACTGGTCTCGGTCCGGCAGCACCTTCGCGAGAGCTGGGCCGACGTGGACGTCGAGTTGAAGCGTCGTTACGACCTCATTCCCAATCTCGTCTCGACCGTCAAGGGGTATGCGGCCCACGAGCGGGAGACCCTCGAGCGGGTGATCGAGCTCCGGAACCAGGCCCGCGAGAACGTCGGGCGGCCGGACCGGCAGAGCGGCGACGAGCAGGCGATGGTCGCGGGGGTGGATCGGCTGCTCGCGGTCGCGGAGGCCTATCCGGACCTCAAGGCGGATGCCGGATTCCGCGCACTCCAATCGGAACTGGCCAACACCGAGGATCGGATCGCCGCCGGGCGACGGTTCTACAACGCCAACGTCCGCGAGATGAACCAGCTCTGCACCACGATCCCCTCGAACCTCGTGGCCGGCGTCGGCGGATTCGAGACCCAGGGCTTCTTCGAGACGGATCCGGCGGAGCGGGGACCCGTGGCCGCGGACTTCGGTGGCTGATCACCGGGCTTCGATTCCGTTCCCCATCGATCCCGACTGGCGTCGGAGCGGCCGACCCCCGATGATGCGGGCATGGCACGAGAGCGCATCGTTTCCGGAGAGTCCCAGGCCGAGGAGCCGGTGAGGACCACCGATGCCGCGGTGCCGACGCCGGTGGTCCGACCGAGGTCGATCGCGGAGTACGTCGGTCAGGCGGCGTTGATCGAGCGGCTCACGATCGCGATCGAGGCCGTGAAGCAGCGGAAAGAGGCGATGGAGCACGTGCTGCTGCATGGCCCCCCGGGACTCGGAAAGACGACCCTCGCCCACGTGATCGCCAACGAGATGGGCACGACGGCCTGGGTGACCAGCGGGCCCGCCCTCAACAAGGCGGCCGATCTGGTCGGCACCCTCACCAAGCTCGGCGAAGGCGACGTGCTCTTCATCGACGAGATTCACCGACTCCCGCCCGCGGTGGAGGAGTACATCTATCCCGCGATGGAGGATTTCAAGGTCGACTTCACCGTCGACAGCGGGATGCATGCGAAGGTGATCACCCTCACCCTCAAGCCCTTCACCCTGATCGGCGCCACCACGCGGGCGGGCATGCTGACGCAGCCGCTGCGGGCCCGTTTCGGCATCACCCATCACCTCGAGTACTACCCGGTCGCGGATCTGATCGAGATTCTTCACCGGGCGGTGGGGCGGATGGGGATCGAATCGGTGGACGCGAGCGGCTTCGACGCGATCGCGACTCGCAGCCGTGGGACGCCACGCGTCGCGCTCCGTCTGCTCCGTCGCGTCCGGGACTTTGCGCAGGTCCGCGGCACCGGTCGCATCGACGCCGCGGCGGTGGCCTCGGCGCTGAAACTCGAGGGCGTCGACGAACTCGGGCTCGACGAGATCGATCGCAAGTACCTCGGGGTGCTCGCCGACGTCTACGAGGGCGGACCCGCCGGACTCGAGGCGATCGCCGCCACCATGGGCGGTGACGCGGGCACGCTGGAGGACGTGGTGGAGCCCTACCTCCTGCAGATCGGGTTTCTTTCTCGAACCCCGCGCGGACGCAAGCTCACCGCGGCGGGTGCGTCGCACCTGCGTCGGTGACGAGGGGCCGGAATCGCCGGCATCCATCGTCTTGAACGATCATCAATAGGCGGGGAAGCCGATGCCCGGGGTCTGGGGGACCGCGAGTCGGACGCCGAAGGTCGTCTCATCGCGGATGAGG
>JAQWJM010000066.1:0-3145 GCA_029248335.1 Phycisphaerales bacterium
GAACCATGCTCGCCAGGTGATCACCGTCCACATGCGAGTGGCGAGGTCGCGTCGCCCGGCGATGAGATCGAGCCAGTCCTTCTGAACCGTCGCCTGATCGAGCGGGTCGTCCACGGTGTCCGAAAGCAGCGACTCCGCCCAGGGACGGAGCGGGCCTCGAAGCCAGTCGTGAAGCGGTACGGCGAACCCCCGTTTCGTTCCGGCATCGCTCAGTCCGAGGCTTCGAAGTGCGGCCCGAATCGGTCGACGCCCGCCGGCATGCTCGAAGAGGCTCGCGGTGGCGAGCGCGTTCGCGGTTTCAACGACTTCCCGTCCCAGGAACGGGGACCGGCATTCGAGCCCGTGATGCATCGTTCCCCGATCGATCTTGACGAGTGGATCGTCGGGAAGGTAGGTCCTGAAGTCCGCGGTCATCATGCTGCGGACGCCCTTCCACTCCGGGAAGAGCCCGTCCCAGGGATTCTTCGGGACTCGATCCCGGATGTCGATCACGCTCCGGTCGAACAGATCGGAGGCGTCGCCCTGTCGTTCTCGGAGATCGAGATAGCCGGCGAGGCCGCGCGGCACCGCCTCGATCTTTCGAAGCGCGTCGAGCACCGTCCCGCGGCCCAGTCTGATTCGCCCGAGCATCCCGGTCACCGATTCGGGAAGGTTCTCCGCCACGAGCGCGATTGCCCGGAGCGACCGATCTCGTCGGCTCCAGTTCGCGGCCATCGCGTGTCGGCGATACCCGCCGAAGAGTTCGTCGCCGCCGTCGCCGGACAATGCGACGGCGATCGAGGGGCTCGCGGCCCGGGCGAGCAGCGTCGTCGCGAGGAGCGAGGAGTCGGCGAAGGGCTCATCGGTCACGTCGTGAAGCGTCTCCGCGGTCGAGACGACCTCATCGTCGGTCGGTCGAACGGCGTGATGCGCGAGTCCGAGCTGCGCGGCGACCTCCGCCGCCTCGGCGGTCTCGTCGAATGGTCCGGGCATGCCCAGCGTGAAGGCCGGCAGTCCCGGACGAACTTCGGCGGCGAGGGCTGCGACCAGTCGGGAATCGAGCCCCGCCGAGAGAAACACGCCGACCGCACGATCCGCTCGACATCGTCGATGGACGCTTTCGCGGAGAGCCTCGAGAACGGATCGATCGTCCGCCGCCGGATCGAACGCCGTGTCTGCCGCGTCATCTGTGGGCAGTGGTGGCGTCCACCACCGGCGTCGGTCGATTCCCAGGTTCTGGAGATCGATCTCGACCAGTCCGCCCGGCGCCACCTGCTCGACGCCCGGTCGAATCGACATCGGCCACGGAACCGCGCCGTTCGCGAGGTACCAGCGCAGCGCGTGTTCGTCGATCCCGCCGAGTCGCGAGGCGAACGGGTCGGGAAGCAGCTCGAGGGCGCGAAGATCGCTGGCGAAGGCGATCGCGTCGCCGACCACCGCGAGCAGCAGCGGTTTCTGACCCGCTCGATCCCGGGCGAGCGTCACCCGATCCTCGTCGCGATCGAGCACCGCGAAGGCGAACATGCCGTCGATCCGCCGAAGGGTCGATTCGACGCCCCAGGTCTCGAAGGCGGCGAGCAGGACTTCGGTGTCGCAGCCGGTGCGGAACCGGTGCCCCGCGATCTCCAGGTCCCGTCGACGCTCCGGGAAGTCGTAGATCTCCCCGTTGTAGATGATCTCGAAACGTCCGCTCGCGGACGACATCGGTTGGCGGCCCGCATCGCTGGGGTCCTGGATCGCAAGCCGCCGGTGGACGAAGGCGACCCGGCGATCAGGGTCGTACGACGATCCTTCTCCGTCCGGACCTCGATGCCGGATCGCCTCGCTCATGTCGTCCATCACCGCCGCGACGTCGGTGATGCGTCCTGATCGATCGATGAAGCCGGCGATTCCACACATGGTTCGTTGAGTCGAGTCCGAGGAGGGTTCAGGTTCGAGTCGCGGGCGACCGCCGGACGGTCGCGAGCAGGATTCCGGAGAGGAGCAGGAAGGTCTGGGATGCGAACATACCCTTCACGATTCCATCGGTGTCCGATCCGCCGAGAAACGACCCGGTGACGAGAATCAGGATGCCGACCGCCTGGCATCCGAAACGCAGGTCGGCGAGTCGGGGCGAGACGAGCGTGGCGTTGATCGCGATCGAGGCGAACCAGATCGGCAGAAGCAGCATCATCGATTCGAGGAAACCGGTGGAGGCCGTGAACTGCTCCCCGAAGATGGATCCGAGGATCATCGAGGCGAACGGTCGGATCGCGAGGCCGAGTCCCGCCCCGGCGACCGCCATCGCGACGGCGCCGACGAGTCCCGCCCGGCGGAGCCGCGCCGGATCAGCCCGTGTCCAGTCGTGAAAGCTCGCGCGGAGAAGCCGTTGGAAGATCGAGATGGGAAGGAGGAGCAGGCCCTGCACGATGGCGAGGCAGGCGGCGATGCGGCCGGTCTCCGAGGCGCCGAGGAGCGGCATGGCCAGCACCACCGGCAGCTGGATCTCCGCGAACTCGAGAAGTCGGGTCGCCGAGAAGGGCAGGGCGGCGCGGATGATGCCTGAGGTCGAGGTGGCCGGGACGCGGTCGATGCGTTTCTTCGCGGCACGCATGCGTCGGAGTCCGAACCAGGCGAGGGGGGCGAGGAGGAGGCACCATCCGAGTGGAACCGCGATGACATCGGCCCCGGCCACGACGACCAGACCGACGACGGCGAGTCGCGCGGCTTGGAATCCCACGGGCCAGGCCGCGATCCCGATGTTCCGGCGTTCGAGCTGGAACGAGATCATGCCCGCGGTCAATCCCGCCTGGACGACGACGAACGGAACGAACGCCAACAGGAGTCCGGGTGTCGACCCGGCTTCGCCGGTCCACGAGGTCCACGCACCGCTTGCCACGAGGCCGACGAGGAGGAGGAGCCCTGCGGCGACGACCGACCGAGTGATGTCGATCGCGGCGAGATTTCGAAGGGTGACCTCGCCGAGGCCCTGAAAGGCGAAGGTCGCCACGAGGATGGCGATCGCATAGGCGTTGGAAAGCGCGCCGAAGGTCTCGTCGTCGAGGTGTCTCGCCAGCAGGATCTGGGTCAGCAGCGCGAGTCCCGCCGCCGCGACGGCGCCGAACCAGACGGTCCCGGACTGTCGCCACAGTGCCATGAAGGAGAGGGTAGCGGTCCCTCGGCGGTC
>JAQWJM010000092.1:0-5872 GCA_029248335.1 Phycisphaerales bacterium
CGCGGTCGGATCGGTGGTGGCGATGGCGAACGTGAGACCGACGATCGCGAGCACGGTGCAGGCGGAGATCGCTCGCCAACCGGCGTTCAGGGGCTGTGGTTGACTGGATCCGAAGAGACGTGAGACACGGTGCATGAGGGAGCCTCCGGTGGCGGTGAGCAGCTGGGGTGAAGTGGTCTGGTCGGTGCGGAGCGACTCGAGCACGAGCAACGCCTCCGCAAAGGTCCTGGGGGAGCCCGTCACGAGCAGGGCACCGTCGTCGCAACAGTTCTCGCGTTCGACGCGGATCTGCCGGGAAAGCCACCAGGTGACCGGGTGGAAGAAGAGCAGGACTTCGATGAAGGCCTGAAGCATGTTGACGAGATGATCCCGACGGGCGATGTGCTGGAGCTCGTGGGCGAGAATCGTCTGAAGTTGATCGGGGGTGAGCGAGGTGAACGCGGTGGCGGGCACGAGCACCAGTGGTCGGAGCCAGCCGACGACCATCGGTGCATCGATGGCGCGGCTCACCAGCATCGAGATCCGGGGGTGTACGCCGATCCTCGACTTCAACCGGTCGAACTTCTCCGCCCAGGCCGCGGGGGGTTCGGCGACGTCGGCGGTTCGGAGTCTTCGAACCCGGGTCCATTGGCGGAACAGGCGAACCGACATGAAGATGATCCCGGCGATCCAGGCCCACGCGATCATCGTGGTGGGCTCAAGGTCGAGGCCGACCGCCGGGGTGTCGAGGTCTCGGGGTCGCGCGGACGCTTCCCCGGAAGATTGCGCGACGTCGGTGGTCGCGGCGACGATGGCGTCGGTCTGAACGATGGTCCCCGCGCTGCTCGTCGAGGCGAGGAAGGTGAACGTCGAGCCGGCCCCGATCAGGATCGCGACCAATCCGCCGACGACGCAGGCGTATCTCGTCCGCGGGTCGGCGGCCGGATTCGATCGGAGCCAGACGAAGACGATGGCGCCGACCAACGCGCCGATCCAGAGCATGTGAAGGAACGTCAAGCCGAGCGTCTGGAAGAACTGGGAAAGAATCATTCCGAGCCTCCTTCCGATTCGTCGAGTTCCATCTCATCGAGGAACCGGCGGATCTTGGCGATCTCCTCGGGCGTCGAAGGTCGGCTCGACAGGGCGCCGAGCACGAGACTCTCCGGTGATCCACCGAAGACCCGGTCGAGCAGGTCGCCGACCATGTCGCGCTGCACATCGGCCTTGTCCCGGGCGGGACTGAAGAGCTGCGGCCGAACCGAGGCGTCGCGTTCGAGCAGACCCTTTTCCGTCATGATCTGCATGAACTTGAGGACCGTGGTGTAGCCGACCTCCTGTCGCTGCGACAACTCCTCGTAGACCTCGCGAACCGTGGCGGTGCCTCGCTCCCAGATGATCGAGAGGATGTTGCATTCGGCTTCGGTCGGTCGCCGGCGGCTGGGGTCGGGGTTTGACTTCGGTCGGGCCATGTCGGGGCGCTCGGATGGGGGGCACCTGGGTCGTTCGCTTGACGGTCAAGGGAAACGTTCACGCACAATACGAATATTTTCGTCGTAGATTGTGAAGGTTACGAAAGAATTCGTGGAAAATGCTTCGGAGGCCGTGTGGAGACCCTTCGAGCCGCCATCGGCTTTTGTTATGAGACGTTCATGCCCTCTTCAGATTTTCGCCGGCGGTGGCGGGATCATCTGTCGTTGACTCATCGGATCTGACTTGGTCGGCGGGTCAGGTCGACGATTCAGCGCCGCCTGCGGATCGCGTCGGGGCCTCTCCGGCATTTTGACGAGCAGGACAAGCAGGACAAGCAGGACAAGCAGGTCGATCGGGTCGGTGGGCGGGGGGCTCGACTACCATGATCGATCCATGTCATTTGCAACCATCCCCGACATTCTCGAAGACCTCCGCGCCGGCCGCATGATCATGCTCGTGGACGACGAGAACCGTGAGAACGAAGGTGACTTCGTGGTCGCGGCCGAGTTCGTCACCCCCGAGATCGTCAACTTCCTCACCCGGATCGGCGGCGGCTATCTCTGCGTCGCGGTGGATGGCCCGACGTGTGAACGACTCGAACTCGGGCCGCAGGGGGCGATCAATACCAGCCTCCGGCAGACTCCGTTCACGATCTCGGTCGACGGCCATCCCCGGCACGGGGTCGGCACCGGCATCAGTTCCAGCGATCGGGCGATCACCATCCGCATGATGGCCGACCCAACCTCCCGCGCCGACGACTTCGTGCGACCCGGCCACATCAATCCACTTCGCGCCCGACCGGGCGGCGTCCTGGTTCGAACCGGTCAGACCGAAGGCTCCGTGGACCTCTGCAAGCTCGCCGGTCTCCACCCGGCGGCCGCGATCATCGAGGTCGTGAAGCCGGACGGCGACATGGCGCGGCTTCCGGATCTCGAGGTGATGTGCGAGGAACACGGGATGAAGATGTGCTCGGTCGAGCAGATCATCCAGCACCGGCTCGCGCAGGAAGCGATGGTCGAACGGGTGGATCCGGTCGGGGGCCGGGACATCGAGACGCCCGAGGGTGTCTTCCGACTCTTCGCCTGGCGCAGCAGCATCGACGCCCTGCCCCACATCGCCCTTTGTGCGGGTGGCGTCGGCGAAATCGGCACCGACGGTCATCCGGTCCACGACGACGCGCCCACCCTGGTCAGGGTCCAGCGACGCGACCTGCTCGGCGACATCTTCGGCGTGGCCGGAGCCACCGAGCGGGCGAGTCGCGACGATCTGGTCGCGAGCCTTCGGGCGATCCGCGACGCGGGACGGGGGGCCCTCGTCTACATGCGACCCGAGTCTGGAAACGCCGAGATCTCCGGTGCCCTGCACGAGGTCGCTCGGCGCGAAGAGGACGTCAACGCCCCCGATCTCGCACGACCCGACGGCATCGGTTCGAAGGTGATTCCCATGGATCAGCGCGAGCTCGGGATCGGAAGCCAGATCCTTCGGGACCTCGGGCTCTCGAAGCTCCGGCTGCTCACCAACCACCCCCGACCATGGCCGACCCTCCACGGCTTCGGACTCGAGGTGGTCGAGAGCGTGCCGCTGGGCTGAACGCGTGGAATCCACTCAGGGGAGGATCAGCAGTCCTCGTTCGAGTGGTCGTCCGGTGGCCTCATCGCGCCACACCGCCCACGTTCGGCCGCCGTCCTGGGAAATCTCTGCCGGGAGCGCATCGGGATCGTCCTCGTCGACGACGGCGGCAAGGCATTGGATGTCCACGACGCTGCTTGATGGGGCATCCCCCGTCGGCACCGCGGAAAACTCGATCGAGGCGATCTCCCGGTCCTGCGTCGGCAGGATCACGCCGAACTGATAGGCGAGGTACGGATCATTGGACGGGGGGAATGCCGTGCCGAACATCAACCTGGTCTCAGGCGACCCGTCGAGCATCAGGCCGGGGCCTCCGTCGGTGAACTCGATCGTCACGCGAAACGGGGTGGGTGGCCGAACGAAGCCGGTGTTTCCGCCGACCTGCGGGGCCTCGGGGTTGAGACGAAAGCCGACACTGTCCTTCACCCCGGTGGGCAAGGTCACGATGAATGCGTCGGAGATCGAGAAGACACCCGGTGGCAGGGGTTGTCGAATGCGCACCAACCGGCCTCCTCGCGGGTCGAAGGTCCACGGGTGGCCCGTGGCGAGCCACCCGTTCGGCACCGGGGGCAGTGGGTAGGTCGGGAGCGTGACGGGATCGCACGGCTCGTCAGCGCCGTAGAACCCTCCCTTGCTGCAGTCGAAGGGCGATGATTGGAAACAGTCGTTGTTCTCGAGGACGCACGCACCCGTTCGCGGGTCGGAGGGTGAGATGACGAATCGATCGCTCGTACTGTCCCATTCCAGGCCTTCGCAGTCGAAGTTCACCCCGTGGGCGGACAACGCACCAAAACGACCGACCGGCACGAGCCGGCCGAGCGGATCACCAGTGTCGAGGTAGCGGTCGCTTCGATAGTTCGCGAGGACCTCGCGACCGTTGCAGTCGAAGACGAAACCCGGTGCGGGTTCGGGGTCGCATTCACCCCAGGCGGCCAGGAGCAGTGGAAGATCCCGGCCGTCGACCACGCCGTCACGGTCGAAGTCGGCCAGGCAGGGACCGACGATGGGACACGGACCCCAGCCGGCCAGGAGTATTGGAAGATCCTGGCCATCCACCGTCCCGTCTCCATTCAGATCGCCGGTGCAGGAACTCAAGAGCGTCGCAGTCATGGCGTAGCCCACACCGTCAGGCATTCCAGGCCAGGTCGTCTGGGAGGGTGTCCAGTCGATCCGGAGGCCGGCGGAGGTCGAGGAGCGGACCACGCGGTCGGTGGTCTTCACGACCGGTGCCGTCTGGATCCAGGCGTCACTGTCGAACAGCACGCGTTCGTCGGCGGCATCCACGATTCGCACGGTCGAGCCGGCAATGACCAATGGAAGATCGCCATCGGGTACGAGGACACTCGGGAGGCCGAGCAGATTGATGGTCAGTTCGACAGGGCCGTCGGGGTGATTCACGAACTGGGCGTGCTCGTGGTCGAGGGGAATGGGAGTGATGCCGTCCCCCAGACGCACGCTCGCGGAGCCTTCCCTCCAGGTGACCGGTGGCGGCTCGATACCGATGGTCCTGGTGCACGACTGCAGAAGCAGGTCGGGACCACCGCCGAGGATGGCCTGCCCGGGCCGAGTCCAGACCCCGGGCTCCCGCATCGAGAGTCGACCCTCTGCCGCCGAGGCGGCGATGGCCAGTCGGGTTCGATGGGCGATTCGCCAGGCGGAATTCTGCAGTTCGTCCGAGGAGGGCGGATGAAGATCGAGGTGCAGGGCCGCCACGCCGGCGACCATTGGTGTCGCCTGCGAGGTTCCGCTTTCGAGCTTGAAGCCGCCGGCCGGTACGAGTCGGTCTGCGATGAGAATGGCGGCCCCCGGCGCCCAGAGATCGACGAACGGTCCGAAGTTCGAGAATGCGGTGGGGTGATCGGCTGCGTCAGTGGCGCCGATGGTGGAGGCGAAGAAGGTCGCTGCCGGAATCTTCCAAGACGCGGGGTTCACCTCGTTTCCGGCGGCGACGAAGATCGGGATCCCAACCTGCTCCACGGCGGCAAATGCGGCTTCGTAGGCCGAGGGGATGATGCCGATGGCGGGCCCGCCGAGCGAGAGGTTGGCCACCGCCGGAACCAGTTCGTCCGCATGCGCCACGGTCCAGTCGAGGGCCGCGATCACAGCCGCATTGGTGATCAATCCACTCAACTGCTCGACCCGCAGGGCCGCGATCGAGGACTCGGGCGCGATGCCGATGGTCGAGCCTGCCGCGATGCTCGCGACGCCGGTCCCGTGCCCGTCCTGGTCGTCGCCGTCCGGCGCATCGTCACCGGTGAAGTTGACCGACCATCGGACGCGGTCGCCGAACTCCGAGTGGTCGGCGTTCACGCCGGAATCGATCACCACGACGGTCACGCCTGCGCCCGTCGCACCGCACCGATCGAGGGCGACCGCGTCGCCATCGGGTGACGAGATGCGGCGGTGTTCCCAGGGTGGATCGAATCGATCGTCGGCCCCGTCCGCGGCCCGGTCGAGACGACCACCGAGGTCCGGGTCGACGGCGACGACCCGCGGATCACTGGCGAGTCGGCCGGCTTCCGCCGGCGAGAAGGCGCCGGCGAATCCGACGATCGCATGGCGGTAACGATGCGAGAGTCGACTTGCCGGAATTTTGGCGGTGGCGAGGACCGGATCGATCGAAGCGTCGATGGACGGCGGTGCGATCCCCTCCCCCGCGGGTCGCTCATCGAGCATCACGATCCAGGTCGGCTGGCCGGACGCCTCGTCGATCACCTGGCCGGGTCGCACCGGGAGCGGATCGATGGCTGCGGGCGTGTCCGCCGCCGCGGTGACCGTTCGAACGTTCTCCTTC
>JAQWJM010000099.1:0-6326 GCA_029248335.1 Phycisphaerales bacterium
TTGACGACGGCCGCGGTCGAGCAGGAGGCGATGACCACCTCCGAGCGTTCGGACCAGGGCCGCGGTTCAAAGGGCGGCTCGACGCCGAGCGGTGCGACCGAAACGCGTTCGGGGTCGATCGGCATGCTCCGGATCAGGTGATCCGCAGCCTCCCGCGATGACGGGAGCAGGCGATGGGCGGACTCGGCGAGTGCGTCTCGAAACGGCAGGTAGCCATTCGGATTCTCCTCCTCCCACACATCGAACCGGTGGGATCGGGCGACGAACATGATCGACGGATCCCGGTGTGCAGCCAGCGCCAACCCGAAGGCCTCCGCGTTCGACCAGAACGCCATCACCCTGCGAACAGGGTCACCGGACCGCCTCGCCGCCTCGATCCAGGCAAGCAACCTGCCTGCCCGATAGAGATAGCCGACGAATCGGAGGGCCGAACGGGCGGATCCCAGAATGGCGGGGCGCGACTTCAGTTCTCGCCAAGCCGCCCCGATCAGGGTCGACAACACCGCGGGACGGAGGAGGGCTCCGGGTCCGCGCTCGGCGAGCGTCACGTCCAGCTCGACACCTTCCGGAAGGGGACGGGGCGGCCCACTTCCGTTCTTGAACGCTGGAAGGACGACGAGCGGCCCGGTCCGAGCGAGTCTCGCCACCTCATCCTCGATGAAAGCCTCGCCGTTTCCGAACGGGTAGTCCCGGACGACGAGGACGATCGAGCGACGACGCGGTTTCGAATTCATTGCTTCAGGGGCTGTTCGAGGACGAGGAAGACGGCGATCGGCCGCGAGAGGTGGCGCTTCGGCACCATAACACCCGGCCTGCCGGAGCAACGCGTCCCGGCCGGAATCGACCCCTTCGTCTCCGGGAACTCGGGGGGGCGCGACGAACTTCGGCCTTCGTATGATGTTCGCAGGTGGGACGTTTCCACGAGATCGCGCGACGTCGCCTCGTGTACCACCACCCGGAGCCGCCCCTTCGATGCATCTCCTTCTCGTGAACCACTATGCGGGCAGCCCTCGCCATGGGATGGAGTTCCGCCCTCATCAGTTCGCGAAGAACTGGGTGAAGTCGGGGCATGAAGTCACGATCCTCGCGGGTTCCTACAGCCATCTCCGGAACCTGAATCCCACCGTCTCGGAACGGGTCACGAAAGAGACCATCGACGGCATTCGGTACCGGTGGCTGCGGACCCCCCGCTACTCCGGCAACGGTCTCCGCAGGATCCGCTCCATCCACGCGTTCGTGAAGGCGGTCGATCGGGAGCGGCGAGGGCACCTCCGGGAGATGCGGATCGATGCGGTGATCGCCTCGTCGACCTATCCGTTCGACATCGATCCCTGCCGACGGATCGCCCGGGAGCACGAGGCCACCCTCGTCTGGGAAGTGCATGATCTCTGGCCGCTGTCTCCGATCGAGATCTCCGGATACTCAGCCCGTCATCCACTGATTCGAGTGACGCAACGTGCGGAGGACCGCTGCTGTCGGGACGCCGACCTCGCGGTCACGATCCTGCCGAAGGCGATCGAGCATCTTCGAACCCGAGGACTCGATCCGAATGCCTGCATCTGCATCCCGAACGGTGCGGAAGCGCCGGGAGCGGCGACCGACCACGCCCCCGCGGAGGCCGTTCGCCGGATGCGGTCCGAAGGACGATTCACCATCGTCCACGCTGGAGGGCACGGCGACTATCACGGGCTCGACACGTTGATTCGGGCGATGGATACGCTTCCGTCAGGTCGATTCGGCCTCGTGACGATCGGAGAGGGTGCGGCGAAGGATCGTCTCCGATCGCTCGCCGACGGACTCGCGAACGTCCATGCCCGATTCATCGACCGGGTCGATCGAGCGTCCGCCCTTTCCGCGATGACCGAAGGAGACGTGGTGTATGCGGGGCTTCGTGGGCATTCCATCTATCGCTTCGGCATCGGATTGAACAAGATCTACGACGCCATGCTGTGCGGCCGTCCGATCATCGGGTCCTACACCGCGGGGAACGACCCCGTGACTGAAGCCGAATGCGGGATCCGGGTCCCGGCGGACGACCCCCGGTCGCTTGCCGCGGGGATCGAGCGACTGGCATCGTTCAGTGCGGATCGCCGGAACGAAATGGGGGAGAACGGGCGACGCCATGTGCTCGAGCACCACGACTTCGAGTCGCTGGCCGGCCGCCTGATGGACGCGATCGCGAAGCGGCGAACATCGTCGGAAGGACCGCGATGAAGGCTCGGGAGGAACAGGAACTCGAACGGATGACCCGCGCGTACGAGCGACGCGAGGACAGCCCGGAATCCCTTCCCACCGAGCGCATACGACTGGACCGGGAACGGCATTACGTGAGTTTTCTGGATTCCGCCGGCCTCCCGGCCCGCTCGGATCTGCGGGTTCTCGAGGTCGGCTGCGGAAGCGGGGGCGAACTGCACCGACTGATCGGCCTGGGCCTCGAGCCGGAGAATCTCGAGGGAATCGACCTGCTCGAAGACCGCGTCTCCGCCGCCCGGAAGTCGCTTCCCGACGGGGTCGGACTTCGATGCGGCGACGCGACCCGAATGGAATTCGATGACGATCGTTTCGACGTGGTGTTCGCCAGTCTCGTCTTCACCTCGATCCTCTCCGACGAAATCCAGACCCGGCTCGCCCGCGAGATGATGCGGGTCGTTCGCTCGGGAGGATTGATCCTCTGGTACGACTTCCTCTACGACAATCCCCGGAATCCGGACGTCCGAGGAGTTCCGATCCGTCGCATCCGGGCGCTCTTCCCAGGCATGGAGATCTCCACCCGTCGGACGACGCTCGCGCCGCCGATCGCTCGCGCCACGCGTCGGCTCGGCGTTCCGACCTACAGACTGCTCCACCTGGTGCCGATGCTGCGCAGCCATGTCGTCGCCGGAATTCGATCACACCGCGCGGGCGACCGGGCATGAAACGATGCTTCGACATCATCGTCTCCGCGGTCGGAGCGATCATCCTCGCACCCCTCCTCCTCATCATCACCGTGCTTGTCGCGATCACCAGCCGGGGCGGGCCGTTCTTCCGGCAGACCAGGGTCGGCCGCAACCGACGCCCCTTCAGGATCCTCAAGTTCCGGACGATGGCGGTCCGACCCGATGCCGTGAGCGGATCGTTCGATGCGGGCGATCGATCCCGGGTGACCCGGATCGGCGGGGTCCTCCGCCGGACCAAGCTGGACGAACTTCCCCAGCTCTGGAACGTCCTCGTCGGCGACATGAGTCTCGTCGGTCCACGGCCGGAGGTCCCGAAGTGGACCGAGGTCCACCGGACTCGATGGGACCGGGTGCTGAGCGTCCGTCCCGGGCTGACCGATCCCGCCTCGATCCGCTATCGCGACGAGGAGTCGATCCTCGCCGCCTCCGACGACCCCGAGTCGACGTATCGCGATGAGATCCTGCCCCGGAAGCTCGACCTCGCCGAAGCGTACGTTCGCGACCGTTCATTCCTCGAGGATCTGAAACTGCTATTTCGCACCGTTCGGGCGGTTCTGGGCCCCGGGACTGGATCCGGGACCCCCGATGGGAGAGAATCCCCGCAATGAACGTCCCCTTCTTCCGCGTCGATGCGAGCGGAAACGAACTTCGATACGTCCGCGAGGTGCTCGAGAGCGGCTGGCTCACCAGTGGCGGCCGGGTCCTCGACTTCGAGGCGGCCTTCGCCGAGGCCACCGGCGCGAGGCACGCCATCGCCGTGAACTCCTGCACGGCGGCGTTGCACCTCGCGTGCGAAGCCGCGGGAATCGGCCCCGGGTCGGAAGTCCTGGTCCCCAGCGTGACCTTCACCGCCACCGCGGAGGTCGTCGAGTATCTCGGCGGACTCGTCCGGATCGCCGATGTCGATCCCATCACCGGCCTGCTGACCCCCGCCATCGTCGAGGCGGCCCTCGATGCCCATCCGGAAATCGCCTGCGTCATTCCCGTGCATCTGACCGGCATGGCCTGCCGGATGCGCGGCGACCTCCGATCACCGGGAATCGTCGATGTCTGCGAGAAGCGCGGCGTCAAGGTGATCGAGGACGCCGCCCACGCCTTTCCCGCCCGGCATTCGGATGGAGCCCCCGTGGGAAGCGCGGTGGGCTCGGTGGCCTGCTGCTTCAGCTTCTACGCGAACAAGACGATCACCACGGGCGAAGGGGGCATGGTCACCACCGACGACGGCGAGATCGCGTCGCGGATCCGTCGCATGCGACTGCATGGAATCGACCGATCCGCGTGGGACCGACACACCCGTGTCGGTGCCGCCTGGGAATACGACGTCATCGCCCCGGGGTACAAGTACAACCTGACCGATCTCGCCGCGGCGATCGGACTCGCCCAGCTCGAACGAAGCGACGCAAGCAGGGACGCGCGACGAGCAATCGCCGCCCGATACCGCGAACGACTCGGACACCGGGAGGAACTCTCGCTCCCCTCGGTCGAACCGGCGGACGATTCCCATGCCTGGCACCTCTTCGTGATCCGTCTCCGAACGGAGGCTGGAATCGACCGGAACGAGTTCGCGGAGGACCTCGCCGCCCTCGGCATCGGCACCAGCGTCCATTACAAGCCGTTGCACCACATGTCGGTCTGGAAAAGACTCGCCGAAATCCCGGAAACAGGCTGTCCCGCCGCGGACAGGTGGTTCGAAGCGTGCCTTTCCCTCCCACTCTTCCCCTCGATGACCCCGGCGGAGATCGACGCGGTGATCGATGCGGTGGAGACCGTCTGCGCCCGCCACCGGCAGCCCACCGGCTGACCCCGGAAACCGCGAAAATTCGATAGAATCCGGAATCTCGGTCGACTGGCCGAGCGTCATTCATCGGGCCGCGAGGGAGCCTCCAATTGATCGAACATCAGGCAAAGCCCGTGCAGGGGCGGCGGATTCGAATCGGCGTCGCCGGTTGCGGCCGGATCTCGAAGAATCACTTCCGAGCCATCGAAGAGCTCGGAGACGACCTCGAACTGGTCGGTGCCTGCGACACCGATCCCGCCCGACTCGAGCAGGAATTCATCCCCGGAGACACCCCGCGACACACCTCGCTCCCCGAGATGCTCGCGAACACGAATCCGGACATCGTCGCGGTGTGCACCCCGAGTGGAATGCATCCGAGGCAGACCGCAGAGATCGCGGCGGCCGGCGTCCACGTGATGACCGAGAAGCCGATGGCCACCCGGTGGAGCGACGGGCTCCGCATGGTCGAGGCCTGCGACGACGCCGGTGTCCGGCTCTTCGTCGTCAAGCAGAACCGGTTCAACGCCACGCTGCAGCTGCTCCGTCGCGCGATTCTGGAGGGTCGGTTCGGTCGGATCTACATGGCGAACGTCAACGTCTTCTGGACGCGGCCGCAGGCGTATTACGACACCGATCGGTGGCGCGGCACCTGGGAGCTCGATGGCGGCGCGTTCATGAACCAGGCCAGCCACTACGTGGACCTGCTCGACTGGCTCATCGGCCCCATCGACCAGGTCCACGCGATGACCGCCACCCTCGCCAGGGACATCCAGGTCGAGGACACCGGCGTGATGAACGTCCGCTGGCGGAACGGCGCCCTCGGCTCCCTCGCCGTGACGATGCTCACCTACCCGAAGAACCTCGAGGGCTCGCTGACCATCCTCGGCGAGCACGGAACGGTCCGGATCGGTGGCGTCGCGGTCAACGAGATCCAGACCTGGGACTTCGCCGACGAACGCGACTACGACGAGGACGTTCGAAACGCGAACTACGAAACGACCTCCGTCTACGGGTATGGTCATCCGAGGTACTACCGCAACGTGGTCGACGTCCTCCGCGGCGAGTGCCCCGCGGAAACCGACGGTCGTGAGGGCCTCAAGAGCCTCGAAGTCCTCATCGCGGCCTACCTCTCGGCCCGCGACGGCCGCGCCGTCAGCCTTCCGCTCGAGTATTGATCGGACGCCTCCGCATGAGCACCACCGCGAACGAACCCACGATCCACGAGACCGCGATCGTCGACGACGGCGCGAGCATCGGCCCCGGCAGTCGGGTCTGGCATTTCGTGCATGTCTGTGGCGGTGCGGTCATCGGCCGCGGCTGCTCGCTCGGACAGAACGTCTTCGTCGGGAACAAGGTCTCGATCGGCGACAACGTCAAGATCCAGAACAACGTCTCGGTCTACGACAACGTGACGCTCGAGGACGACGTCTTCTGCGGGCCGAGCATGGTCTTCACCAACGTCTACAACCCGCGATCCGCGGTCTCGCGCAAGGACGAATACCGCGACACGACCGTCCGCCGCGGCGCGACCCTCGGCGCCAACTGCACGATCGTCTGTGGCGTCGAGATCGGCGAGCACGCCTTCGTGGGTGCCGGCGCGGTGATCAACCGGG
>JAQWJM010000104.1:0-20979 GCA_029248335.1 Phycisphaerales bacterium
CTCGGTCGGCGCAATATCGCCGCCCCGGACAATTGTCCGAGGCGGCGGTTGACGAACCTTGTTGAACGACGCCGACCAGACGAGGCCGTTCCATCAGCGACGGCGACGACGCCCGACCAGCCCGAGGCCCGCGATCGCGGCGATTCCGCCGACGCCGGGGACGGCGTTCGACGAGTCCGAGGGCGGCGGCGCGGAGGTCGCTCCCAGATTCCAGTAGGCGACGAGTTCCGGGTTGTTGACGGTCCAGGAGAACGAACTGAACGAGCCGAGGAACTGGATCGCGCCGTCTCCCTCATTGCCGGCCAGGCGATAGGTGCCCCCCGACGGATTCGTTCTCGAGAGGTTCGAGTTGCTGCTGAGGATGTCGAAGTCCTGAGTGAAGTCGAACTCGCCGGTATCCGAGGGGCTCCCAAGCGACGTCAACAGGAGGACGATGTTCTCGATGTTCGCGGCCGTCGTCCTCCCCGAGTCGGAGTAGAACGAGAGGGTCTGGGTCGTCACGGCGTATCCGGCGAGGCCGATGCGGTCGGCGTGCTGGTGACGTTGTCGCTCGTGAAGGACGAGCCGGACCAGTAGTCGGTCCCGGTCTCGCCGAACCGGGACCATCCCGAGCCGGTGGTGCTCTGTGCGATCTCGCCGGTCAGTTTCACATACACCGTGCTGGTGTCGGGCATGGCGATCGTCCCCAGAAGCTCCGTCGCATAGTCGTAGCCCGGCGAGCCGTTGGAACTTCCGTAGCCTGACGGAGCGTCCCAGTTGATCCAACTGTTGATCACATCCGCACTCGTCGTCGCGGATGCGAGGGCGAACATCGAACCGACGGCGATCATTTCAAGTCTCATCTCATCAATCTCCAGATCCTGAACACATGAATTCCACCTCGCTTGAACTGCGTGGCGGGGAAAAAAACGATGCTCGCCCATGGCGGGCGGCCTGAAACTAGACAACGCCGCCCCGATGTCGACCGTGCATCGCCTGCAGAGACGAAGAATCCGCCTGCACAGACGGCTTGCTGTCTGCACAGACGATTTCATGGCCTCCGACTCGACCATCGCTGGCGATTCGAGAGAATGTCGCGACGAAGACGAGGTACCGTCGAGGAATTCGATGACGCCGTCACGGAAACGCCTCGCCGTCGCTCGAACTCCGATCGAGGTCAGTCCATGCCGAAGAACGAAACGACACCAATTTCATTCGCCCGCAAGCATCACGACGTCTCGAAGGCGGCACGCTCATTGCAAGAATCACTCCGCGGAGCATTCGCGGAGTTTCTCAAGGGAGATGTCGGCGGCCGGAGCGTGGCGAGAAGGCTCGGCGTGGACAAGATGCTGGGATGGCAGGCACACCGGATCGCCACCGCACCGGATCCGGCGACGATCGTCTCCGCCCTTCCCGGTGAACGGGGAATGAAGAACCTCATCGGAGCCCTTCATTCCGTCGGCGTGTCGGACGTCGCGATCGGGCGTGTGGAGACCGCCACGAACGGGCTCTGGAGAATCTTCGATCAATCCAACGCCTCGCGACAGGAGATCGCCGCCATCGCGGCCGGTGGACTCGACTCCACGGCACAGCAACGACATCAGGCGAAGGTGAGGAGAGCCCATTTCGACTCCACGGTCGCCCTCCGAGGCGAGGTGGCGAATTCGATGGTGAGCACCTGGTTCGTCTCCCCCGCCAAGGCCAAGTCCGATCACTTGGCGCTCGTGTCGTTGAACATGAAGGAAGGGCTGCGCACGATTCGACCGATGGGCCCTCGGCTCGTCTACCGTGGTACGAAGATCGATGCGGACGCGGCGGCTCTGGACTGGTCGGGAATCGACGCCTCCGAAGAAGCGAACCCGATTCCATCGCTCGTCCCTGCGGCCAGTACGCCGGATCTCCACCGCGACGTCGTCGAGGTGGTCGCGAAAGAGACCGTGACCCTCGTACTGGCCGATCCCGATCTGCATCCCGATGGTGAACTCACCCTGACCTTCGCCGATCTCATCGAGGACGTCGGACCCGGCCACGCGACACCCGACGCACCGACCGGTCAGGTCGGTGTCCATGTCCCGATTCCGGTCCGCAATTTCTATCTCGACGTGTTGTTCGACGAGTCGATTCCCGCCGCGAATCCCGCGGCCGCGTTGTATTTCGCCGCAGCCGAGCGAGTCGAGTACGGGGAACACGCCGAACTGCGACGGTTCAACGGCGAGATCGACGCCCGATTCGTCCGAGCCCCGAAACTCCCGAAGTCCTCGAAGGTCGACCCGGCCCGGCACGCGGCGATGCTGGAGCACGGGGCCGCCCTGATCGATCGTCCCCTCGATGCGTTTCGCTGCTTCCGGATGCACATCGCCTACCCACCGACCTTCACCCGGGCCATCGTCAGGTGGCTGCTGCCGGAACCACCCGAGTCCTGAGGGAACGATCCGCTCGGCCCCGATACGATCTCCGGAACCAATCCTCCCCGGAGTCCTCCATGTCATCCCGCATCCGCCTCGCGTTCGCCACCACGCTCTCCGCCGTCGCCTTCGCGGGCACCACCCTCGCCGGGCCGCCCGCCACCGACCGACGGCCGGTCGAGGAGAAGATCCAGGGCGAGACCTTCGTCGACGACTACCAGTGGCTCGAGCCGCTGGAATCCGAGTCCGAGGAGGTTCGAAGCTGGACGGATGCCCAGAACGCCTACACCGAGGAGGTGCTTCACGGCCTCCCCTGTCGACCGGAGCTGGTCGACGAACTCTCGAAGCTCATGAACGTGCCGGGCATCGGGACCCCGAGGCAGGCCGGCGGTCATCTCTTCTTCAACGAACGAGCGGCCGGTGCCGATCAGTCGGTCCTCAAGATGCGCCCCGCCGGCGGCACCGCCGAAGACGACCGGATCCTCATCGATCCGAATTCCCTCGACGAAGGTGGACTCGTGTCACTCGACTGGTGGCGACCGACCATCGACGGTTCGAAGATCGCCTTCGGCATCAGTCGGGCCGGAGACGAGAACAGCATCCTGCATGTCTTGCGAACCGCCGACGGCACCTGGACCGAGACCGAGATCTCCGGCAAGGTGAATTTCGGAGGCTGGACGCCCGATGGCTCGGCCTTCGTCTACTCCAAGCTCACCGATCTCGACGACGCCTACAGCCGCGTCGTCCGATGGCACGACGTGGGCACCCACCCCCGGCACGATCACACGTTCATGACGCAGTCCGAACCCCAGCGGGTCCCCTACGGCTCGCTCTCCCGGGACGGCCGCTGGCTGATGTTCGGCATGACCGACGGGTGGAGTCGGAACGACCTCTGGATCGCGCACGTCGCCGACTGGAAGGCGACCGGCCGGCTCGATCGCGTCGTGATCGCCGAAGGCATCGACGCGAAGTTCTCGCCGCAGGCCGTGGTGGGCGACCGCATGGTGATGTCGACCACCGAGAACGCCCCGAACGGCCGCATCGTGATCGTCGACCTCGAGCATCCGAACCAGGAACGATGGACGGAGATCGCACCGGAGCGGCCCGACGCGGTCTTCCAGGGCGCTGATTACGCCCGCGGGATGCTGATGCTCACGTACGAGCAGGACGCCTCGACCCGGATCGAACGAATGAGCCTGACCGGGGAACGGTTCGATCCGATCGAACTGCCCGGACTGGGTTCGGCCGGCATCTCGACCGACCCCGACTCGAACCGGGCCTTCGTGAGCTACACGAGCTACAACGAGCCGCGCACGATCTACGACTGCGACGTCGTCGAGGGGACGCTCGGTGCGATCTGGGCCCGACCGGAGACGCCCGTCGACCCCGACTCGGTGATCGTTCGGCGGGTGCACGCGACCTCGAAGGACGGCACCAAGGTCCCGATGTTCGTCGTGCACCGCAAGAATCTCGACACCAGTCGTCCGCATCCGACGCTCCTCTACGGCTACGGCGGCTTCAACATCTCGATGACGCCGCGGTTCATCTCGACGAACTTCCCGTTCTACGACGCGGGCGGCATCTACGTCGTCGCGAATCTCCGGGGCGGCGGCGAGTTCGGCGAGTCGTGGCACCGGGCGGGCATGCTGGAGTCGAAGCAGAACGTCTACGACGATCTCTACGCCTGCGCGGAGATGCTGATCGACGAAGGGTTGACCTCCTCGAAGCAGCTCGCGGTCATGGGCGGCTCCAACGGCGGCCTGCTCACCGGAGTCGCGGTCACGCAGCGGCCGGAACTCTGGTCCGCCGCGATCAGTGCGGTGCCGCTGCTCGACATGCTCCGATACCACCAGTTCCTCATGGCCCGGTTCTGGGTGCCCGAGTACGGCTCGAGCGAGGACCCGGAGCAATTCGAGTGGCTGCGGGCGTATTCCCCGTATCACAACGTCGAGCAGGGTCGCGACTATCCCGCGGTCATGTTCACCGCGGGCGAGAACGACACCCGGGTGCATCCCCTCCACGCTCGGAAGATGGCGGCGCTGATGCAGGCGGCGACCGGCAGCGATCCCGCCGCCGAGCCGATCCTCCTCCAGGTCGAACGCGACGGCGGACACGGCCAGGGCAAGCCGCTTCGCCTCCGGATCGAGGAAGCCGCCGATCGATGGGCCTTCATCTTCTGGCAGACGGGAATCTGCGACTGAGTCGCGTCCCGTCGAACCACTTCGGTCCATGGTCGGACCGCGACACGCCTCCGAGAGCGATCCCGACGTGAGCCAGGAACCACCCAGTCCCCCGCGACGATCGAGACTCGTCCCCCGCCTCTGCTGGTTCGCATCGGCGGCGGGGATCGCGTTCTCCCTCGTCTGGATCGCGGTCGCGGAGGACAAGGGTCCCGGAATCTTCAGCGGCCTCGTCGCGGTCGCCATCGCCCGGATCCTGCTCGGCGACGTGGCCCGGTGGCACGAGGAGGAGGACGCCGAGCGTCGGAACGCGGACCGGCCGTGACCGGTTGATTCTCGGACCACCGCCGGGTGGACGGCCGTGGGCCGCCGAAACGGTGGATTCCACGACGGAATGCGAACCACGCGTTCAAGACGGCCTGCTCGACGACCGATCTCGACGGCATGCCGGGATATCAACTCGTTTGCATCGGATGCGGCCCCGCGGGGGAGACCGCCGCGATCACCGCCGCTCAGCATGGCTTTCGCACGCTCGTCGTGGAGGCTGCGGGACGGCCCGGTGGCGCCATGGTCAACACCGGAACGATCGCCTCGAAGGTCCTCCGGGAGACCGCGCTGACCTGCTCGGCGTTCCGCCGGAGGCCGGTGCCCGGCATCGATGCCACGCCGGACACCCGACTCTCGCTCGCGGCCTTCATGGCCCGGACCACCCTGGTCCAGCTGGAGGAGCATGATCGAATCGAATCCGAGATGGATCGAGCCGGGGTCGAAGTGACCCACGGCCGCGCCGTTCTGGAAGGCCCGAACACCGTGGCGATCCACCGCCCCGACGGCACGATCGATCGCGTGCGGACGGAATTCACGCTGGTCTCGACCGGCTCCCGACCGGCCCGGCCGGACTGGATCGACTTCGATCATCCGCACATCGTCGATGCCGACGGCCTGCTCGCCCTGGAGCGGATGCCCCGGTCGATCACGATCGTCGGCGGCGGCGTGATCGGAAGCGAATACGCATGCATCTTCGCGGAACTCGGCATCCCCACCACGCTGATCGAACCACGCAGCGGCCTGATGCGGTTCCTCGACGAGGAAGTCCGCGAACGCCTCGAATCGGCGATGGTCGAGACGGGAATCGATCTTCGACTGGGACGCAAGCCGGTCGCGGTCGCCGGCGCGGATGACCACGCGATCGTGGAACTCGACGGCGGCGATCGCCTCGAATCCGACATCGTGCTGTGGAGTCTCGGTCGCCAGGGGAACGCCGCGAACCTCGGCCTCGAGACCGTCGACGTCGTTCCGAACGACCGCGGAATCATCTCGGTGGACGCCGAGTACCGAACCAACTGCCCGAGGGTCTTCGCGGCGGGCGACGTGATCGGCTTCCCCGCACTCGCGTCGACGAGCATCGAACAGGGGCGAGTCGCCGCGTGTCGGATGTTCGAGATCGACGACGACCTCGCGCTCGCGGAGACCGTGCCGATGGGGATCTACACCATTCCCGCGGTGGGTCACGTCGGCGTCACGCTCGAAGAGGCCGGTGAGAAGGGTCTCGACGTGGTGGTGGGCCGAGGCGACTTCCGCCGGAACGCCCGCGGACGCATGCTCGGGGACGATCGCGGCCTGCTGAAACTCGTGGTCGATCGCGTCAGCGAACGGGTGGTGGGTTGCTCGGTCATCGGCGAGGACGCGACCGAGCTGGTGCACCTCGCCCAGTTCGCGATCTCGACGAACCAGCGACTCGCCTGGTTCGAACAGGCCTGCTTCAACTACCCGAGCCTGACCAGTCTCTTCCGGGATGCCGCCGACGACGCCCGGGTCGCGCTGGTGCAGGCGAACGCCCGCACCGCCGCCTGATTCGTACCTCGGTCCGCTGCGTCAGCGAATGCTCAGATCGACGACGTTCGCGCTTCGGGCGATCTCGAGCGCGTGCAGGATGCTCTCCGCGACGTGCTCGGGTCCCATGAACGCGGACTCGTCGTAATCACGCCCTTCCATGCGGTGGACCTCCTGCTGCATGGGCGTCGCGGTCCGTCCCGGGAACACGGTGGTCACCCGGACGCCGGTTCCGTCGGTCTCGGCTCGAAGACTGTCCGCGAGCGCCTTCAATCCGAACTTCGTCGCCGCGTACTGGCTCCAGTGCGGTCCGGCCCGGAGTCCCGCTCCCGAATTCACGAAGAGCACCTGACCAGACGCCGCCTCGAGCGCGGGAAGGAAGGCCTTGGTCAGGACGAACGGCGCTCGAAGGTTGACCGCGTACTGGTGATCGAGATCCGCGATGTTCGACGCCGCCACCGGGCCCAGCACCACGGTGCCGGCACTGTGGACCAAGGCGTCCAGACGCGACACCGTTCCGGCGTGTTCCGCGGCGAAGGCGTCGACTGCGGCGTGATCTCCGAGATCGAGGAGATGCGAGACCGGCGTCGCGCCGGCCTTCGCGACACGGTCCGCGGTCGAGGCGAGTCGCGCCGCGTCCCGACCCTGCAGATGCACGGTTCGTCCGGGCACGGCGAGTCCTTCGGCGAGGGCCGCGCCGATGCCGCTGCTCGCCCCGGTGATGAAGACGACGGCGTCCGAAGGAATGGTCATGCTGGTCCGTTTCGTGAGCGTGATGGGGCGACGCCCGTGCGAACGTCGCGGTTTCCGTGGGAGATGCGGCCGAAGTCCGGTTTCAGAACTCGACCCGCTGGAGTTTCGCGTATTCGAGGACGAGCGTCTTTCGTCCGACGACCTTGAAGTCGACCACGACCGAATGGACCCGACCCCGATGACTGAAGGACGCCACCACGCCGGTGCCGAACTGCTGGTGTCGGACGACGGTTCCGGCCCGATACGCGGCCGGGAGCGATTCGGGATCGTCGACGTCGTCGTACTCGATCCGACGGTCGTCGCCGTCCTCGTCCTTGCGCAGGCCCCCCCACTCGTCGCCGAAGTCGTGATCGGTGCGATGTTCCTCGGGGATCTCGTCGAGGAACTGGCTCCGGATCGTGGGCTGTCGCATGCCCCGCATCGTGCGGATGCCCGCGCAGGTCATCAGGAGGTGACGCTCGGCCCGCGTCATGCCGACGAAACACAGCCGCCGTTCCTCCTCGAGTTCGAGTTCGCTCTCCCGGGCGCGGGTGTGCGGCAGGAGACCGTCCTCGAGGCCCACGAGCGCGACCGCGTGGAACTCAAGCCCCTTCGCGGCATGCAGCGTCATGAGCGTGACCGCCCCGCGCTCGGCGTCGATCGCGTCGGCGTCGCTGACCAGCGCCACCGACTCCAGGTACTCCCGGAGCACGAGGGCCATCGGGATGGTGCCGTCCTCGGATCGTTCGAAGGACGGCGCGATGAAGTCCTCCGCGGCGGAGACGAGCTCGCCGAGGTTCGCCTGTCGCTGCCGCTCCTCCTCGCTCTCGAACGCCGCTTCCGGCTTCTCGAGTCCGCTCTCGCGAAGCACGCGGGCCACGAGATCGCCGAATCCCGTCGAATCGCCGGCCGCGATCTCCGCCCGCCAGCCGGCGACCGTCGCGGCGAATCGTTCGACCGCCTTGCGACTCCGCGTCGCGAGATCGCCGAGTGATCCGGCATCGCCGCACACCGCGTCGAGCCGACGACCGGTCGCCGCACCGATCGCCTCGAGTCGCTTGATGGTGGACTCGCCGATGCCCCGGGCGGGGCTGTTGACGATCCGGCGGAAGGCCACGTCGTCGGCCGCGTTTGCGAGCATCCGCAGGTACGCGAGGGCGTCCTTGATCTCCTTGCGGTCGTAGAAAGCCGTACCGCGGGCGATCACGTACGGAACGCTCTCCCGGCGGAATTCGTCCTCCAGCACCCGGCTCAGCGCGTTCACGCGGTAGAGGATCGCCATGTCGCCCCACGCGACCCCCTGGTCCGCGAGCGTCTTGAAGTGATCGACGACGTGCCGCGCCTCCGCGTGTTCGTCCGCGAGGCGGACGATGCCGACCGACTCGCCGTCTTCGAGCTCGGTGGTCAGTTCCTTGTGCTTCCGCCGTCGATTGTTCGCGATCAGGCCCGCCGAAGCGTGCACGATGTGCCCGGTCGACCGGAAGTTCTGACCGAGCGGCACCACCGTCGCCCCGGGATAATGCGATTCGAAGTCGAGGATGTTGCGGACGTCGGCACCTCGCCACGCGTAGATCGACTGGTCGGGATCACCCACCACGAAGATGTTCCGGTGCCCGCCGGCGATCGCGTTGGCGATGATGAACTGCGCGTGATTGGTGTCCTGGTACTCGTCGATGAGCACGTACCGGAAGCGTTCCTGCAACGTGTCCCGAACCACGCCTTCCTCACGAAGCATGCGGGCGGAATGCCGGAGCAGATCGTCGAAGTCGACCGCGTGATTCCGGTCGAGGATCGCCTGATAGGCGGTGTACGCCTTCGCGATGGTACGGGCGTGGAAGTCCGCCGCCTCCGCGGCGAACGCCTCCGGCGACTGCAACGCGTTCTTCGCGTTGGACACCTGCCCGAGCACCGACGCGGGCGACCAGTTCGACGGATCGAGATTCGCCTCTTCGAGCGCCCGCTTCATGGCGTTCTTCTGGTCGGCGGAGTCGTAGATCGAGTAGTTCGCATCGAGCCCCGCAGCGTCCGCATGGTCGCGAAGCAGTCGAGCGCAGAAGCCGTGGAAGGTCGCGACGGTGAGTCCGCGCCGACCCGGAACGTCCGGCGGAATCAGTCGGTCGACGCGATCCCGCATCTCCCCCGCGGCCTTGTTGGTGAAGGTGACCGCGAGAATCTGCCACGCCGGCACGCCGATCGAGACCAGGTGCGCGATGCGTCGCGTGATGACCCGGGTCTTGCCGGAACCCGGCCCCGCCAGCACCAACACGGGACCATCGACCACCGCCGCGGCATCGCGCTGCGGCGGCGTGAGATCGGCCATCAGATCATCGGCGTCGAGAAAAGGCATCCCGTCGAGTGTACGGGCTCCGTTCGGGTGCGTCCCGTGGGAACAGGCCGAATCAACAGGTTTCGACCGTCTATCCACAACTGGTGGTAGGTCGGCGCCTGGCGGACATCCGTCCACACCCAGATGGTGTGCTGGAAAATTCTGTCAGCCTCGGTATTCTGTTTCTGGGACTGTTCCACTGAATCATCGAAAGGATGACGAAATGTGGTACTTTTCCAGTTGCCACCACAACATGTAGTGGCGAAGATGCCCTCAAGCGTGTTTGCAGTACTACTGCGGACCGGTTCAGAGCAGTTTGCGAGGCGAAAGTTCTCGGACGTGCCCACCACGTCCGGACCCTGCCTCAAGGGTTTCAGGTGCCCCCTCACCTGAATGCGTGGTTGTGTTCTTCCGGCGGGCGAGATCCCTCTGATTCCGAGTTGTTTGGCGTCCTCCTCGGTCTCCCCGCGTCTGGAAGGCTGGTGTGGGTTCCAGGGTTCTTTCGACCCTTCTGGAGACGGCTGTCTCCGTTCCATTCCAGGCGAAGCCCTCCCACTCGGGACGCTCGCCTTTCCGTCAGGTCGACTCGACCGCAGACCCGACGGACTTCGGAGCCTTTCGCTCCGTTCGGACTGGTTCGGAGCCGACCGAGGCAGGTTTCGCCCGCCCCCACGATCGGATCTTCGCCGCGAGGCGCGGATCCAGGGATGCGTGGTCGCCACTGACGGCGACCCGGCGCAGGACGGAGTCAGGCGACAGGACGTCGTCGTCTCCACCATTCGATTCGGATGCCGATCCGGCGAATCGAATGGACCGATCCGGATCGGCACCTTCTCGTGCTCGCCACGAAGAGGTGGAAGGTTCGCCGGCCCGCCCACGAGGGCGTCGTCGGCCTTGGAAGTCGAGGCGTTTCTTGCCCGTTCACTCCGATACCCAGATTCGATCGATCGTCCAGGACGATCGCTTCGCCGTCGGCGGTCGCCGTCGACGCGACTCGAATCTCCTCGGCATCGGCGACGCGGACAGGAACGGCAGGTATCAGGATCAGGACGGACTCATGCTCCCTCGCGTGGACGGCGACTCGGTCTGACGACCGGGCCCACCGCCCGACACGACGGAGCGTGATTCATCATCACGCGGGCCAATGACGGCCATGAACGGATTCAGAGGACGACGAACATCATGAAGATCTCACGACGATTCACCAACACCGACCGCGACGTCTACGACTCGATCGAGTGGACGACGAGGACCAGCAAGATCACCAACGCGGACGGCTCGGTCGTCTTTGAAATGAACGACGCGGAGATCCCCGCGAGCTGGAGCCAGCTCGCGACGGACATCGTCGTCAGCAAGTACTTCCGCAAGGCCGGCGTCCCCCAGTCCAACCCGGACGGGACGCCGATGCTCGACGACGCCGGCAACACCGTGCTCGGGCCGGAACGATCCGTTCGACAGGTCGTGTCGCGACTCAGCCGCTGCTGGCGACACTGGGGAGAGCGCTACGGCTACTTCTCCACCACCGAGGACGCGGACGCCTTCGAAGCCGAACTCGCCCACATGCTCCTGAACCAGATGGCGGCGCCCAACAGCCCCCAGTGGTTCAACACCGGTCTGAATCTCGCCTACGGCATCACCGGCCCGGCCCAGGGGCACTTCGTCCCCGATCACGCCACCGGCGAGGTCACCCGCGCCGCCGACGCCTACACCCACCCGCAGCCCCACGCCTGCTTCATCCAGCGGGTGAGCGACGATCTCGTGGGCGACGGCGGGATCATGGACCTCTGGACCCGCGAAGCACGACTCTTCAAGTACGGCTCCGGAACCGGCACCAACTTCTCAGCGGTCCGCGGCTCGGACGAACCCCTCTCCGGCGGCGGACGCAGTTCCGGACTCATGAGCTTCCTCAAGATCGGTGATCGCGCCGCCGGCGCGATCAAGTCGGGTGGCACCACCCGACGGGCCGCCAAGATGGTGTGCCTCGATCTCGACCACCCCGACATCGAGGAGTTCATCGACTGGAAGGTCCGCGAGGAGATCAAGGTCGCGGCACTGGTCGAGGGCATGAAGAATCTCGCCCCCGAACAGCAGGACGTCGCCCGCGACCTCGGACTCGAGCTCGACTACGACTTCAACGGCGAGGCCTACTACACCGTCAGCGGCCAGAACTCGAACAACAGCGTGCGGATCTCGGACCAGTTCTTCGACGCGGTCGACGCCGGGGGCGACTGGAACCTCATGCGTCGCACCGACGGCGAGCTCTCCCGGGCGATCCCCGCGACCGGCCTCTGGGAGAAGATCTGCTTCGCCGCGTGGAAGTGCGCCGACCCCGGCGTGCAGTACGACTCCACGATCAACGCGTGGCACACCTGCCCCGAGGGCGGCCGCATCAACGCGAGCAACCCGTGCTCCGAGTACATGTTCCTCGACGACACCGCGTGCAACCTCGCGTCGATCAACCTGCTCAAGTTCTTCGATTCGGAGACCCGCACCTTCGACATCGACGGCTACGAGCACGCGATCGGGCTCTGGACGATCGTGCTCGAGATCTCCGTCCTCATGGCGAGCTTCCCCTCCGAGGAGATCGCCCGTCGAAGCTGGAAGTACCGAACCCTCGGCCTCGGCTACGCGAACCTCGGCGCAATGCTGATGCAGTCCGGCATCCCCTACGACAGCGATGAAGGCCGCGCCATCTGCGGCGCGCTCACCTCCATCCTCACCGGCCGCAGCTACACCGCGAGCGCCCTGCTCGCCGCCGAGCACGGTCCGTTCGACGGCTACGAGAAGAACCGCGAGCACATGCTCCGGGTCATTCGCAACCACCGTCGCGCCGCCCACGGCGTGGCTCGGGACAGCGGCGAATACGAGGACCTCCGGATCTCCCCGGTCCCCATCGACCACGAGGAGGTCTCCCGCGCGAACCTCGCCAACGCCGAGGATCTCCTTCGTCACTCCACCTCCGCCTGGGACGACGCGCTCGCCTTCGGTGAGCGGTTCGGGTACCGCAACGCCCAGGTCTCGGTCATCGCCCCCACCGGCACCATCGGCCTTCTGATGGACTGCGACACCACCGGCGTCGAACCCGACTTCGCGCTGGTGAAGTTCAAGAAGCTCGCCGGCGGCGGCTACTTCAAGATCGCCAACCAGTCGCTTCGCCCCTCGCTCGCATCGCTCGGCTACGCCTCGGACTCGATCGACTCGATCGTCGCCCACGTGATGGGCCGACTCGACCTCGAGGTCGAGATGCCCCTTCCCGACGGCACGCGTGGAGATGGAATCTCCTTCCGCGACTTCCTCGTGGAACACGGCTACACCGGCGAGGACCTCGTCACGCTCGAGAACGTGCTTCCCACGGTCTTCGAACTCCGATTCGCGTTCAACGCCTGGTCGATGCCGGAAACCGTGCTTCGAAAGCTCGGCCTCGACCCCGAGACGGCCCGGGCGGACATGACCTTCGACGGACTCGCGGCCCTCGGCATGACCGTCGCGCAGCGGACGATCCTCAATCGGGTGATCTGCGGAACCCAGACCGTGGAAGGCGCGCCCGGCCTCAAGGATTCCGACCTCGCGGTCTTCGACTGTGCCAACAAGTGCGGCCCGGACGGCAAGCGGTTCATCGCCCCCGTCGGTCACATCCACATGATGGCGGCGGCCCAGCCGTTCATCTCCGGTGCGATCAGCAAGACCATCAACATGCCCGCCGATGCGTCGGTCGAACAGATCGGCGACGCGTACCGGATGAGCTGGGAACTCGGCCTGAAGGCGAACGCGCTCTACCGCGACGGTTGCAAGCTGAGCCAGCCGCTGAACACCACGGCGGACGTCGAGCAGGGCGACGACGTCGATGCGGACGAGGCGCTCGAAGCGACCGGCGCCAACGAAGCGGCGGACGCGATGCTCGAAGCGAGCCTCCGGGATGCCGGCGCCGAAGCCAGGGTCATCGAGCGGGTGGTCGAGAAGATCATCGAACGCCCGATGCGACGACGTCTGCCCGACACCCGGGAGTCCGTGACCCACAAGTTCAACGTCGCCGGCCACGAGGGCTACCTGATCGTCGGCCTGTACGAGGACGGTTCGCCGGGCGAGCTCTTCATCACCATGGCGAAGGAGGGTTCGACGATCGGCGGCCTGATGGACAGCCTGGGGACCGCGATCAGCGTGGCCCTGCAGTACGGCGTGCCGGTGCAGAGTCTCGTGACCAAGTTCGCCCATCAGCGGTTCGAGCCGATGGGCATGACCACCAACAGCGACATCCCGTTCGCCAAGAGCCTCGTCGACTACATCTTCCGTTGGTTCGGAATGCAGTTCGTCCCCGGCTACCGCGAACAGAACGCCCCGCGCAGGACGCCGGCGGCGACACCCGTAGAGGTGAAGACCATCGTCAAGGAGGACGAACAATGCGACACCAAGTCAGACACGCCCGCTCGCGATCGGAACTTCGAAACCGGCCTGTCCGCCGGCACGGGGAAGACCGACGCGCCTTCGACCATGAACCCGACCTCCGGCGGCATGGCCGCCAGCCCGTCCGTCACCTCGGCGATGCGACCCACCGAGAACCCCGGCACGGACGACCCGACCACGGCGCCCAACGTGCTCGACCAGTCGAATGCCTCGCTGATGGGTGACGCGCCCGCCTGCGACGTGTGCGGGTCGATCACCGTTCGAAACGGCACCTGCTACAAGTGCCTGAACTGCGGAAACTCCATGGGTTGCAGCTGACCCCCTGGACCGGATCGGTCGTCGGACGGGAAACACCGCCGATCGATCCCTCACGTGACCGCATTCCCTGACGGGGATGCAACGCCGTCCGGCGTCTCCTCCATCGATCCCCCTCCCGGGCGATCGAAGGCCCGGACGGATCTCTCTCTGGGACCGGTGGTGGACGTCTCTCCGACGACGTCCCCACCGGCCCCGCCCGCGACGAGAGCGGGGCTCGGTTCAGGTTCGAGACGGTTGACGAGTGGAAGGACCCTCTCGCACTGGTTGGGAACGCAAGGACTTGCGAATCCGCCCCCCTTGGCCTCCGTAGGGGTGACCCTCTCCTCGACTTCGCTCTCGTCGCAATCTCTCTCAGGATCCGGCCGCAAGGCCGGGTCCCTCCCCTCGCCTTCGCCGCGGTTACCCACCACCGCGGCGGAGGTTTTTTGATCTGCGATCCGTCCACGGTCGTTCGCATTGCGGCCCCCGGCGAGATCGGCCACCATGTGGTGGTGACCCGCGTCCTCGTCGCGATGCTGATTCCTCTCGCCCTGACCGCCTGCCGCGGTCCGGTGGCGACGCCTCCGGACGGATCCTCCGCCATGCCATTCCCCGACGCCGCCGACCACCTCGCCTGGACGCGATCCCGAGAGACGTCGCTCGCGTCGCCCGAGGGATGGCTCAGCCTCGTCGCCCTGGCGTGGTTGCCGACCGGCCGAACGACGCTTTCGAACACCGGCGCGCCGGACGCCCACCGAATCGTGCTCGCGAACGCCGGCGCGGCCGACGCCGGAATCTTCACGCTCGATGCGGACGGCGTGGTCCGGTTTCAAGCCGCCGACACCGTCCCCGCGACACTCGACGATCGATCGCTGACCGCCGGCGTGGACGTCGTCCTCGCCGACGACCGCGACGGCTCGCCGCCGGTGCTTCGCGTCGGCGGCCTGCACGTCACGCACATCCATCGACATGACCGGGCCGCACTTCGAATCCGTGATCGGGAAGCGTCGACCCGCACCGCTTTCGACGGGATCCCCCGATTCGACTTCGACCCCGGCTGGGTCCTCCCGGCCTCCTTCGAACCGGCGGCAGCCGGCACCTCGATTCCGATCACCCTCGTCACGCGACACGTGGAGACCCACCCGATCGCCGGCACCCTTCGATTCGAAGTCGACGGCGAGGCCTGCGAGCTTCTCGCCGAGCAGGCCGGAGACGGCTTGTTCGTGGTCTTCGGTGATGCGACCAATCGCGACTCCACCTACGGCGGCGGCCGGTTCCTGATGGTGCCGGGCCCCGATGAGGACGGTCGGACCCGACTCGACTTCAATCGCTCGACCAACCCGCCGTGCGCCTTCACCGACTTCGCGACCTGCCCGACGCCGCCGGCATCGAATCGACTCGGGTTCGCGGTGACCGCCGGCGAACGCCGCCCCCACCCCTGACCACCGATTCGCATGGAGCCATTTCGATGACCGACCGACTCAAGTGCATCCTGCTCGCCACCGCACTGGCCGTCCCGGTCCTTTCGGGATGCGCGTCGAGCGGAAACGCCGCGGAGACCAAATCGAGCGATCAGGCCGCGATCAACCACGTGGTCCTGATAACCCTGGCATCGCCGAGTGATTCACAAGCCCTCATCGAGGACTGCCATCGTCTGCTGCCCCCGATCGAAAGCGTCCGGACCTGGTGGGTCGGTGTCCCGGTGGATACCGGCCGGGAGGCCGTCGACGACGCCTACGAGGTGGGCCTCTGCGTCGGTTTCGACGACGAGGAAGGGCTCCAGGCCTATCTGGAGGACCCGCTTCATCTCGAGCTCGTCGCGACCTGGCGGCCGAAGGTCGACCAGTTCCGGATCTTCGATGTCGGGATGACCTCGATCGGTCGATGAGCACTCGGATCGGCGATACTGTTCGAACCATCGGCGGAGACGCTTCCGCCGCCAGATCGATCCGCACGAAGGACACCCGATGGCGATTCAAACCTCGATCAAGCGCAGTTTCATCCTCTGGAACGTGCTCTACATCGTGCTCTGCGGCGGGCTCGGCGCCTGGGGGGCGTACGACTACTGGGTCACGATTCCGGCCCAGGAAGAGGCGGTCGCGACCTACGAGGAACTCAACGTCCGGCGCGCCGAACTGGAGATGCGAGGCGTGCTCTGGACGTTGCTCGCGAAGAAGACCGACGGCACCATCACCGAGACCGAGTCCGAGACGCTCGAGGAGATGCGGGTCGCGATGCAGGAGGCGGACCTCCCCGGCCCGCCGCCGCCGCTGACCGACGAGGAGAAGGAAGAGTACAAGGCGCTCAAGAAGACGATCGAGGTCGACTTCGAGAACACCGCCCCGGAGCCGCCCGCGAGCTACGACGGGTGGGTCAACTTCTGGGTCTACTTCGTGGGCACCGGCATCCTCGGCACCCCGTGGTTCGTCTGGAAACTCTGGAGTCGCCGCGGCATGTCCTGGCGACTCGAAGAGGACGGAAGCCTCATGACCCCCGAGGGCACCTTCACCGCCGACGAGATCACCGACATCGACATGTCGGTCTGGATGAAGAAGTCGATCGCCCGGGTCGAGGTCGAAGGACCCACCGAACCGATCGTCCTCGACGACTACGAGTACGAGAACGTCTATCTGATCGTCGGGGCCCTCGCCCACCGCTTCCATCCGGATGCGTGGACCGACGAAGCCAAGCCGGTCAAGGACGACGAGCCCGAGGACGATGCCGAGGCCGGATCCGAAGACGACGCCGAGACCGGCGATCCGTCTCCGAACGATCTTCCGGAGAAGCCGTCCGACGGCTGATCCCCTCGGGATCGACCGTTCCCAACCCGAAACAGCGTTCCGGTTCCCCGCGTCGGCGACGGTGGAACCGGATGCCGCTTGGGACATCATGGTCTCGTATCATGTTCGACCCGAATCGCCTCCATCCGCGGAGGCCCGCTCTCCAGCCCCCAACGGATCTCGATCATGCGTGCCACCTCCGAACCGACCACCGCCATCGAGAAGATCGACCGTTGTGGCGATCTCTCGCACCGACCCCGCGTCCTGCTGGGCAAGATGGGGTTGGACGGCCATGATCGCGGTGTGAAGCTGATCGCCCGACTGATGCGGGACAGCGGGATCCACGTGATCTACTCGGGGCTCTGGCAGACGCCGCGGAGCCTCGCGATCGGTGCTCGCGACGAGGACGTCGACTGCATCGCCTGCTCGATGATGAGCAACTCCCACCTCGTGCTCGTGCCCAACCTGCTTTCGGAACTCGAGGCGGTCGGTCGACCGAAGATGACCGTCAACGTGGGTGGCATCATCCCGCAGGAGGACGTCTCCACGCTGAAGGAGGCGGGCGTCAACGACGTGTTCCACACCGGCACCAGCATGGAGGAGATCGTCGCGAGCGTCCGGAACTCGGTGGTCCCCTACACCGCGACGGACTTCAAGAACGGTTCCGCCTCGCTCGCCCGGCTCCTGAGTCTCGCCCACGCCGGCACGCCGCCGAAGGACGCCCCGCGTTCCCGCCCCAAGCGGGTGATCGGCCTGACCGGTGCGCCCGGCGCCGGCAAGAGCACGCTGGTCGCGGCGATGGCCAACGAAGCGGTCCGACGCGGCGAACGGGTCGCCGTGGTCGCCTTCGATCCGATGAGCCCGATCTCCAGCGGCGCCCTGCTCGGTGATCGACTCCGGGTCGACTTCAACGCGGTCGACGACGCCGTCTTCTATCGAAGCCTCGCGATCGTCGGCGAAGACTACGCGTCGCTTCCCGACATCATCGAACTGGTCGGCGGCGCCGGCTGGGACACCCTGCTCATCGAGACCGTCGGCGCCGGCCAGAACGACGTGGCGATCCGGGAACACGTCGATCGCACCGCGGTCGTCGTGGTGCCGGGGATGGGCGACTCCGTGCAGATGGACAAGGCCGGCATCCTGGAGATCGCCGACATGTTCGTCGTCAACAAGGCCGACCACGCGGGCGAGCACCAGCTGGTTCGAGAACTCCTCGACATCGCGGAAGGACGTCGCGTCCACGAGACGATCGCGACCGAGGGCAAGGGCGTCGTCGAACTGCTCGAAGACATCCTCGGCTGAGCGTGAAATCGCCTGAAACAGCCGTGATATTGAGACCCAGTCTCAATAAGAAACGGACTCGTCTCTCGTTTTCACGACGTCGTTGAAACCCGCGAATTCACCGTCGTTTCTCGGCGTATGCTGCCAACGGTCATGCCGTTCAGCATTCCTTCGAGCATCGAGAAGATTCCCGAGATCGCATCGCTCCCGCCCTCGACGCGGGCCGAGATGCTCGCTGCTGCCGACGCGCCGGGACCCTGGCGACTGTGGAGCTACAACGCGAGTCGCGGCCTCATCACCACCGTGATCCTCATCTGGCTCGGACACGACGCGGTGTATCGCGACCTTCCGACCTCGGCCTCGATGGTGGTCATCGCGATGCTCATCGCGACGACGACCTACCTGTGGCACTTCTGGACGATCACCCGGATCCGCGGTCGGATCCGGGCCGGCATCGCCGCCGCCGCCACCAACGAACGAACACCGATCTGTCTCCGATGCGGATACGACTGCGCCGCGACCGACGCCGACGCCTGTCCTGAGTGCGGCACCCGGCTCCTGATCCCGCCTCGGCGTTCCGAGCGCGACGCCTGAACGCGAGCCGGTATCGTGCGACGATGCCCGACAAACGACACGACATCAGAATTCGCGAGGCCGACTTCGACGACGCCGACGATCGAGCCACGGTCCGACGACTCGTCGAGGCGTTCGCGGACGTGTCGGACGTCGAACTGTCATCCACGGTCCGCGACACCGTCGCACCGTTCCTCGGACGAAACGCCGCCTTCGTGCTCCTCGCCGAAGTGGTCGACGAGGACCGAAGACGACCGATCGGCATGCTGATCGCCCAACGGATCATCGCATCGTTCCGGGCCTGCGAACGCGTGAACATCCACGACCTGTACATCGCGGCCGAACATCGCGGACGCGGCCTGGGTCGGCGGATGCTCGACGCCTGTGCGGATCGGGGCCGGGCCCTCGGGTGCTGCGATCTCACCCTCGAAGTGGCGGGCGACAACGCCGTGGCCCGCGGGCTCTACCGGAGCTACGGATTCGACCTTCCCGAGGGCGACGTCCCAGAAGGTGCGGTCCTGTACGGAAAATGCCCGATCGACGGCGTTGGAACGCCTCCCGCCGGTGGAGGTTGAGACGCCGGTCCGGTAGAGTGGTCGATTCCCCGCAGACCACTCACGGAGCCTCTCGATGACCGTCACCGCCGATCCCGCCACCTCGACCCTTCTCGCCCGGGACACCAACCAGGCCCTCGGCATCGCCGAGTTCGCGATTCGGTTCATGCGGGACGATCACGGAACGCCCTCCGAGGCGGTCAAGGACAAGACTCGACAGTTCTTCGCCGACGCCGTGGTCTGCGGACTCTCCGCGATCGCCCTCGGCACCAACGCCCCCCTCGTCCTCCGCGAGGAAGCCGCGGAGTATCCGAGGGACGGCGGCGTGACCGTGTTCGGTTCGACCGCCGCGGTCTGTCCTGAAAAGGCGATCGCCGCCAACTGCTCCGCGGTCCGCGAGTGGGACTCCAACGGCACGAACTTCGGCTACAACCCCGCGCTCGGCCACACCGCGGGCGAGTTCGGCCACAACGACTTCTACGCGGTGCCGGTCGCCGCGGCGCAGCTCACCGGTGCGGACGGCGCCACGGCGCTTCGCGGCATGATCCTCCACGACGAGATCCGCGGGCGACTCGCCGAGGTGTTCAGCCTCAAGACCTACAAGATCGATCACGTGGTGCACGGCGCGATCGCCTCCGCGGCGGTCTACGGCGCGATGATGGGCGCGACCGCGGAACAGATCGAATCCGCGATCGGCATGACCGTCGCCCACTTCATCCCCTGGCGGGCGATTCGCGCCGGCAAGCAGCTTTCGGATTCGAAGGGCGCCTCCGCGGCGATCTCGACCGAGGTCGCGGTGCTCGCGATGATGCGTTCGATGAAGGGCTTCCTCGGCCCCCGCGACATCTTCCGCAACCCGGAGGCGATCTGGCGACAGTTCGAGCCCACCGACGGCGACGCGCCGTTCGATCTCGTGCTCAGTCATTCGGGCGATGACTTCGCGGTGATGGGCATGCACTTCAAGCTCGGTCTCTACGAGCATCAGTCCGCCGGCGCACTTCAGGGGATGATCGACCTCGTCTCCGCGAACCCGGACCTGCTTGCGAATCCGGACCTGATCCAGACGATCCGGATCGTCGCGTACGAGCCCGCTTTCGGCATCATCGGCGACCCGGCGAAGCGTGACCCGAAGACCCGACAGAGCGCGGATCACTCGATGGTCTACATCGTCTCGACGCTGCTCCAGAAGGCCATCGATGCCGCGAAGTCGAAGGGATCGGGAACGATCGCCGACGACAACGACACCATGTGGAAGTCGCTGATCCTGGTGCCCGCCGACTACGACGCCGCCTCCATCGCCCGCCCCGAGACCCGGGCCCTGATGGCGAAGATCGAGTTCGCCCACGGCGGCAAGGACTACGACGATCGCTACCCGGACGGGATCCCGACCTCGGTGGTCATCGAGACGACCGACGGTCGCAGCCTCGACTCCGGCCTCGTCATGTATCCGTCGGGCCACGCCCGCAACACGACCTGCGATCTCGAGGGCATCCTCGCGAACAAGGCCGAGGTCCTCGGCAGGCTCGCGATGGACGATCCCGGTTCGGTGATCGGTCGATTCCGGCGCGTCGACGACCTGTCCACGGCCGAACTGGCGTCGATGAACGACTTCGAGATCAAGGATCACGGCCGCTTCGA
>JAQWJM010000107.1:0-14276 GCA_029248335.1 Phycisphaerales bacterium
GGGTCGAAGCGAGGCCAGGAGTCGATCGCGAGCGGGAGTTCGGCGCTTGCCGGAATGATCCGCAGCACGCCGTCCCCGTTCTCGAACGCCCATCGTCCGCCGGGCCCTTCCCGGGCGATCCGGACCGCGTCGAGCGGGCGACCGTCGAATCCGTTGAAGACCACCGTCGCCACCATGAGGGCCTGCGGGAACGGCTGGATCACGACCTCGGTGGCCCGGGTCTCCACGAGCGTGGTCATCAGTGCATCGACGAGCTCGGTGGAGGTCTCGCCGGACGCTCGCGTTCCATCCTCGACGAACTCCACCGACCAGCGGTCGAGGTCGCGTTCGAGGCGGACGAACTCGTCACCTGCCGTGATCTCGATCGATTTCACATCCGCCGGACGGACGCCCGAGCCGGTGGGTTCGACGAGGGTCGCGACCGAGGGCAGCAGCCCGCGGAGCGTGGCTTCGTCGAGTCGAACGACCATCGGAATCCCGTCGACCATCGCGAATCGATCCCGGCTCACGAGTCCGGCGGGTCCGCCGATCAGCAGCCGCTCGGTCGTGCCGTCGTCGCGGCTCACCTCGATCTCCGCGACCGGCGGTTCGAGTCCGAAGCGGGCCCGGTCGAAGTCGCCGTCCCGGATGAACCCGTCGTGCTCCACGCGGCCGAGAATCCCGACCAGTCCGTCGACCGTGGTCGCATCCCCGCGAGAGGCCACCGGCGCCTTCAGCGACCACCGCCGTCCTTCACGCTCGAGTTCGATGCCGGCGTCACCGTTGCGGACCGCGATGCCGTCGATCTCGCGATCACTGGAGAAGAGCCTTCGACTCCGCCAGTTCCGCGGATCATCATCGAGCACGCGTGCGTGCAGATCGTCACCGACCACCAGCACCTCGTCGTCGTCCCCGACCCGGATCCAACTGCGTCCCGCGACGGTTCGCGCTCCGAGCTGGACTCGACGCTCCCCGTCGGGACCGCGGAATCGAACCACCGCCTCCGGTGGATCGAGACCGATCCCCGCGAGGTCGGGCCCGTTCCGGCCGTCGAGTCCGGCCAGCGGCGTCCGTCGGCTCGCCGCGAGATCGGCGGCCGCGATCAGGACCTTTCGAATCGGGAATCCCTCCGCGACGATCTCGAAGGGCGAGGTCTGACGCCATCCCTCGGGACCGAGTTCGAAGACGAGATCCTTCGGCGCCGGAGCATCGGATCCTTCAGTCGTGCGAGGTCGTTCGATCACGAGGCGATCGATCGCTTCGACGTCGAATCCCTCGTCGAGGACCGCGGTTCGCAGCATGACGTCCGCGGCCGTCTCGCCGCCCCGCCACGCGACCGCCGCGAGCAGCGACAACAGCACCGCGAGCACCCAGGTCATGATCACCGCGCGAATGCTCACGTCGTCGCCCTCCGTACCGACCAGACGATCGTGCCCAGCAGCAGCGGGCCGAGGGCGAGCACCACGAACAATCCGAAGCCCCAGCCGGTTCGGGCCGCATCGGTGACGCCGCCGAATCGGGCGACCTCCCGGCCGCTCGACGCCGTCGCCACCAGTTCGTCGAGCCCGGCGAGCCAGGCCACGCCGCTGATCGCGAGTTCCCGATTTCCCGGATTCGCCAGCACCAGTCGATCGCCGCCGAGGCTTCCGGCCTCGTTCACCAGCGCCGAGAGGGCCCAGCCGCCGGCCCCGACCACCATCAATCGCTGCAGCCCGTCGATCCCGAACCGCTCGACCGCGACCGCCACCGGGACCGCCTCCTCGAACCGTCCGTCGCTCGGCATCCGTTCGATGCGCACGCCGTCGCCCCGCCAGTCGTCCTCGATCCAGCGGAGCGGGTTCGGTCGGATCGCCGAGAGGACCACCGCCGATCCGTCCATCGATTCGTCGACGAGGATCGGCGTCGCGTGCGAGACGAAGAATCGCTTGCCTCGAAGCGCGTCGAGCACTTCGCCGCCCGGCGCCTTCGTCGATTCGGGATGCCGGTCGATCGCCTGCCAGGTCCGCACCGAGGCGCCTTCGCCTCCATCAGGGACCCATTCGAACACCACGCGGCCGGTGTCGACCTCGACGCCGAGCGAGGCGGCCACCGCCGACCACGGATCCGGCTTGCCCACCAGCGGGAGCATGCTCCGAGCCACGGTGAGGAGGACCGGTTCACCTTCGGCGATCAACGCGGTGGCCGCGTCGAGCAGCGCCTGTTCGTTCTCGTCGTATTCGAGACCGCTGCGTTGCAGCGGCGGGCTGATGAACCAGACGGTTCGTCGGCGAGGATCGACCGCGGGCCGGTCCGTCCGACCGGGAATCCACTCGGTCACCTCGAACCGCGCGGTGCGCAGCGCGTTGGCGACGCCGGCGACCTCCAGTCCGTCGTCCCGGTCTCGAAGCAGCGAGCGGTCCTCGGCGTGCACGAAGACGACCTGCGGCATGTCACCGATCCGCAGGGCGCGAATCGCCGAGACGAGCGTCTCCTCGCCCTGGAACCGGCGGTCGAATCCGACCACCGTGCCTTCGCCACCCTCGCGCACCGCGCTGGCCGGGAAGAGCTGCCAGCCCGGGATGACCGTGGTGCCGGCGGGTCCGTCCACGATCGCGACGTCGCCGGCGGCGATCGACTCCGCGACGATCGCCGCATCGAGCGGATGAGTCGATTCAAGGGTCGACAAGGCGTCGCTCGACGCTCGAAGCTCGATCGCGATCGACTCGATGTCGGGAAGGACGCCGACCGCCCAGTCCCTCGCCTCGGCGGGGATCGAAGGATCGATCTCCCATCGGCGAAGGACGTCCGCGAGCTGTTCGATCTCGCCCGCCTGTTGCGCGTTGTTGGCCTCCAGCGAGGCCCGGACCAGACGCCAGTTCGGAAGCGGTTGCCGGCGGGTGCTCCGGAGCGCCTCTCGAATGAAGTCGGTGAAGGCACCGCCCTGGTCGGCGAGCGTGCCGAAGACCAGTCCGGTCCGCTCGACCAGGTCGCGAATGGGGCTCGACTCGGGAAGCGCCGCGACGAGTTCCATCGCATCGGGCGTGACGCCGCGGCCGACTTCCTGAAGACGCTGGAAGGCCAGGAGCGCCCGGTCGATGCCGGTCTCCCAGATCGCGATCGTCGCCGCGTCCGATTCGAGCAGTCCTTCGAGCACCGCCTCGTATCGACCGATCGATCTCGGATCGACGGGATCGATCCGCTCCGCGACCAGGTTCGGGGTGACCGAATCCATGCGGGCGACGACCTCGTCGACCTGTCTCATGGTCACCGGATCCGCGTCGTCCTTCGCGACCAGCAACCGCACCGTCCAGCCGGGCTCGAGCGATTCGAGAAGCTCGACGGTGGTGGGCTGAAGCGAATAGGCCCGGGTCTTGGTGAGATCCGCCTCCACGCGGAGCGGCGGCGCCTCGAAGAGCACGGAGACCGCCGCGGCGGCGACCCCGACGCCCAGGACGACCAGAAGGGTTCGAAGATGCGCGGCCTGTCGCCGGAGGAAGGAACCGCTCCGGACCCAGCGCGGCGACGCGAGCGAGATCGACGCGACCACGAGGAAGAACGCGGTCGCGGCGAGGAACCACGCGACGTTCGCCGAATCGAAGAGCCCGATCGCGAACTCGTCGAGTCGCCGAAGCGGATCGAGCCCCGCGGACCAGTCGATCCAGGCGATGGTCGCCTCGGGGCTCAACAGGTCCGGCGGCAGGATGTTGACGATGGCGGGAATCCCCTTCGCGACCATCACCACCGCGAAGAACCCGAAGAAGGTCAGGAGATAGGCGACGACCTGGCTGGAGGTCCGGGTCGAGATCAGCAGGCCGAGGGCGAGCAGGGTCGAGCCGGCGAGCAGCAGCCCGAGCAGGCCACTGGCGAATTCGCCGGGATCGGGATCACCGTATCCCTCCGCCACCGCGAAGAGCACCAGCATCGGCAGACCGAGCACCAGAAGCACCCCGACCGCGGCGAGGAACTTGCCCAGCACCAGTTCGAGGGCGGAGAGCGGCGAGGTCAGCAGGACCTCGAGCGTGCCGAGCCGCGCCTCCTCGGCGAAGCTCCGCATCGAGATCGCGGGGCTCACCACCGCGATCGCCCAGCCCGCGATCGAGATCACCGCCCGAAGCGTGGCCGGTTCGCCCTCGCGAAGCGTGACGAACGCGAAGATCAGCGCGGTCAGCATCCCCCAGCCCGCGAGGATGATCCACCCCGTCGGGACGAGGAACGTCGACGCGAATTCGCGACGCGCGAGGGCGAGCACGCCTCTCATGGAGCCGCTCCTTCCTGCGATCCGCGTTCGAGATCGAGCAGTTCGAGGAAGCGGGATTCGAGGCCCGGTGATTCGTGACCGAGTTCGATCGCGACGCCATCCGCCGCGTGGATCGCCCCGCCGCATTCCCGGCCCAGATCGGGACCGGCGAATTCGAATCGCAGCTCGCCCGGCGACACGGTGGTGAACTCGATCTCCGCGTCGTCGTTCTTCGACGCGATGGCTCGAAGCGCCGACTCGAGCGCGGGGCGGCGATCGTCCGCGATGGACACCCGACCGATGTTCCGACCCGGTGCCGACCGACGAAGCTCGTCGATCGTTCCATCCGCAAGCTTGCGGCCGCGATGCATGATCACGACGCGATCGGCGACCGCCTCGATCTCCTGCATGATGTGACTCGAGAGCAGGATCGTGCGCTCCTCGGCGAGCCGCCGCACCAGTCGACGGAAGTCCCGAAGCTGTCGCGGATCCAGCCCGACCGTCGGCTCGTCCAGCACCAGGAGCGCCGGATCACCGAGCAACGCCGCCGCGAGCCCGACCCGTTGCCGGAATCCCTTGCTCAACTGCCCCACCAGCCGACGGGCGACGCCGGCGAGGTCGCAGGCGTCGAGGGCCGCGTCCGCGGTCCGCCGGATGGTGCCGCGATCGAGCCCGAGGATGCGTCCCCGGAATCGGAGGTATTCAGCGACCCGCATCTCCGGATAGGAAGGAGCCGATTCCGGGAGGTATCCGAGTCGAGCGAGGGCCTGACGCCGACCGGCGGGCATCGGATGCCCCGCGACGCGGAGCGTTCCCTCGTCGGGCGGAAGCATCCCGGTCACCATTCTGATCGTCGTGGTCTTTCCGGCACCGTTCGGCCCCAGCAGCCCGCAGACCACCCCGTCCGGAACCTCGAGGTCGAGGCCCTGGACCGCGGTGAACCGCCCGTAGCGTTTGGTGATGCCGGTCGCCTGGATCATCTGGAACGTGGATCCGCCCGGGGCCTTCATCCGCCGACGGTCCACGCCGGACCGCTCGAACGATGACGAAACCGCATCCTACCCCCACCCGAATGACACTGATGCTTCGAGGAATCACCGGTCGGGCTCCAGCCTCCGATGTCCAACGGCCGATGTCTCCTTGCGGACGGGTGTGCGTTACCCTTTCCCGATCCAACAGCCCCGGAACCCTCGGCCGATGAACGACGCCGACTCCAGATCACGTGCTCGCCTGGTGCTCCCCCCCGGGATCGCCCCGGAGGTGTTCCTCGCGAGCATGCCGGACGTGGTCGCCGATTTCATCCGGACCGCCTGCGATCTCGTCCCTGAAGATCCCGAGACCGGTGATCCTCGAATCACGGCCGCCCTCGACGGACTCGGCGAAGGCGTCGCGGTGGTGGTGGAACACGGCGAGATCGTCTGGATGAACAACCAGCTCGCGGATCACTCCCCGGAGCTCCTCCGACTCTTCTCCGACGCCGCCGCGGAAGCCATCGAGGGCTTCATGGCCCATCCCGACGTGGTGAACGGCGAGAGCACCCGCCTGGAATTCGCCCACGGCGACCGGCACTACTCGGTGCTCTGCTCCCCGATGCCCGACGATTCGTCACGTCGCACCGTGGCCGCCCTGATCAGCGACGTCACCGATCTCAAGCGAACCGAACTCCTCGTCGAGGAGATCGACCACGCCGGTGGCGACCTGCTCGATCTCGATCCCGACACCATCAACCCGCTCGACGTCACCGCCCGTCTCCGCCTGGTCGAGGACAAGGTGATCCGGACCATGCGCGGCTCGATCGGATTCGAGCACTTCGAGATCCGCCTGGTCGACCGACGCAGCGGCCAGCTCGAACTGGTCATGGGGACGGGCATGGAGCCGCTCTCGATCGGCGAGCGGATCTTCGCACGAAACACCGAGAACGGAATCTCCGGCATGGTGGCCGCGAGCGGCGAGGCCTACGTCTGCCCCGACGTCCGCGAGGACCCGCTCTACGTGACCGGCATTCCCGACGCGAGAAGCAGCCTGACGGTTCCGCTCAAGCTCCGCGACCGCGTGGTCGGCGTCTTGAACGTCGAAAGCAACCGGGTCGACGCCTTCGATGAACGCGATCAGATGATCGTCGAGCTCTACGGTCGGTACGTCGCGATGGCGATCAACATCCTCGACATGCTGGTGGTCGAGCGGTACACGACGAATCACAACTTCTCAAGCACCGTGCTGGGCGAGATGAATCAGCCGCTGGAGTCGATCACCCGGAACGCGGCCGAGCTCCGGGCCGGATACGTCGGCGACGGGCCCATGGCCGAGAAGCTCGACGCGATCATCGCCTCGGTGGAATCGGTGCGTTCCCGCGTGCTCGCCTGCACCTCCGGGCCGCAGACGATTCTCGGCGCCGGCGACGACGAAGACGCCATCGACGATCCCGTGCTCAAGGGGCGAAGCGTGCTGGTGGCGGACGATGAAGCCACCATCCGCGAGGCGATCACCCGGATTCTCGAACGCCGTGGCGCGGCGGTCGAGGCCCACGAGGACGGATCGGGCGCGATCGCCTCCATGGAGGCGGGCAAGACCCGGTTCGACCTGGTGATCTCCGACGTCCGGATGCCGGATCGAAACGGCTACGAAGTGTTCCGCGCCGCGAAGGAACTCGACCAGCCTCTTCCCGTGATCCTCATGACCGGGTTCGGCTACGACCCTCATCACTCGATCGTGCGTTCGAGCCAGGAAGGGCTCGAAGCCTTCCTGTTCAAGCCGTTCCAGGTGACGCAGCTGATCGAGGAGATCCACAAGTCCTTCACCTCCGTCTCGGAAGACGGCGACTGACCGACCTCGTCTCGAGGCATCGAGACGGGGCCCGGATCACTTGAAGCACGGATGACTTGAAGCCCGGATGACTTGAAGCCGAGATGACTTGAAGATTCAGCCGCCCGCGAGGCGACCGGACACCACTCGGTCGAGGCCGTCGGCGTCCCGATCGAGCCGGACATCGGCGAATCCCGCCTCGGCGAAGCACGCCTGGACGCGTTCGGCCTGGTCGTACTGGATCTCGATCGCGAGCCCGCCGCCGGGTGCCAGCCAGGTCGGCGCCTCGGCCACGATCCGGCGGACGAGATCGAGTCCGTCGGCACCGCCACGGAGGGCCGTGGCCGGCTCATGGTCCTTGACGTTGGGCGGGCACTTCTCGAATTCGGCGTCGCTGATGTAGGGCGGATTCGAAACGATGAGATCGAAGGTCCCTCGCTCCTCCGGGCGGAGGGCGTCGAACAGGGACCCCTGACGAACCTCGATCCGGTCCGAGTAGGTGTGCGTCGCGACGTTTCGATTCGCAAGCGCGACCGCCTCGGCCACCAGTTCGGTGGCGACCACCGCCGCCCCCGCTTCCAGCGAAACATGATCCGGCGATCCTGATCCGCCGGCATTCCCCTCGATACCGGCCTCGGAATCAGCCTGGGGAGCAGGCTCCGGCGAGGGCGTCGCGTCGCTCGCCTCGACGCCGACGGCCGCCCGAAGCCGCGCGAAATCTGCGCGAGCCACGGCGTCGGCCTCTTCCAACCGGGCCGCCGCTCGGTGCGGCCGATCCAGCGAGGTGAGGAGCGCGATCGGGATGCAGCCCGTTCCCGTGCAGAGATCGAGGATCTTCGCCTTTGCGTCGGTTCTCGTGATTCGACCGTGTCCGACTTCGACGAGCGTCTCCGTCGCGGGCCTCGGAATCATCGTGGAGGAATCGACCTCGATCCGGAGTCCCCGGAACCAGCTCTCGCCGACGAGGTACTGGACCGGTTCATGAACCGAGGCTCGCTGAACCCAGTCGCGGAGCGTGCTTCGTTCCTCGTCCGTGGCGACCCGGTCGGGCTCCATGTAGAGCCGGAGCCGCTCGGCCCCGAGGGCCGCGGCGAGCAGAAGGTCGGCGCAGACCGCCGGGGAGTCGACCTCGCGGGCGGCGAGGTGATCCCGGATCCAGGTCCGAAGTCGGCGAGTCGTCCAGGGTTCCGTGTCGGTCACGCGAACATCCTACGACCGAAACCGAGCAGGGTGGCGGAACCGGCCGAAAGACACGTCGCCGGTTATGATTCTCCCGATTCAGCGGCGTCACCCGAAGGAGTGCGACTCCTCGGGCCGTCGGAACCCCGACTCGAAATCCGACCGAACGTGACCACCGAATTCCACCTCCAGAACATCGCCGATCGCCTTCGCGAATCGAACGCCTTCGCCTCCGTCGATTCCGATGGAACCTGCATCCGGTGCCGTGCCCGCGACGTCGAGAGCGACGCGTACTACGTCTTCGCCCCGTCGGGCGACGGGCACATCGTCCGGTTCGAGACGCCGGACCGATGGCTCAGCGAATCCGTCGAGGCCGAGCTCTACCACTCGAGCGACTCGCTCGAGGAGCTGCTGGAGGAATCCCTCGACGAGCTCGAATGGCCGGTCGACCGCGTGCCGGTGACGACGTTCCGTCACTTCCGGAGCGACGACTTCCTCTACACCTTCGAGAACGACGTCCCGGTCGGCGAAGGCGACCCCGACGATGCGGCGACCATCTGGCTGCTCGCGTACGAAGCGACCTTTCGAGAGCTCGGCGACGTCGCCGGGGAGACCGAAGATGAGTGAGCCCCGGCAACAACAGACCGAATGTCGATTCGCATGAGCGGCAAGCGTGTGCTCATGCTCGGCTGGGAGTTCCCCCCCTTCATCACCGGAGGTCTGGGCACGGCCTGTCACGGACTCACGCGAGCGATGGACCGGGCGGGCATGCAGACGACCTTCGTCCTTCCGAAGAGCGTGCCGTCGGAATCCGACGACTCCGCCCACCTGAGTCTGGTCAGTCCGTCGAGCGACATGGGCGCGACGCTTCCCGAGTTCGAACGAAGCCGACCCACCACCACCACGACGGAGACGACCACCAGGTCCGTCTCGACCGGTTCACCGGAACAGCGACTCGTGGAAGTCGTCCGGGAGATCCGGCAGCGATTCAAGCACACCTCCTTCGTCGACCTGCCCGTCGAAGTGAAGTCCGTCTACCGCGAGCAGGAAGCGACCTGGCGGCGGATCCTCGAGGAATACGAGATCGACGATCGCCGGATCGAAACGCTCATCGAAGCGGGCGGTCTCGGCGATCCCACCGTGATCACCGAGTCGATGGCGCTGCGAAGCGCGATCCCGGAACGCGATCCCGAGGAAGCGGCGATGGCGGCGCGGCAGACGAACGCGGCAGACTACGGCGGCGATCTGATCGGCCAGGCCCATGCCTACGCCCGATTCTGCCTCGAAGTCGCGAAGCGGACCGAATTCGACGTCATCCACGCCCACGACTGGCTGACCTACCCGGCGGGCCTCGCGGTCGCACGGCTGACCGGGAAGCCCCTCGTCGTCCACGTCCACTCGACGGAGTTCGATCGATCGGGCGAGCACGTGAATCAGGCGGTCTACAACATCGAGCGGCGCGGCATGCACGGCGCGATGCAGGTCATCGCGGTGAGCCAGCTCACCAAGGACCTGTGCGTCGCGCGGTACGGCATCCCGCCCTCGAAGGTCGACGTGGTCTACAACGGCGTCGAACTCGATCCGGTCGAGAAGGGCGTGAAGGCCATCACGTCCAAGGACAAGATCGTCCTCTTCTTCGGTCGGATCACGATGCAGAAGGGCCCCGAATACTTCGTGCAGGCCGCGAAGCGGGTGCTCGACGTGATGGAGGACGTGAAGTTCGTGGTCGCGGGCAGCGGCGACCTCGCGTCGATGATGATCGAGATGGCCGCCGACATGGGCATCGGCCACAAGGTGCTCTTCACGGGCTTCCTTCGCGGTGGCGACATCAAGCGGGTCTTCTCCCTCGCCGATCTCTACGTCATGCCGAGCGTGAGCGAGCCCTTCGGCATCGCCCCGCTGGAGGCGATGAGCCACGACGTCCCGGCCCTGATCTCGAAGTCGAGCGGGGTGAGCGAGGTCCTGACCCACGCCCTCAAGGTCGACTTCTGGGACGTCGAGGAGATGGCCAACAAGATCGTGGCCGTCCTCCGACATCCGCCGCTGCGGAAGGCCCTCAAGGACAACGGCCAGTTCGAGATCCGCGCCCTCACCTGGGACGGGGCCGCGACCCGGTGCGGCCAGGTCTACGACAAGGTCGTCCGCCAGTTCGCCACGGGTCGCTGAGACCCGGGGACGACGGCGACGACCTCCTCGAAGTCCCGACGGAAACCGATACTCGGAACCGGGCCTCCGCTACAATCGACGTCCCGCGCGCCGTCCGCCGCGGCCGTGATGGAGACGTCGTCGAATGGCCTTTTTCTCTCGAAGCAAGACCCCTCCCGCCCCGCCGGCGCCCATGCCGCCGGTGTCGATTCCCACCGACGTCGCCGCCGACCGCGGCCGGGCGATCACCCCCCCCGACCCCGCGGTCGAACGTCGCATCCTGGAGATCGGCGCGGAATACCTCGAGCTGGCCCGGGGCGGCAAGGCCGGACTGCTCAACGCCGCGTTCTGGTCCGACAAGCTCATGGACTGGGCGATGCAGGACGAGGCGTTCAAGGTCCAGCTGTTCCGGTTCGTCGACGCCTTTCCGATGCTTCGGACGCCCGACCAGATCCACGACCATCTCGTCGACTACCTCTCCCAGCCCGGCGTCACCCCCCCGCCCGGAATGGACCTCGCGGTCAAGGCCGGCGGCGTCGCGAAGACCATGTTCGCGAAGACGATGGCGAAGCAGATCACCGGCATGGCGGAGAAGTTCATCGCCGGCACCGACGCCGCGGATGCGCTCCCGATGCTTCGGAAGCTCTGGAAGCGGGGCCTCGCGTTCAGCGTCGATCTCCTCGGCGAGGCGTGCGTCTCCGACAAGGAGGCCGAGGCCTACCGGGCGAAGTACATGGATCTCATCGCGAACCTCCCGGATGCGGTCGACGCGTGGCCGGTGAACGAGCGACTGGAGCGAGACCATCTCGGCGTGGTCCCCCGCACCAACGTCTCGATCAAGATCAGCTCGCTCTACGCCAAGACGGATCCGATCGACACCGAAGGATCGATCGACGGCCTGGTCGAAGCCCTGCGGCCACTGCTCCTGAAGGCGAAGGAGAAGGGCGTCCTGGTCAACTTCGACATGGAGCAGTTCGCGCTCAAGGACCTGACCCTCGAACTCTTCATGCGATGCTGCGAGGAGATCGACTTCACCGCCGGACTCGCGATGCAGGCCTATCTGCGTTCCGGCGACGACGACGCCGCCCGGATCATCGAGTGGTCGAAGCGAACCGGCCGACAGGTCACGGTGCGACTGGTCAAGGGCGCCTACTGGGACTACGAGACGATCCACGCCGAGGAGATGGGATGGCCCGTCCCGGTGTGGAGCCGGAAGTCCGACTCGGACGCCTGCTTCGAACGGATGACCCGGGCCTTCATCAACGCCACGCCCCGCACCGCCGAGGAAGGCGGCGTGAAGCTCGCCCTCGGCAGCCACAACGCCCGATCCATCGCGGCCGCGATCGCCGAGCTCGAGAAGGCGGATCTTCCGAAGTCCGCCCTCGAACTGCAGATGCTCTACGGCATGGCCCCCGAACTGAAGCAGGCCGCGAACGAGATGGGCTTCCGCGTCCGCGAATACGTCCCGGTCGGCGAGATGATCCCCGGCATGGCGTACCTCGTCCGCCGGCTGCTCGAGAACACGTCGAACGAGTCGTGGCTCCGCGCGGGATTCATGGACAACGCCGACGCCTCGACGCTTCTCGCGTCGCCGCACCTCGACTTCGCCACCGACCCCGGCGTGCGACGGATCGAAGGCGCTCCCGAACGCCACGCCCTGTCGGATCACGACCCGGCCGTCGGTGACGGCCGGCCGTTCTTCACCGAACCGATGCGGGACTTCGCATCCCGGGACCAGCGAGAGACCTTCGCCCGCGCCATCGGCGACGCCGTGGTGCCGACGGTCGCGAACGACGGCACCGAAGCCGACGCCACCCGGGCGATCGACCGGGCCCACGCCGCCTTCCCCGCCTGGCGCGATGCGCCGGTCCGCGAACGGGCCGCGGTGCTGGTCAGGGCCGCGGGGATCATGCGACGACGCCGCGACGAACTGAGCGGGATCATCATCCGCGAGAGCGGCAAGCCCTGGACCGAAGCGGACGCCGACGTCTGCGAGGCCATCGACTTCTGCGAGTTCTACGCACGGGAGTCGATCGGACTCTTCGATCCGCGCCGGCTGGGTCGGTTCATCGGCGAGATCGACGAGATCGTGCACCAGCCACGCGGCGTGGCGGTGGTGATCAGTCCCTGGAACTTCCCGCTCGCGATCTGCGCCGGCATGACCGCCGCCGCGCTGGTCTGCGGAAACACCTGCGTCATGAAACCGGCGGAGCAGACGCCGGGCATCGCGAAGATCCTGCACGAGATCCTGCTCGAGGCCGGCTGCCCGGCCGACGCCTGCGTGTTCCTCGCCGGCCCCGGGGAGACGGTCGGTGCGACGCTGGTCCGCGACGTGCGGACCGCGATCATCGCGTTCACCGGATCGATGGCGGTGGGCCTCGACATCCTCCAGGCCGCCGGCGTGACCGCCGACGACCAGGCCCACGTGAAGAAGGTCGTCTGCGAGATGGGCGGCAAGAACGCCACGATCATCGACGCCAGCGCCGATCTCGACGAGGCGGTGCTCGGCGTCCGACATTCCGCGTTCGGATTCAGCGGACAGAAGTGCTCGGCCTGCAGCCGCGCGATCGTCGTCGAGACGGCCTACGACACCTTCCTCGAGCGACTCGTCGAGTCGACGCGGACCCTGGTGGTCGGGAACCCGCTCCGATCCGGCACCGATGTCGGACCGGTGATCGATCTCGACGCGAAGCGGAAGGTCGAGCAGTACATCGCGATCGGCTCGGAAGAGGGAAGACTGGAGATCTCGCTTCCGATTCCACAGGGACTCGAAGAAGAGGTCGGACTCCCCTACGCGAGCCCGACGGTGATCAGCGGGATCGAACCCCACCACCGCCTCGCCAACGAAGAGGTCTTCGGCCCGCTCCTTGCGGTCATGAAGGTGAAGGACTTCGACGAGGCCCTGGCGCTCGCCAACTCCACCCGATACAAGCTGACCGGCGGCGTCTTCAGTCGAAAGCCGAGTCACCTCGACCGAGCCCGTCGGGACTATCGCGTCGGCAACCTGTACCTGAATCGCGGCATCACCGGCGCCCTCGTCGGTCGCCAGCCCTTCGGCGGATTCGGGATGTCGGGCGTGGGCACGAAGGCGGGCGGACGCGACTACCTCATGCACTTCGTCGAACCGCGCTGCATCACCGAGAACGCGATGCGACGAGGCTTCGCCCCGGGCCTCGTCGACTGAACGAGATCACGCGTCGGACGCCTCAGCCCTCGCGGAGGATCGGTCGGCGATCGAACTCCCGAGGATCGAAGGAACCGGCGTAGGCCGGCCCCGGCAGCGTCTGGTGAAGTCCCGCGCCGGTCAGGAACGTCATCTCACCGGCATGGATCCGGCCGTCGAGCACGAGGAAATCGACTCGTACCGCGGGGAACCCGCGGCCGAGGACGGCCGCGAGTTCGAGGCATTCGCCGTAGTGGTCGGGCGGCGGTGGATCGCCGCCTTCGACCGTTCTTGGAAGCACGACTTCGCCGTGCCGGTCGTAGCCGGTGTAGATCGAGGGCTCGTCCGCGGTGTGCACGATTCCACCGAGGGGCGTTCCCCGGTCGACGAAGATCTTGACGTCTTCGAGACCACCACCCGGACCACCCAGCCAGGGTTCGACGATCAGCCGCCCTTCGAGTCCGCGGTAGAGGGATTCCCCCCAGACCCGCGAGTAGTCCTTGCGACGCCATTTCTCCATTCGGCGGCCGATCGCGTTCCAGTCCGCCGCATCGCGGTCGGCCACGCGTTCGATCCACTTGCAGCCGTGCGTGCACTTGATCACGAAGGACTCGGGCAGGGATGCCCGGTCGATGTCCGCGAACCGCCGATGAATCCCCAGCAGCGGTACGAGATACGACTCGCCGATGCGCGGTCGCACGAAGTCTCGGACCTCGTACTTGTCCGCAAGATGCCGGATCGAGGAGAGATCCGCCCGCAGAACGAGCCACGCCATCTTGTCGATCGCTTCGA
>JAQWJM010000076.1:0-14082 GCA_029248335.1 Phycisphaerales bacterium
GCGTGGCCGGAACCGGCGAACAGCGCACCGAGCACGAGCATCCCGATTCGAAGTCGTGCGGCGACCTCGCGGGTCGCCGACCGGCGGACGTGATCTCGGTTGATGTTCTCCATCGCCGGCAAGGCTAACCGTCGGACCGGCCTCCGGGTTCCGTCGTAGACGAAAATTCGGGCGACGATCCCTCGTCCATCGTCTGGAAAAAGGGTTTTGGAACACACCGACAGATAAACGGTTGACCTGACTCTCGTGGAATCATTACCTTCCGTGATCGCCGGACCGCCTCGGTCCGGCACACCACTTTTCCGGGAACCCGACATGTCGACTTCAGGATTCATCGTTCAGGAGCAGGCCGCCACCGCTGCGGACGCGCCTTCAACCACCTCCAGCGCGGCCGCTGCGCCGTCCGCCAGCGAAATCAGCCAGTGGGCTTCCGAGGCGACCAATCAGTTGATCGATCTCGCGGTCGCCTACGCTCCGCGTCTCGGACTCGCACTGCTCGTCCTGATCATCGGTTGGATCGTGATCGGGTTCATGCGGCGTGGCATCAACCGGGTCCTGTCGATGCGGAGCGTCGATCCGACCGTCGGCAACTTCCTCGGAAGCGTCGCAGGCATCGCCCTGAAGGTCATGCTGCTGCTTTCGGTCGCTGGCATGGTCGGCGTCGAGGTGACGTCCTTCATCGCGATCCTCTCCGCCGCCACCCTGGCCATCGGCATGGCGTTGAAGGGAACCCTCTCGAACTTCGCGGGCGGGGTGAGCGTGATGATCTTCAGGCCCTACAAGGTCGGTGACTTCGTCGAAGGCGGCGGTCACACCGGAAGCGTGAAGGAGATCCAGATCTTCAACACCGTGCTGACCACCGGTGACAATCGCACCATCATCATCCCCAACAACGCGATCGCCACCGGCTCGCTGGTCAACTTCTCGACCCAGTCGACCCGACGGGTCCAGATCGACGTCGGCATCGGTTACGAAGACGACATCGACAAGGCTCGAGACATCGTCATGAACCTGCTCGTCGCGGACGCGCGGATCCACACCGATCCGGAACCGATGGTCGTGGTCGGCGCCCTCGGCGCGAGCTCGGTCGACCTCGTCATTCGATTCTGGGTCGATGCCGCCGACTTCTGGCCGACCACCTTCGACTACAACGAGCGGATCAAGAAGGCGTTCGACGTCGCAGGCGTGAACATTCCGTATCCCCAGCAGGTGGTGCGGTACGTCGGCAGTCCCGCAGGCGATCCGGCCTGATCGTCATCGAACGCTTCGCGGTGCGGCACGCACCCGGTCGAGCATCGCCTGCAGTCTGGCGACCTCGTCCGGGTGCGTTTTCGCGAGGTTCCTGGTCTCGCCCGGATCCGTGGCGAGGTCGTAGAGCTGTACGGTCGGACCGGCGCTCGACGGCGCCGCCCGCTTGGGCGCGGTGAAGCCGCCGCTCCCGAGGCCCTCGATCAGCTTCCAGTCGCCGACCCGGATCGCGAACATGCCGTCGAGGCTGTGATGGACGATGCCCTCGCGCGCCTCGAGTCCCCGGGCATCCCCGGTCTCGAGCAGCGGGAGCAGGTCCACCGAGTCCTCGCCGCCCATCGCGTCGGCGAGACGCGTCGACTTCGAGCCCGTGTCCGCCGCGGCGAGGCTCGTCGCGTAGAGATCCGTCAGACAGATCGATTCGGGTCGCACCGAGCCGGATTCGACGACGCCCGGCCATCGCACCAGAAATGGAACGCGATGTCCCCCTTCGTGGATGTCCGCCTTCATTCCCCGCCATGCGAGGTTCGCCGCGTGTCCCCACCGATCGACGTCGGCGAGGGGCCAGTCCGAGCCGTTGTCGCTCGTGAAGACGAGGAGGGTGTCGGTCCCCAGTCCGTGCGCATCGAGGGACTCGAAGAGGCGACCCATCTCGAAGTCGATCTGGTTGACGAAGTCGCCGTAGTGTCCGGCATCGCTCGACCCTCGCCACGGCTCGCCCGGAAGCCATGGCGTGTGCGGGGCGCTCAGGCACAGTTCGAGGAAGAGCGGTCGTTCCGGGCGTTCGGTCGCGTGCCGATCGATGATCCCGATCGACTCGTCGATCGACTTCGAGAGGACCGCCTGGTGTTGGAAGCCCTCCGCGATCGGTCCAGCCCGCCAGAATCCGCCGCCGTCGCGACGTCGATGCGCCGAGCCTTCGATGGTGGTGCTCGGCGGCGGGTCGCCGACGCCGTTCCGGAACCAGCAGTACGGCGGGATGTCGAGCGAACTGGGAATGCCGACGCTCTCGTCGAAGCCGACGGTGTGCGGTCCGGCGTCGATCGGGCCGCTCCAGTTCGTCGGTTCCTGCGAACCCAGGCCGAGGTGCCACTTGCCCACGAAGGCGGTGTGGTACCCGGCGGCGCGCAGTTCGCTGGCGATCGTCGGGCGATCCGTCTCGATGAGCAGGGGGTCGTCGGTCCAGAGGACACCGGACTTCAACGAGCTTCGCCAGCAGTATCGCCCGGTGAGGATCCCGTACCGGGTCGGCGAGCACACCGCGCTCGGGGCGTGCGCATCGGTGAATCTCGCACCGGTGCGTGCGAGGCGATCGAGGTTGGGGGTGCTGGTCGCGGCTTCGGGGTTGTAGCACCCGAGATCTCCGATTCCGAGATCGTCCGCGACGATGATCACGATGTTCGGCGGCCCCGGAGGCGTCGACGTGATCGGTTCCGGCGTTCGACAACCGACGAGGAGGACGGCGGCGAGCAGGATGGACTTTCGCGGGAAGTTCATGCACCGACCCTACCACGGGAATCGGTGATCCCGTAACTTCCCTGACTTCGATCCCCGCCACGGAGCCCCCATGAATCTCGATCACTACGTCACCCTCGGCCGATCCGGCCTTCGCGTCTCGCCCTTCTGTCTCGGTTGCATGACCTTCGGTGACGAATGGAAGGCGGTCGGCACCCACGAGGCCGAGAGCCTCGACGTGCTCGCGGCCTATCTCGACGCCGGCGGCAACTTCCTCGACACCGCGAACGTCTACACCATGGGGCACAGCGAGGCGATCATCGGCGACTACTTCGCCGGATCGCCGCTCGTGGCCCGCGACCGCGTGGTCATCGCGACGAAGTTCTGCGGAAACATGCACCCCGGCGACCCCAACGGTGGCGGTGCGGGACGCAAGGCGATCATGCACCAGCTGGAGGATTCGCTTCGGCGACTCCGCACGGATCACATCGATCTCTACTGGTGCCACTTCCGTGATCCGCACACCCCGATCGAGGAGACGATGCGGACGCTCGACGATCTGGTGACCAGCGGCAAGGTGCGGTACATCGGACTCAGCGACACGCCGGCGTGGTTGGTGGTCCAGGCCCAGTACGAAGCGATGCTTCGTGGCTGGAATCCGCTTTGCGCGCTCCAGATCGAATACAGCCTGGCGCAGCGCACGGTCGAGGCCGATCTCGTGCCGATGGCACGGGCCCACGGCCTCGGCATCACGCCCTGGAGCCCGCTGCGGGCGGGGATCCTCTCCGGCAAGTATCGACGCGATCGACGGCCCGAGGTCGGTACCACCCGGGTCACCGAGGAGAGTCCGCACCTGAACGAACGCAACTACGCGATCATCGAGACGCTCGTCTCGGTCGCGGATGAACTGGGGGCCTCGCCCGCGCAGGTCGCGCTTCGCTGGGTCCAGGACCGCGCGGGCGTCGCGAGCACGATCATCGGCGCACGACGCAAGGATCAGCTGATGGACAATCTCGGCGCATTGACGCTGACGTTGACGGCCGAGCAGACCGGCAGGCTCGACGAGGTCTCGGCACCGACCCTTCCCTTTCCGCACGAGTTTCTCGGGTTCGCGGCGAACGCCATCCGGGGTGGCGAGACCGTCGACGGCGAGTCCGGCGTCCGGCCGGAGTTCCTGCCGGCGTCCGACGAGCAGCGTTGGTGATCTTCACCGTGTCCGTCGAACGAACGAGCCGTCGCCCGCAGGTCGCGGGGACGGCTCGTTCGCCATCAGGAGAGAATCGGTCGGGTGGTGCGGGTCAGCATCCACCCCAGTTGGCCATCAGGATTCCGAAGTCCTTGCCGTCGACCTTGCCGTCACCGTTCAGGTCGGCGTTGCAGGTGTCGTCGGTGCAGTCGCCCCAGGCGGCGAACAACAGGCCCTGGTCGCCGCCGTCCACCACGCCGTTCCCGTCGAGGTCGCCGGTGCAGGCGGTGCAGCTGGTGAACGCCTGCCCGACGCAGATCTCGTCCCAGGCGTCGTCGCAGCAGAAGGGGTCGGCTTCGCAGACCAGATCGCAGCAGGTCGAATCGTCGCAGGAGGGGGTCTCCTTGGCGGCGAGGCAGTCGCCCGCCGCGGGATCGCCGCATTCCGGAAGCGTCGAGAGCATGATCGAGGCGAAGGTCGTCATCTCGCCGCCGTCGGGACCGATCTCCACGCCGTGGACGTGGGCGACCGCGTCGTAGGTGAATCGATATCGACCGGGTCGCAGCAGGCCGGTCTGCTCGTACTCCAGCTCGGGCTGGTCACCGGACACGCCGGTGTGCGACCAGTCGAGGATGGTGGCGAGCGTGGCACCCGAAGCGTCGATCCGCTCGAGGAGGGCGGTACCGACGACCTCGCCCGCATCGGCCGAGAACATTCCGTGGAAGACCGCGTCCGCCTGCAGGCTGCCGGTCCGACCGACTTCGAAGGTCGCGACGACATCGCTTCGAGTCAGGCTGTAGGAGCCGCCGTATTCGTTGGTCCGTGCGGAGACGAATCCACCGATGTAGTCGGCATCGACCCGCGTCCACTGCCAGGCTTCACCGTCGCTGCCGGCGTCGCTGCCGTAGCCGGCGTCGTACCACATGCCGGTGTCCTCGTTCACGACGTGGTGAGGGGTGGTGCCGAGCAGGGGGTTCGCGATGTCGACCTCGTTGCTCCGGTACGAGGAGAGTCCCTGGAACGGCTCGACCGAATCGACGGCGGTGGCGACGCCGGTGGCGAGCAGGAGGCTGGTGGTTCCGGTGATGGTGGTGAGGTGATTCATGGGGGTTCCTTCCTTGATGAGTTCCGGTGAACACCTGCCTGTAGAAGGTCCCCGTCGTGCTGTGACACGCCTCGCGGGTGAACCTGGGAATTTCCGCCTATATTCGGGCTCATGGATCGAGAAACGCTGATTCAGGCCATCACAGGGCTGGTGCACGACGATCCGGGAGTCCACGTCGCGTGGCTGGGTGGGGCGGATGCCACCGGACGGGTCGATTCACGAAGCGATCTCGATCTGATGGTCGCGATGACGCCGGACGACCGGGCGGTCGCCCTCGAGACCTTCGAGAAGGGACTCGATCGCCTGGTCGGAATCCGCCATCGGTACCGTTTCGTCGAACCGCACTGGACCGGCTTCGACCAGGCGATCTATCTGGTCCGGGATCTCTCGGACGACCTCGCGATCGATCTGGCCGTCGTCCCGACCGACACGCCGCCCGAACGTCGTCTGCTCGAAACGGATCGCCACGGCGACCCCGTGGTGCTCGTCGATCGCCTCGGCTGGTTCGATCGGCCGACCCGCTGCGACGTCGATCGCCACGCCGCCGGGATCGATCGAAGGCTCGCCCGGATCCGCGGGCTCCATCCGTTCTTCGTCTCGATCGTCCGGAAGGCCATCGATCGTGGTCGTGACCTCGAGGCGCTGGATGGATACCGCACCAGAATGCTGTCGCCGCTGTGCGATCTCATGCGGATCGAGCACGATCCGGCGCGATTCGATTTCGCGTTTCGCTATCTCGATCGTGATCTGCCGGCCGAAGAGCGGGCGTTGCTCGAACGGCTCGCCTTCGTGCCCGACCCGCAAGATCTCCCGCGTCGAATCGACCGGTGCCAGGCCGAGATCGAACGACGGCTCGAACGTCTCACCGCCGTCGGGCGGGTCCCCGTTCGAGAAGCAGGCGACTCGGCGAAGCCTTCGGACCGTAGGTGATCCCGAACCGGTCCCGGGCGACGGTCGAGATGAGCTCGACCACCTCCGCCGGATCGTCGACGATCTGAAGACGGTCGGGATCGTCCGCCGAGATCGTGCCTTCGCGGATCATCCGATCCCGAAGGAAGTCGATCATCGGACTCCAGAACTCACGACCCATGAGCACGATCGGGAAATCCACGACCTTCCCGGTCTGCACCAGGGTCGCGATCTCGAAGAGCTCGTCGAGCGTGCCGAATCCGCCGGGCATCACCACGAACGCGTACGAGTACTTGACGAGCATGACCTTTCGCACGAAGAAGTAGTGGAAGGGGATCTCGAGGTCGAGATACGGGTTCGAGGACTGTTCGTGCGGCAGTTCGATGGTCGCGGCGATCGACCGGCCGCCGACATCCCTCGCGCCTCGATTCGCCGCCTCCATGATCCCCGGGCCGCCACCGGTCATGATGGTGAATCCCGCCTTCGCGATCAGGGCCGACGTCTCGCGGGCGAGTTGGTAGTGCGGATTGTCCTCGGTGAATCGAGCGGATCCGAAGACGGTCACGCAGGGGCCCACGAAATGGAGACGACGGAAGCCGCGGAGGAACTCGTTCGCGATCCGGAGAATCCGTCCGAACTCGAAACGTCGGGACTGCGGACCTTCGAGAAACCGCAGTTCCGGGATGCCTTCCTGCTCGCCGGGCATGTAGGGATCCTGCTCGTGCGGCGGAGGGTTGGTGTCGGGAGTGGTCATGCGTGCATGCTAAGGCCACGACTCGGAGTGTCGCTCCCGACCGATTCGATACCATCAGATGATGACCATGATTCTCTCCGAAGGCGCCTGGACCGAAGCGGATGGCGGGAACGGTACGTTCCAGGCGGTCGATCCCTCGACGGGTGAACGCATCGAGCCGGCCTATCCCGTCTGCTCGTGGTCCGACCTCGACCGCATGGCCGTCGCCTCGACCGCGGCGGTCGGACACCCTGCGAATCGGGAGCCGGAACGGATCGCCCGGTTCCTCGAGGCGTACGCGGACCGACTGGACGCCCGACGGGAGGCGATCGCGACGATGGCGCACCGGGAGACCGGCCTGCCGCTGGAGCCACGACTCCGGGTCATCGAGTTCGATCGAATGCTCGGGCAGCTCCGGCAGGCGGCGGACGCCGCCCGCGACGTCGGGCCCGACTCCTGGCGATCTCCGATCATCGACGAGGCGACGGGAATCCACAGCGATCGCGGCCCGCTCGGAGGCGCCGTGCTCGTGATCGGTCCGAACAACTTCCCGCTCGCCTTTCATGGCGTCTCGGGCGGTGACTTCGCGTCCGCGATCGCGGCGGGGAATCCGGTCATCGCGAAGGGGCATCCGCTCCATCCCGGGACGGGTGCGATGCTCGCCGCCTGTGCGGCCGAAGCGGTCGCCGACGCGGGACTGCATCCGGCGACCGTCCAGTTCTTCCATCACTGCGACCCCGAGGACGGCCTCCGGCTGATCGCCCATCCCGCGATCGCCGCGGTGGGCTTCACCGGCAGTCGGGCGGCGGGTCTGGTCCTCAAGGCGGCGGCCGATGCCGCCGGCAAGCCGGGTTTCCTGGAGATGTCCAGCGTGAATCCGGTCTTCGCGCTCCCGGGTGCCGTGTCCGGCGACGCGGTCGGCATCGGCGAGGCGTGGGCGGGCTCGATCCTGATGGGCGCGGGGCAGTTCTGCACCAAGCCGGGCATCCTGATCGCGATCGGCGATGACGCGAAATCGCTGCTCGATGCCGCGATCTCGACGTGCGGATCGGCGGCGCCAGGCGTCCTGTTCTCCGCGGAGGCGAGCCGCGCGTTGGAGTCCGGCATCGCGGCGATGACCGAGGCCGGCGCCGACGTGCATTGCGGCGGCGGTCCCGCGGGTCCCGGCAACCACTTCGAGCCGACGCTGCTGTCGGTCGACGGCAACCGATTCCTCGAGCGATTCGAGGTGCTCGCCGCCGAGCGTTTCGGCCCGGTCGGACTCTTCGTCGCCGCTTCCGACGTCGATGAGGCGATCGCGATCGCGGGTCGGTTGGAAGGCCAGTTGACGGTCACCATGTACACCGGGGACGGCGACGATGACACCTGGGATCGACTCGCGGCGGTCCTCCGCTCGAGGTGCGGTCGGCTGCTCGAGAACAAGATGCCCACCGGGGTCGCGGTGGTGCCGTCGATGGTCCACGGTGGGCCGTATCCGGCGACCGGGCATCCCGGGTTCACCGCGGTCGGGATGCCGACGAGCATCGGACGCTTCTCGATGGCTCGGTGCTGGGACGGCGTCGCGAACGCACGTCTTCCCGAGTGGCTCCGGTGACCGACGCGACGGTGACTTCGTCCTGCGCGAGTACTACTTCTTCGGCGACGTCGAGGTCCTCAGCATGGAGATCGGCTCGGATGCGATCCTCACCACCGGACGCCAGGTCGACTATCGGGTGGCATCACCCCCACCGGCGGTGCGGGCGGTTCGAGATCGCTTGAATCTCGACTACGGGAAGATCGACTTCAGCTGCCCGGAGGGGGAGGTGGTCGTCTACGACGCCAACAAGTGCGTCGGTACGCGAGCGGACCCCGGTGAGCCGGTGCGAAAGATCGCCGCGGCTCTCTCGATGGGCATCGATGCCTCGGTTCATTCCGACTCCTCGTGAATCCACGGCGGTGACTCCGGGGTTCACTTCGGCCGGGTTCGCTTCGCCTCCGCGATCACCCGAAGGGCGTGTTCACGAACCGGTCCCTCGACCGGCAATCGCGGCTGCCGGAGGCGTTCGTCACCCATGTCGAATTCCGATTGGACCAGATTGACCAGGTGCACGAACTCCGGGACGGCATCGAGGCGAAGCAACGGCAGGAACCATCGATAGAGTGATTCGAGCTCGGTCCTTTCGCCGGTGTCTCGCGCCGCCAGGGCGAGATTCCACAGACGGATCGACTCCTCCGGAAGCGCATTCACGAGTCCCGCGATCCAACCGTCGGCGCCGGCGGAGGCGCCCTCGACCGCCATGTCGTCGATCCCCACGAAGACCGCGAGCCGATCGTCGAGGTGTTCCCGGATCTCCCGGAATCGCCGGATGTCGCCGCTGGATTCCTTGGTGGCGTGGAGATTCGCGTGGGCGTCGGCGAGTTCGGCCAGTTCGTTCGGGCGGACGTCGACGCGATACGCGATCGGGTTGTTGTAGAGCATGCAGGAGAGTGGCGTGGCGTCGATCACCGCGGAGAAGTGCGCCTTCATCTCGCGCCAGGGGCCCGTGTAGGCGTAGGCGGGCAGAACCATCAAGCCGCGGCAGCCGGCGGACTCCGCGGCCCGTGCGATGTCGATCGACTCCCGGGTCGAGACGGCGCTGACCGCGGCGATCACGGGGATTCGCTCGCCCACGGCGGCGTGGCACGTCTTCCAGAGTTCGACCTTCTCGTCGAGCGAGAGCGATCCGCCCTCGCCGAGGGAGCCCGGGGTCACGATCGCGGTGGAGCCCGCGTCCGCGAGTCGCACGACGTGTTCCGTGAGGCGACGATGGTCGATCGTCAGGTCGTCGTGATAGGGATTGGTGATGGCGGGCATCACCCCTTGCCAGTCGCTCTTCTGCATGCCTCGATTCCTTCCTTTGAAACGGAGGCAGAGCGTACCCGAGATCGGCGGTGTCTTCGGCTCCGGGTCCAGCTTGATCCAGGCGGAGATCGGCCAGCCTCGCCGATCGAAACCCGGGCCGGCGAGTGCCATCGAACACGCCTTGTTCGTTCTGCAACGGTGCCTTCGAGTTTTTTCGTTCGTTGAACGAACGCCTGTCGGTAGCATCAATGAAGAAAGCCGACCGCCGATGCCGTGGTTCGCTCGAATCCGAACCGTGATCGATGCCGGCGATGATCCGCGACTTCCGAATCTCGAATGGGTGGATTGAATGTCTTTTCGGCCGCTGACCTGCGCCGTCTCGCGTCCGCCGCATCGAACGCACCACGGTGGAGGCGACGACGAGCAAGATGCATCCACGGCCGTCCTCATCGAACATCCGCCGTCGACGCCTCGGTCTCGCGCTGTCCCGAACGCCGTTGCGATGGGTCATCGCTTGGTACTACTGGTCGTGTCTCGGGCTTCTGGTCTTCTTTCTGCGACGCCGGGGTGACGTCTGCGGAATCGTCCTCGCGGGAAGCGCCGCTCGGGGGACGCTTCGATACGGGGTCAGTGACATCGACTTCCTGGTCGTGATCGAATCGGGTCCGCAGGCGGAGCGGGTCCGGGACGACGTGCTGGTCGATCTCGATTTTCTCCGTCGGTTCCTGGTGCCGCTCGCCAACGCCGACGAGGCGGGCGTGCTGACTCGCTCGGAGCTCGACACGCTCCGAATCACTCGTCCACATCTCTTCGTGAAGGTGGGGGGATTGAAGCCGGGGCGATTGAAGCCGGTCTTCGCTCGCGCCGACTTCGACACCGACGCCTTCGTGACACCCGGGCGGCAGGTGGATCCGCCGGAGGCCGTCGTTCGCGTCGCGGAACTCGCCGACGTCTGGCGGAAGTTCCTCATCCACCTCGAACACGCCTCCTACGACGAAGTACTCGCCCGAAACGTGCTCGATCGCGTCGTCGAGCTGCTCGGCGACGACCTGCCGTCCGACCGGCGGCAGTTTTCCGAACCGGCGGTCGTGCTTGGGCGTCTTCTCGATGCGATCGCTTCCGCCGCCGGTGTCGATGGCCTTGAGGCGAATTCGATGCGGATTCATCGGTCGGTGATCCCGAATCGCCTCTTCCGAGAAACGCTTCCCGTGGCGCTGCTGCGTGATTTCAGCGAGATTCCCGAGCAACTGACCATCGTGCATCGGGAATCCGGAGGCGTGACGGAACGAGGCCTCGGGCTCGAGGAACTTCGGGCCCACGTCGCGGAATCGGGGGCGCACTATTTGTACTTCGGTGGGGTGCTGCTGCCCCTCGTGACGCATCCTCTCTACGGAATCCTCACCCCCGATGCCAACCCGTCGACCTTCGCGGCGATGTCGGGCGGGGCGTCCGGATCCGAGCCGATCCACTCGCTCGCGGACATCAATGCGGCCGACGCGGCCGCCCTGGTCCGGGACACGGACTTCATCTTTCCGAATGGTGCCTCGGGCCTGTTGTTCGCGGTTCGGGAGATCCAGCACTGGATCGGACGAGACGATTCGTCGGGGGGCGCGGCCATCGGGTCCATCGAGGCCATCGAGTCGATGCTCGACGAGGGAGCGATCTCGGAGGCGTGCTTCGCGGCTCAGGCCATGCTCCGGGGAGAGACGCGATCGAAACTCCGGGTCTCGGTCCTTGTTCCCACCTTCAATCGATCCGCATTGCTCGAACAGACGATGCGGACGCTCCTCGTGCAGTCGAGGACGCCGGACGAGATCCTCGTCGTCGACAACGGCTCGACGGATTCAACGCCGGCGTTGCTCGATCGCATCTCATCCGAACATCCTCACGTTCGCTGGGTGGTCGAGGAGCAGCGCGGCTTCGTGGCCGTTCGTAACCGACTCGTGCGGGAAGCCGACCCGCGATCGGACATCGTGCTCTTCGTCGATGACGACTGCCTCACGCCTCCCGGCTGGGTCCGGGATCTGATGCTTCCCTTCGAGTACGACCCGGACGTCGTCTCGTGTGGTGGGGGGGTGACGTTCCGGGATGACGATTGCACGCCCTGGGGAGATTTCTATCGGCAGAAGTACAAGGGTCACGGAGGATCCGCGTCATGATCATCCGCTGGAGTCAGAAGTACTTCACTTTTCGTTATCTGCCGATGGAGCGGAAGAAGGCGGTCAGCCTTTTCTTTCAGGGTGGAAACGTCGGGTATCGCCGAGAGACGTTCTCCGCCGCAGGCGAGTTCGATCCGGTGATGCGTGCCTGCGAAGACGTGGACATCGGGATCCGCTTCAGTGAACAGGGCAAGTTGTTTTCGCAACCGAGCGCCCGGGTCGTCCACACGTCGAACTTCACCTTCTCCAAGATCATGCGGCAGTGGTGGCTGACTGCGATCCACCAGGTGAAGCTGATGCGGAAGTTCACGACCGGAGGCATCGAGGTCTTCTCGAACACCGGTGCCACGGATGTGGAGGCGACGGATCATCAGTGCTGGATACTGAAACCCGCTTCGGTCACGGTGATCGTGTTTCTCTCGTCGTTCCTTCTTCTGAACCTGAGCCTCGCGATGCTTCTGGTGGCCCTGGCCTTCGGCTCGACGTCACTCGCAATCGTCTCGGGCGTGATCGCCGCGATCAGCGCGGTGAAGTACTTCATCACCGACTTTCGAAGGCGGGATCTCTCGATGCAGCGCCGCCTTCGGTTCTGCTTCATCCGGCTTCTGGTGAACGAGATGCTTCTGGTGGTGTCATTCGTCCAGGGGCTTCGTGATCGGATGATCTACATCAGCCACGTCTATCCCGCGGTGTGACGGCGTTCTCGAAGTCGATTCGGAATCATCCCGCGACGGTCGCGGATCGGAATCCACCGAGGGTCGAGCGGGTGTCTTCAATCGATCCCGAACCGATAGGGATCATCGGGATCCAGTCGCAGGATCCCCTCACCGGTGATCCAGGCGCGTCCAGTGATCGTTGGAATCACGGCGTCGGCGTCGGTCGCGGGTCGCCAGGAAGCTTCGAACCTCGAGCCGATGATCGACTCCTGGACCCATGAATCGCCTGCTTCGAGCCCGCCGTCCGCAGCGAGGCAGGCGATCTTCGCGCTGGTCCCCGTCCCACAGGGAGACCGGTCGTACGCACCCCCGGGACAGAGCACGAAGTTCCGGCTGTCGCAACCGTTCCGGCCTGGTCCGAAGAGCTCGACGTGGTCGATCGGCCCTGCATCGGTTCCCTTCCCGTCGAGGCCGTCCGCGTTCATGACCCGGCGGATCTCCTTCGAGATCGAGAGGAGCGTTTCACGGTTCGCTGGTTCGATGGACTCCCCGTGGTCCTCGACGAGTGCGAACCAGTTCCCGCCCCAGGCGATGTCCGCGTGGACGGTCCGGTCGTGGAGGTCCAATCGAACGGATCGAGCCGTTCGTCGTGACGGGACGTTTTCGACCGAGATGCCGCCATCGGCCTCGATGGTCGCAGCGACCCGGCCGACCGGCGTGTCCAGATGGATCCTCGTGCCTGGGTCGGTCGTGGCTCTACCGAGATGCTGGAGGGTCCTCACCACGCCGATGGTGCCGTGAACGCACATGCCGAGCACGCCTACGTTGTTCGCGAAGATCACGGAGGCATCGGCGTCGTCGTCGACCGGTTCGCCGAGGAACGCGGCGACCTGGACCTCCGATCCGCGGGGTTCGAGCAGGATGCCTCGCCTGATCGAATCGTGGGCTCCGCGGAGGCTCGCAACCCTCTGCTCCATCGATTCAGAACCGAGGTCGGGGCCATCGAGGACGACTCGGGTGGGCTCGCCTTCGGTGTGACTGTCGACGATCGAGATCCGCATGGCGTCAGCCTAGCGATGCCATCTCATCGGCGTCGTGGGGGGATCGCGCGGAACGCCGGGGTCCGAGCGGTCAATCGTTCGAATTCGACTCGCCCTCGTATTCCCGCCAGTCCGGAAGCACCTCGGTCATCGCCGGAATCAGGGATTCGAGAAAGTCGGTGGCAAGCACTTCGAATCGTTTCAGATTCTTTTCGTCGTCCGCTTCCGACATCGACGACATCGTCGCGTTCAATTGGATCTTGCAGTAGTAAGCGTATTCGGAGGTCAGGTCGAATGCGACGTTCTCGACGGCCATGGCGCTCGGCGTGGTCCGTCCGTTCGCGACGAAGAAGTATCCACCGAAGTTCCGAAGTGATGGATTCTCCGGGCTCGTGAAAATGGTGGTCCGAACGGCGTAGTCGCCGATCGGGAGTGGGAGATCGAGGCGATCGCCGGTGACGGGATCCGTACGTTGGATGGTCTGGTAGGGGATGCCGGTCGCGCGGTTTTCGACGCTCGTGGCGGATCCGTCGAGTTCGAGTGCGAGGCTCAATTCGAATGGTTCACGCACCGAGATGAGTCCATGGTTCTCCCAGCAGATCTCCGGGACGTGTGGTGCGGTCCCCGCAAGATCGGTGTAGTACGCGAGGTGCAGTTGCAGAACGCCCTCGGCGGGATTCCCGTTCAAGGCGTAGTAGCGTTGCAGGTATCGACTGGTGCCCAGCACCTCGATCAGCGTGTCTGCGAAGACCTCGTCCTCTCCGTACTTG
>JAQWJM010000081.1:0-32767 GCA_029248335.1 Phycisphaerales bacterium
CGTGCACATCACGATGCCTGCACCGCCCAGCGGCTCAGTGGAACTCTCAGATGAAGAGTTGAGCAACGCGGCGGGGGGCTTCATTCCAAGAGACTCGACGGGGGGTGGTTTTACACCGCCTGAGGGATGTGGAACTGCCCCTGTATGATTCCAGTCAACTCTCTGACACCACTGTCTCAAAAAAGGAAAGACCATTGACCGAACAGAAGAACCAACTCGCGTCGCTGTTTGCCGCGTGCTGGAGGGATGAAGCCCTGAAGGTTCGCTTCATGGCTGATCCCAAGGCGGTTCTGGCCGAGTACGACATGCCGGTTCCTGATGGGATGGATGTGAAGGTGGTGGAGAACGCCGACAACTGCGTGCACATCACGATGCCTGCACCGCCCAGCGGCTCAGTGGAACTCTCAGATGAAGAGCTGAGCAACGCGGCGGGGGGTTCTGATCCCTTCTCTCTTGACCCCCTAAACCAAATGACACGGCAGTGTTGACGCGTGTTGACTGAACGATTCCAGCCAACGCTCTGACACCACTGTCTCAAAAAAGGAAAGACCAATGACCGAACAGAAGAACCAACTCGCGTCGCTGTTTGCGGCGTGCTGGAAGGACGAGGCCCTGAAGGCTCGTTTCATGAGCGATCCCAAGGCGGTCCTGGCCGAGTACGACATGGACGTCCCTGATGGGATGGATGTCAAAGTGGTGGAGAACGCCGACAACTGCGTGCACATCACGATGCCTGCACCGCCCAGCGGCCACGGCGAACTCTCAGATGAAGAGTTGAGTAACGCGGCGGGGGGTAACTCCTGTCCACCTGAACTCTGTCCCCCTAGTGGAGAATAACAGACCGAACAGACCGCTGATCTGTTGACGCGTGTTGACTGAACGATTCCAGCCAACGCTCTGACACCACTGTCTCAAAAAAGGAAAGACCATTGACCGAACAGAAGAACCAACTCGCGTCCCTGTTTGCGGCGTGCTGGAAGGACGAGGCCCTGAAGGCTCGCTTGATGGCTGACCCCAAGGCCGTCCTGGCTGAGTACGACATGCCGGTGCCCGATGGCATGGACGTGAAGGTGGTGGAGAACGCCGACAACTGCGTGCACATCACCCTGCCTGCACCGCCCAGCGGCGACGAGGACCTGTCGGACGATGATTTAAGCAACGCAGCGGGGGGTGGGTTTCGAATGCCTGGGTGAGTGCGTCGGCATGTTGACTGGATGAATCCAGCCATCGCGAGCAACCGTGCTGACAGCGGCCTGTACGCCTGCCGCATCGTGTTTGTCATTCGAGAAACAAACAGCCCGCCCCCAAGCCGTGAAGCTCAGGGGCGGGCAGCGGTATGCCTGGCGAACGGGCTCAGCTCGACTGCACGTACTCCGTCAGGGCCTTCGAGACTGCCCGCAGCCGCTCCCGGCTGATGGAGTCACGTGACATGTAGTGCTTGATGGCGACGGGTGTGCCTGCCAGTGGGGACGCTGACAGCCCCATGATGGACAGCTCGACAGCTTCAGGGTCCAGATGCCCCACGACGCTCCGAAGCGTGGTGCGGAGCCCTGTGAACGGCAGGGGCTTGCCCAGCAGCTTCTGGGTCTCATCACGCCACATGGTGCTGACGCTTCGACGCTTCAGGATGCCGTACTTCGAGCGGATGGGTATGCCAGTCTCAGCCAGCTGGGCCATGACCCATGACGGCACGTAAGCCAGACGAGCTGCACCAGTCTTCTGGCGTGGCTGGCTGACCCAGTGCCCGTCGAAGTGCTCAGGCTCCAGAGCAGTGACATCACCACAGTTCATGCCAGCCCACAGGCCCAGCCCGCAGACGGCACCGACGATGGGCCGGGGGTGCTCCAGCATCGTGCGAAGCTCCGCAGGTGAATACACGTGCTTGGGCTTGGGCCGGTACGGGGGTGACCGCATGGTGCCCGTACGCGGTGCCTGGCTGATGTGCCCTTCCTCCACGAGGAACTTGAGCCAGCTGCGAACCCACACCCGCAGGTGCCGCAGCCTGAGACAGCCCCAGCGTTCGCTTGCACGAGCCATGAGCTCACGGAAGTCGGCTGGGCCCAGCTCAGACACGAGCTGCTCAGGAAGGAACTGCTGGGCTCTCAGGGCGAACTCACGTGCTCTATCGAGTGACGGGCCCTTGATGATTCCAAGGGCGAGCCGGTGAGCTTCGTGGGTGAGGTACTGGTCGATGGCTTGAGACACGAGCATGGAGATTCTCCAGCTGCGGTACAAGCGAACCAGTGATGTATCCCATCGGGTGCCCCCGAAGGGGCCTGAAAAACGCGAGTGGAAGGACTCGAACCTTCAACCGCCGGTTTCGTAGACCGGTGCTCTATCCAATTGAGCTACACTCGCTCGGTTTCGGACGGGGATTGTAGCGGAATCGACGCCGGGGGTGAACCCCGCGTCAGACCCGCCCGTTGGACGTTTCCGCTTCGAACGCGATCCCCGGATCGGGGGTCGCCGCGTCGGCGGCGGCCGCCTCGGGCGGTGCGATCCAGCTGTGATCGGTGCTGTGTTCGGCCTGCGTCATCAGCGACTTCGCGGCGAAGGGCAGGGCGAGGATGCCCACGCCGAACACCACGCCCGCGACCCTCGGCCACGGTGTCGGACCCGCGTCGACACCCTCGGTGCGGGCGTCGGGCTTGCGGATCACCGGCAGGCCGGCGAGATGCAGGTAGTAGTAGGAACTCACCGCACTGGTCGCCATCATGATGACCACCAGGGGGGTCTCACCCGCGGTGATGCCCGCGACCACGAGATCCAGCTTGCCCCAGAAGCCGAGCAGCGGCGGGAGGCCGAGCATCGAGAAGGAACTCGCCGCGAGGACGAACGCCATCCCGGGGTGGCGCTTCCAGAGGCCGGAGAGGTCGTCCAGCGTCTCGACTTCGCGTCCGTGTCGCTGGAGCCCGCAGAGGGCGCCGAACATCGCGACGTTCGCGACCCCGTAGGTCACGAGGTAGAAGAGGACCGCGTCGATGCCTTCGGCGGTACCGGCGATCACGCCGACCAGCATGTAGCCGGAATGGGAGATCGACGAGTAGGCGAGCAGTCGCTTGATCGAGGTCTGCAGGAGGGCGCCGATGTTCCCGAGGATCATGGTCAGCACCGCGATCACCCAGAGGGTCGCGTGCACGGGCTTGGGAAGCCCCTCGGCGGGCACCTTGATGCCCGCATCGTCGATCATGTGATGACCGCTCCAGCCGACCGCCATGCAGAGCATGATGATCGCCCCGAAACCCGCGACCTTCGGCATGAAGGAGATGAACGCGGTGACCGGGGTGGGAGCGCCCTGATAGACGTCCGGTGCGTAGAAGTGCATCGGCACCGCGGTGATCTTGAAGCAGAGCCCGATGATCGCCAGCACCATGCCCAGCACGCCGAAGAACGGGATGCCTCCGGCCGCGGCCTGGGTGGCGAAGACCTCCTGCATGCCGGTGAGCGACAGGGTGCCCGTCGCGCCGTACATCAGCGAGAAGCCGTACAGGAAGGTCGCGGAGCTCATCGCCCCGAGGAAGAAGTACTTGATCGCCGCTTCCATGTTGCGGCGGGTGCCGCGGCCGAGGGCGACCATCACGTAGGTGGGCAGCGAGGAGAGTTCGATCGCGAGGAACAGCCAGATCAGGTCGTTCGCGTTCGCGATCAGCATCGTGCCCGCGATCGAGAGCAGCAGGAAGGCGTGATATTCACCGCGCACCACGCGAAGCGGGTCGAACCCGGCGCGGCCGTTGCGGATCGCCTCTTCGTAGCGTCGATCGACCATGCCGATCCCGACCAGCACCAGACCGATCGCGATCACCCCGACCATCACCTTGAGATACAGCCCGAGATTCGGAAGCAGGAGGTCGGCGCCGGTGACCGCTTCGGAGCCGTCGTAGACGACGTCGGTGGCGATGATCGCGGCGACGAGGAATCCGATGGTGGTCCAGGGCACCGCGTTCCGCACGCGGCGGTTCGAGGAGAGGCCGAGGACCGCGACGACCACGGCGCCGATGAGGAGCAGGATCTCCGGCGTGATCAGAAGCAGCTTGGAGCTCATGTCGACCATGGGTTCAGCGGCTCCTCTCGGCGGGGACGGTGTCGGCGGGGGTCACGCCGGTCGTGGACGCGGGCGAGAAGGCGACCGATTCGGCGGCTTCCATTTGTTCCATTCGCTGGACGTGTGCTTCGACGAGGGCGGGGTACGGCTTCAGCACTTCCTCGGCCACCGGTTCGACGGCGTGGAGGATCGGCCACGGAACGAGTCCGAAGACGAGGCAGACCAGGGCGATCGGCGCGACCGCCGCGATCTCGCGAAGGTTGAGGTCCGCCGGGAGCTCCTCGTGGTCGTGATGATCGGCCGGCTCGCGAAGCGGGCCGAAGCAGAGCTTGCCGGTCATGTAGAGGAGGTACATCGCACCGAGCACCATGCCGGTCGCGGCGACCGCGGCGAACCACGGGCCCAGCACGCCGCCGTAACCCGACTGGGCACCCGGCACCGCGATGAAGGTGCCGATCAGGCAGAGGAACTCGCTGACGAAGCCGTTGAGTCCGGGCAGGCCGACGCTCGCGAAGACCAGCACGATGAAGAAGAACGACCAGACCGGCATCTTGAAGGCGAGCCCGCCGACCTCGCGGAGGTCCTTGGTGTGGTATCGCTCGTACATCATGCCGATGCAGAGGAACAGGCCGCCCGTCGCGAAGCCGTGGCTCAGCATGTAGAAGACCGAGCCCTGGAGACCGATCGGGTTGAGCGCGATCAGGCCGAGCACCGCGAAGCCCATGTGGCTCACCGACGAGTAGGCGATGAGCTTCTTGACGTCGGTCTGCACCCAGCAGATCAGGGCGGCGTAGACGATGCCGATCACCGCGAGCACCGCGATGGTCGGGGCCCAGGTCACGACCGCTTCCGGCACCATCGGCAGGATGAAGACGTAGAGGCCGTAGAGGCCGAGCTTCAGGATGACCGCGGCGAAGTTGACCGAGCCCGCGGTGGGGGCCTGGTTGTGCGCGAGCGGAAGCCAGGTGTGCAGCGGGAAGAGCGGGACCTTCACGGCGAGTCCGGCGAGCAGGGCGAGCAGGATCCAGCCCTGTTCCTCCGCGGAGAGCGACGGTGCGAACGCGGTGAGGTCCTTGATCGCGAACGACCAGTCCCCGGTCTGTTCCGCGTGCTGCCACGCCACGTAGGCGAGGCCCAGCAGCATGAAAAGCGAGCCGACGAAGGTGTAGATGAAGAACTTGAACGAGGCTTCGCGGCGATCCGGGCCGCCGTAGATCGCCAGCATGAAGAAGCCGGGGACCAGCGACGCCTCGAAGAAGGTGTAGAAGCTGATCACGTCGCGGGCGACGAACACGCCCATCACGCAGGTCGAAAGGACCATCAACCAGATGTAGAACTCGCGGCGTCGTTCCTGGATTGCGCTCCACGAGCCGAGCACGCAGCAGGGCATCAGGAAGACGTTCAGCAGCACCAGCAGAAGGGACACGCTGTCCACGCCCAGTTCGAGGGCGACGCCGATCCCCGGAAGCACCGGGAAGGCGCCCGAGTCGGGGGCGGGCCAGTACGTCCACTGGTCGGCCTGCCAGTGGGGGAACTGCATCGCGAGGACCACCGCCCAGGCGAGGGTCGCGAGCGAGCCGCCGAGGGCGACCGCACGGGCGTTCCGTTCACCGCCGAAGGCGATGCCGACGCAGGTCGCGATCGGGATGAGAAGCAGGATCCAGAGCTGCATCAGACGCTCCCCCTCATCCAGACCCAGATGATCCAGGCGAGCACCAGGGCCACGCCGCCGGCCATCGAGGTCGCATAGCCCTGCAGCTTGCCGTTGTAGAGCGGCTGGAAGAGCGAGGCGGCGATCTTCGGAATGCGGGCGGTCCCGTTCACGCCGATGCCGTCGACGAAGATGCGGTCGAACATGTAGAGGGCCTGACTCGTGATCCAGAGCGGGAAGCGGATCGTCGCGATGTAGATCTCGTCGACGTACCACTTGTTTTCCATGGCCTTCGGAAGCCAGGCGATCCAGCCTCGCTGCATCAGCCACGCACGAAGGTCATCGGCGGCCCGGCGGTTCGCACAGTGCAGCCACCAGGCGATCGCCAGTCCGATCAGCCCGACCGTGCCGCTCACGAAGTACATCGCGGTGTGCGGGTCGACGCCGAAGAGCGTGGGGTTCGATCCCGCGGGCATCAGCTGAAGGCCGGTGCCGGCGCTCGAATGCATGATCGCGTTCTTCACCCAGCCCTGGGTGCCCCAGACGTCGGCGGAGATGAAGTAGCCCGCGGCGAGCCAGATCGCACCGGCGGCGAGGATCATCAGGACCAGGTTGATCCGCGGGCCGGGGGCGTGCGGATGGAAGTCGTGGTCGTCGCCATGGTCGTCGTGACCGCCGTGGCCGTGGGCCTCGTCGGGCTTGTAGTGGGTCGGGCCGGTGAAGACCCGGAACCACACCCGGAAGGTGTAGTACGCGGTCAGGCCGGCGGTGATGATGCCGATCCAGCCGAGGATCCGGAATCCGGCGCCGTCGGCGATGAACGCCTGGGCGAGGATCTCGTCCTTCGAGAAGTAGCCCGCGGTGCCGGGGACGCCGGCGAGCCACAGGCTGCCGATCAGCATCGTCCAGCAGACGACCTTCCAACCCTTCACGCGACGCAGTCCGCCGAGCTTGCGAAGGTCGAGCTGGCCGCCGAAGCCGTGCATCACCGCACCGCAGCAGAGGAACAGCAGGGCCTTGAAGAACGCGTGCGTGAGCACGTGGTAGCAGGCACCGAAGCTGGTCAGCAGGCCGAGGCCCATGAACATGTAGCCCAGCTGCGAGACCGTCGAGTACGCCATGACCCGTTTGATGTCGTACTGGGCCATGCCGATCGTCGCGGCGAGCAGGGCGGTCAGTCCGCCGATCCACGCGACCGCCTCGAGGGCGTGACCGCCGTCGGCCTTGTTCATGAGGAAGAAGGGCATCATCCGGGCGATCAGGTAGATCCCCGCGGTGACCATCGTCGCGGCATGGATGAGGGCCGAGACCGGGGTCGGGCCTTCCATGGCGTCCGGCAGCCAGACGTAGAGCGGAAGCTGGGCGGACTTGCCGAAGGCACCGAGCATCAGGCACCAGGGGATGAGCGTCGCGGCCCATCCGCCGTACTGGCCGGCTCCGGTGTCACCGGCTTCGAGGGCGACGAAGAGGGTGGCGTAGTCGAGGCTGCCGTATTCGAGCCAGATCAGGTAGACGCCGAGGGCCAGGCCCAGGTCGCCGATCCGGTTCATGATGAAGGCCTTCTTGGCCGCCGCCACCGCTTCGGGCTTCTTGTAGTAGTAGCCGATGAGCAGGTAACTGGCGAGACCGACGCCTTCCCATCCGAGGTAGAGCAGGACGAGGTTCTCGCCGAGGACCAGGGCGGTCATCGCGAAGAGGAAGATGCTGACGCCCGCGAAGAACCGGCAGTAACCGGTGCCCTTGTCCTCTTCCATGTACTCGCTCGCGTAGAACGCGATCATCGTGCCGAGGAAGGTGACGAAGAGGATCCAGTACGCCGAGAGTCCGTCGAGGTACAGCGCGAAGTTCGCGCGAAGGCCGTGCCACTTGTCGCCCGCCTCGCCCGAACCGCTCGACCAGGAGAGATCGATCCAGTCGAAGAGGTGGACCACCACCGGCCGCGTGAAGTCGAGTCGGGAGACGGTGATCGCGGCGATGACGAAGGAGCCCGCGAGGGCGCCGACCGTCGTCCAGGCGGGAAGACGGCTCTTCACGCCGAGGGCGGCGTAGACGCCGCAGAGAATCGCGCTGATGACCGGAAGCCAGATCATCCACGCCGCGAGGGCGAACGACTGCTCGTCGACCACCGCGGGGATGGCGTGCTGGAATCCGAACGGCTCGCCCGCGGGATATCCGTGGCCGTCGCCGCCCGCCGCGGCGAGGGTCGCGAACGCGGTGTGTGCGACGGCACTCAGCATTCCTTGAGCTCCGACCAGGCTTCGGCGTCGAGCGTGGGCTTGCGACGGTAGAGGAGGACCACGAGTCCGAGCGCCAGGGCGGCTTCGGCCGCGGCGACGGTCAGGATGAAGATCACGAAGACCTGTCCCTCGGGGTTCAGATGCATCCGGCCGAAGGCGATCATCGCGATCGCCGAGGCCTGGAACATCAGTTCGGTGCAGAGGAACATGAGGATCATGTTCCGGCGGGTCAGGAATCCGACCATCCCGACCGCGAACATGACCGCGCTGGTCAGCAGGACGATCTGGACCGTCCCGGTCGCGACCGGAAGCATGGTCGTCGCGGCGTCGGACTGGGCGAGTTGGACGACGGCGTCGTTCAAGACCCACCTCCCGCGAATTCGGAGTCTTCATCCTCGAGGAGCGGCTGGAGGCCCGCGGCGACGCGGACTTCGTCTTCGCTGAGGTCGATCTGGCGTCGGGCCAGCACCACCGCACCGAACATCGCCATCAGGAGGATGACGCCGGCGACTTCGAGGCTGACCGGGAACACCGCCACGAGGGCCCAGCCCACGAGCTGGGTGTTGGTCGGGAGCGCGGTGAGCGGGAGTTCGACGGTCCGGGTGTCGTCGCCGACCACGACGTCGACCTTCGCGACGCCGTCGGCCATCCGGATCGCGTGTCCGTCGTCACCGCGGGTGACGGTGAATTCCCTGGTGTCGCCGTCCTCGGCCGCGAGAACCGACGCCACGGTCTCGTCCAGCTGCCGGGGCAGACCGTCGAGGACCATCCAGCGTTCAGATTCGACCTCCGCCAGCGGGGGCGTCATGCCCGGGGCGTCGGGGCGGACGCCGCCGTCGACCAGCAGGAATGCGTCGCTGAGGCCCGCGAGCAGCACGAAACCGACCACCAGGGCGGCGATCGGTTCGCGGGGGAGTCGGTCGTAGAGGGCCTCGCCCGCGGTGGAGGTGGCGTCCTGGGCGAGCATCAGCACGAAGAGGTACGTGATCAGGATCGCACCGGCGTAGACGATGATCAGCGAGAACGCCATGAATTCCGCGTCGAGCAGCAGGAACATGCCTGCCGAACTGACCACCACCAGCACGAAGTAGATCGCGGCGAACACGGGTCGGGGATGGGTCACCATCCGAACCGCACCGGTGATCGCGGCGAGGCCGAAGATCACTTCGAGGATCGGGGTGGGGGCATCGGCGGCGAGTCCCTGCAGGACCTTCACCATGATGAAGGCCACCGCGCCGGCACCGGCGATGGCGCCGACGATGCGGGTCGTCCGCCGATGCGGCCGCATGATGAGATGGAGGCCGATCGCCCCGATCACGCACGCGATGTAGAGGATTGATGGCGTCATGCCTGTCTGGATCCGTCGGGTGCGTGCGGGGGGACGGTCGAGTCCTTCGACCGAGCCGGGGGTGATCGAGCGGGGTCCGGCCGACGAAGGCCGGGGTGACGTCCCCGGGGGTCACGAGAAGGTCCGAAGAATACGGGCGGGGGTCCCGGGTCGCAACCGTACCGAGGTCTGGAAACCGGCTTTTCCGCCTCCGGGGTGGGGTCGGAAACCGGTGTTCGGACGGGCGGCCGGACGCGGACCCCGCTACCGTGCGGCCATGTCGGACTCGATGCGTCGCAAGATTCCGAATCTGCTCACCGTGGCCCGGGTGATCCTCGCCGGTTGCTTCTTCGCGATCGTCGCCATCGCGCTGTGGCCCGACCGGTCGAGCGGATACGTCCTCGAGACCCGCCAGGTCTGGGGAAACGTGGCCGTGGTGGTCTTCGCGGTCGCCGCGATCACCGATTTCGTCGACGGCCTGCTCGCCCGGCGATGGGGCGTGGTGAGCGTGTTCGGCCGGGTCATGGACCCCTTCGGTGACAAGTTGCTGGTGATCGGCGCGTTCATCTTCCTCGCCTCACCCGCGTTCCTGCGCGTCGATCCGCAGTACGACGGCGTCTATCTCTTCCTTCCCTACGACGAATCCGGGCGGATCCAGATGACCACCGGCGTGCGTCCCTGGATGGTGGCGATCATTCTCGCCCGCGAACTGCTGGTCACCAGCATCCGCGGGGTGTTCGAAGGGCTCGGCATCGACTTCTCCGCCGGTTCCTCCGGCAAATGGAAGATGGTCCTCCAGTCCATCACCGCGCCATTCGCGCTCTTCGTCGCGGTCAATCCCTTCGCGCTGGAGTCGGCGCTCTGGATCGGGGTACGCGACATCCTGGTCTGGTCGACGATCCTGGTGACCGTCTGGTCGGCCTGGCCGTATCTGGTGCGGGCCCGTCTGGTGCTCGGGGGCGACGATGCGGGTGCCTCCTCCGAGTCGAACCAGCCCGAATCCCGACCTGACTCCGACCCCGCCGACAAGGAAGCGGATTCATGAGCGATGTTCCACCACGCCCGTCACCCGCCGCGGTGATTCGCTCGATGGGCTTCGTGCCCGCGATGGCGGTGACGTCGTGCGGGCTCGGTTTCCTTCGGCCCGCGAGTGGGACGTGGGGATCGCTGCCGCCTGCGGTCGTGGCCGCGGCGCTCGCCGCCGCGAGCGTGCCGGGCTGGCAGATCGACGTGGCGATGCTGTTGCTGCTGGCGATCGGGTGCGTCGCCTGCCTGCGATTCGGCGAAGCGGCGGAGCGTGCGACTGGAAAGAAGGATCCCGGACAGGTGGTCGCCGACGAGGTCGCCGGTCAGGCCATCACGCTGCTCGCCCTTCCGTGGGCGGTGGCGGATGGATGGGCGGGTACGCCGACGCTCGGTCCGGACGGATCGCCGCTGGTCTTCAATCTCGGGCTGGCGGTCGCCGGCTTCCTGCTCTTCCGCGTCTTCGACATCCTGAAGCCGCCGCCCGCGAACGGGCTGCAGCGACTCGGTGGCGGGGCGGGGATCCTGGTCGATGACCTCATCGCCGGGGCGATGGCGGGCATCCTGCTGCAGATCGCGGTTCGCTTCGTCTACTAGAAGCGGGTCGGTTCTCAATCCCCCGTCGTGGGCACCGTGGCGAGTCGGTCGAGCAGCGGATCGAGTCGCGCGGCCCAGACCTCGCGGCCGGGGTGGCCGACCTGGGCGGCGCGGACCCGTCCGTCGGGGGTCACGATCACCAGCGTGGGGAGTCCGCTGAGGCGCCACGCGGCGCCGCAGCGAGCCGTTTCGATCGCCAGGTCGCGATCGAGTCCGGGACCGCTCGATGCATCGTCGACGAGTCGGACCCGGTAGCCGCGGATCCGCGTGTCGCCACCGACCACCGACGCGAAGTCACGGGCGGCGCGATCGTTCAGGGCGTCGTCGCCGGTGAACAGGATCGCCACCGGGACGATCATGTCGGTGAACGGGTCCACGGCGTCGCCGTTGGCGTTTCGCATGGCGAGGCGGGGGGCGTTTCCGCCCACCAGTGCATGAATCGGTGCCTGGGCGGCGGCGCCGGTCGCTTCGGCGCGAAGGGATTTCGTTCGTTCCCAGCTCGGCGGCGGGGTCATCGAGAACCGGTTTCCACCGTCGGTCCGATCGGGGCCGGCGTTTCGCTTCCAGTCGGTGAAGACCAGGGCCACGGTGTGGGTGTCGTCGACCGGCATCGTCACGCCGCGGAGAATCGGCGCGCCGTCCCGGGGGATCGTCAGTTCGAGGGTCGGCGCGTCGGGCGCTTCCGCGGTCCGACATCGGACCGCGAGGGCGGGACGGCCGGCGATCGTGCACGGGGTGATCTCGTCGGTGACCACGAGGTCGTCGAGGATTCCGGTGCTCAGGGCGGCGAGGACGAAGGCGGGACCGAGGCCCAGGCGGGCCGCGAGATCGCCGTCCGTGAGGACGTCGGTGGGCACGTCGGGCGCAGTGCGCAGCTCGTAGCGGCGGAGCAGGGGATCACCGACCACGAGGCCGGTGCCGTCGCAGACGAGATCGCTTCCGCCGCCGGGACCGCTCCAGGAATGAATGCTGAAGCGGAAGGGGTTCGTTTCGCTCGGTCGCGAGAAGGCGAAGCTCGAACGCCGCGGCGGGGCGGCGATCGCACCGTCCGCGTCGTGAACGCTCGCGGCGACCATGACGTCGAGATCCTGCGCCGTGTTCAGATGATCACGGATCGCGTCGAGTCGAGCGGTCGCGATCGTCTTCAGGGAGGCGTCGTCATCCACGGCGCCGAACGCCGCGACCGGCGTGGTGAGCAGCAAGGCGGACGTCCCGATGACGGCGAGGCGTCGCATTCGGGTGACGGCGTGGAAATGAACGTTGTGGTCACTCGATCGCATGGTCTCGGTCCGGGGGGCGGGCGGTCGCGGATCGGGCGCGCGACGGCGTCGACGCGAACCCGGCGGTCCGGAGGTGGCATCGGACCAGCGGGGTGGCGACTTGACCGAGAGGTCGAAAACCACGGTTCTTATCGACGAGAACGGCCCAGACCGCATCCGCCGCCGGGTTGGACCGTCCGACGGACGGGCTTCGGCGACGATTCCACGCGACTCAACGCTCGTGGGCGATCAGATCCTCGAACGTCTCCCGCCGCCGGATGACGCGGTGGACGTCCCCGTCGACGAGGACCTCGGCCGGGAGCGGCATCGCGTTGTACCGGCTCGCCATGGTCATCCCGTAGGCACCGGTCGAGTAGACCGCGAGGAGATCGCCCCGGTCGAGTCGGGGGAGCCACCGGTCGCGGGCGAGGAAGTCGCCGGTCTCGCAGATCGGTCCGACGACGTCGACCTGCTCGAGATCCGCCACGTCCGGCCGTTCGGCCCGTCGCGGCGGGACCTGGGACGGCGGCGGCGCGACCGGCCACGCGAAGTGGAACGCGTCGTAGTGACTCGGCCGCAGCAGGGCGTTCATGCCGCCGTCGCAGACCACGAACGTCTTGCGTCCGGAGGTCTTCCGGGCGACGACGCGGAGCAGCAGGATGCCGGCGTTCGCGGCGATCGCGCGGCCGGGTTCGATCACCACTCGAAGTCCACGGGCCACCCGGTCCCGCAGCAATGGCACGATCGCGTCGGCGTAGGCCGCGGCGTCCGGGGCGCGACCGGTCTCGTAGTCCGCGGCGAATCCGCCGCCGATGTCCAGGCGGGTGATGGGGGAACCCTCGCCCTCGATCCGATCGGCGAGTTCGAGAAGTCGACGGATCCCCTCGACGTACGGCGCGGTGTCGTAGATCGGCGAACCGAGATGGACGTGGAGTCCGTGGGCGTCGACCGCCGGCTCGCGTCGAGCGGTCTCGAACACCGCGGGCACCCGCTCGGCGTCGATGCCGAACTTGGTCTCCCGCGTCCCGGTGGTGGTGTGGTGGTGGGTGTGGGGATCGACGTCGGGATTCACGCGGATCGACACCGGCGCGACGACGCCGAGGCGACGGGCGACCGAGGCGAGGACCTCGAGCTCCTGCTCGCTCTCCACGTTGATCGATCCCACGCCCGCGCGAAGCGCCGCGTCGAGTTCGGTCTCGGTCTTGCCCACCCCGGCGAACACGCAGCGATCGGCGGGGATTCCGGCTTCGAGGGCCCGGTGGAGCTCGCCGCCGCTCACCACGTCCATGCCCGAGCCGAGTTCGCCCAGCAGGCGAAGCACCGCGAGATTGGCGTTGCTCTTGACCGCGAAGCAGATCAACGGATCGATGGGGGCGAACGCGTCCCGGAACCGTTCGAAGTGCGTGCGGAGCGTCGCGGTCGAATAGACGAACGCGGGGGTGCCGACGGCGTCGGCGATCTCGCGGACGTCGACGTCCTCGGCGTGGAGTCGGGCGTCACGGTGTTCGAAGTGGTCCATGGCGGTCGAGGATACGCGCTCGGCGCCGCGGCGGTCTCAGAGGACCCGGGTCGCCCTCGGATAGGAACCGCGCACGTGGAGACTCGCGCAATGGGCGCGGGCGTCCTCCAGCGCCGCCGCGACGGTGGGTTCCGCCTGGTGCCCTTCGAGATCGATGAAGAAGGTGTACTGCCAGTTGTCCATCCGCGACGGCCGCTTGTCGATGTGGGTGAGGTTCACCCCCGCGTCGCGGAAGGATGCGAGCACGTCGACCAGCGCTCCGGGGCGGTTCATGGTCTGGAACTGGACGGTGGTCCGGTCGTTGCCGGTCGGGCCCGGCGCCTGTCGTCCGATGACCAGGAAGCGGGTGATGTTCTCGCGTCGGTCCTGGATCCGATCGAAGACGACCTTCACGCCGTGGATCTCGCCGCCGAGCCGACATCCGATCGCGGCGGTCCTCGACGCGGTCGCGGCGCGGATCACCGCGGCGGAGGTGCTGGAGGTCTCGATGATCTCCGCGTGCGGAAGGTTCGCGGCGAGGAACTTCCCGCATTGCGACAGGGCTTCGGGCTTGCTGGCGACCGCGTGGATCTCCTCGGTGGGACAGTTGGCCATCAGCGACTGGTCGATCGCGACCATGGACTCCGCGCAGACCGGCGCGTCGAGCTCGGCGATCGCGTCGAGGGTCTCGGTGATCGAGCCGCCGATCGAGTTCTCGTAGGGGACCAGGCCGTAGTCGGCCCGGTCGTGCATGACCTCCTCGACCACCGACCGGATCGCGGTCATCGGGGCGAGTTCGGTGCTCGAACCGAAGTGACGGAGGGAGGCGAGATGGCTGAAGGAGCCTTCGGGGCCGAGGTAGCCGATGCGGAGGGGGCGTTCGAGCCGGAAGGAACCGGACATCAGTTCCCGCCAGATGCCTTCGAGGGTCCGTTCCGGAAGCGGGCCGGCGTTCGCCGCCAGCACGCGACCGAGCACCGCGGATTCGCGGTCCGGCGCGTAGATCGGCGTGCCGTCGCCGTGCTTGGCACGGCCGACGTCCACCACCACCCGGGCCCGCTCGTTCAGGAGTTCGACGAGGCGGTGATCGAGGTCGTCGATCAGGGTTCGAAGATGGTCGAGATCGGGCGGGGGATCGCCGGCGGGGTCGTCGCTCATACCGGGAACAGTACGGGAAACCGACGAACCGCCCGGCGATCGCTGTCGCCCCCGCGTCGATTCGGTCGATGTCGAACAGCGTGCAGGAACACTCCGATCAACTCGCGGCGTCGCCGGATCCGGTCGCCGGCGACTGGGCTTCGGTCGAACCACTGACCCTGTTGGTGGTGGCCGGGGTCGGCGTCGTGCTGCTGCTCCTCGGCGGGCGGCTCTTCCGTCCGTGCGTGATTCTCGCCGCCGGGGTGGTCGGCGCGATCTTCGGAATCAGGCTCGCGGGCGCCACGCGGGACGGGACGCTGCCCGGCTGGCTGCTCGCGGTCGGCATCCCACCGTTCGCCTGGGTCGTCGGGATGCCGCTGCTCGGCGGCGTGCTGGCGGCGATCTTCGCCCGGGTCATGCTCGCGTTGATGGTGGGCGTGGTGGGAAGCGGGGCGGTCCTCCTCGTCGCGGCGGTGGTGCTCGGCGTCGATGCGGGCCCGGCGTCGACCGCGGACACCGCACCGGTCGGCCTGCGTTTCCAGCAATCATCGGATTCCACGATCGCCGGTGAGATGAGCGATTCCCTCGACGCCGCACGGGACGCCGCGATCGACACGGTCAGCGATGCCGCGGTCGATGCGATCGCGACGGAGGGACTCGACCGGATCCAGGCGGCGCGACGTCGACTGGGCGAGATGGTGGAGGCGTCCTTCGGCGGCATCCCGGGTTGGTGGGAGACCCGGACCGCGAACGTCTCGAAGGGAACGCTCGATCTGGTCCTCGCCACCGCGGTGGTGGTCGGCCTCGGTGGATTCCTGCTTGCACTCGTCTTCCCGACGCCGGTGGCGACCATCGGAACCTCGATGCTCGGCGGGTGGCTCGTGATGGCCGCGGGCGGGGCCGCATGGGCGCGATACGGCCCGGCGGGATCACTGCCGTCCCCGTTCCTGATGCTTCTGGCATGGGGGGTTCTGGCCGGTGCCGGCCTGTTGGTGCAGGGCCTCGGCAAGCCGAAGCCCGAGACCCCCGCCGCCGAGGCCTGAGTGATCGCTCGATCGGCCTCAGGGGCTCGAAAAGCCCGATTCGTCGCTCATATCTGGCCGTGAGCCGGGGGTCCGGCCGATGAAGAACGCTGTCCGTGGATGGGAATCGCGTTTCGTCGATGCGATCCCCCGTCCGCGCCGGAGCCGGTTCCATGCCATCGACGACCCTCGCCCAGGTCGCGGACTTCACGTTCGCTCATTCCTGGGACACCATGATGAACTCGCTGGACCTCGTCCGGCGTCCCGACGAGATCGTCGCGATGCTGGAATCGCTGCCGCTGGTCGGGGCGGTCGTGGTCACCGGCGTCGGCGCGGCCTGTGTCTTCAAGGGATACAAGTGGCACAAGATCGTCGTGGTCCTGCTCTCCCTCATGCTCGGCTTCGCGGTCGGGCGGATGATCAGTCAGGACCTCGGGAAGTCGACGGTGGTCGCGATCGCGCTGGGCGTCCTGCTCGCGGCGATCGCGTCGCCGCTCCTCAAGTACACCGTCGCGGTCTTCGCGGGCATCGCCGGCGCGGGCATCGGGGCGACGCTCTGGTCGTTCTTCAATCCCGCCGAGTCCGATCTCGCGTGGGCCGGTGCGGGCATGGGGTTCATCTGCCTCGCGCTGCTGAGCTTCATCTTCTTCCGGATCGTGGTGATCCTCTTCACGAGCGTCGGCGGTGCCGCGATGCTGGTGATGGGGGCGGTCGCCCTGCTGCTTCATTCGGAGTCGATCGCGCCGAGCGTGCACGAGCAGTTGCTCCTGCATCCCGGGGTGCTTCCGATGGTCGTGCTCGCCGCCGCGGTGGTCGGCTTCGTCTACCAGCAGGGTGGATCCTCCGACGGCGCCTCCGAGGAGGAATGACCGATGGCGTTCCGGCGAGACGGGAGATGTCGGCGCGGGGTTCATGCGATCGCGGGCCTCGCGATCACGGGACTCGTGGGATCCGCGGGCTTCGTGGGTTGCGGTGAATCCGCGGAATCCGGTCCTCGCTCGGGGCCGGCCGCCTCCGTTCCGGCCGACGGGGCCGTGCTCGAATCAAAATCGAATCCGGATCAGAAGATGAACCAGCACGCGACCGGCCATGGGGCCGGTGACGGCGATCGAAAGCCCAATCGTCTCATCGACGAGACCAGTCCCTACCTCCTCCAGCATGCGTGGAATCCCGTGGACTGGCGGCCCTGGGGGCCGGAGGCCTTCGAGGAGGCTCGGCGGCGCGACGTGCCGATCATCGTGTCGATCGGCTACTCGACGTGCTACTGGTGCCACGTGATGGAGCGTGAGAGCTTCGAGGATCCTTCCGTCGCGGAACTGATGAATCGCGACTTCGTCTGCATCAAGGTGGACCGGGAGCAGCGGCCGGACGTGGACGAGATCCACATGGCGGCGTGTCAGATCTACACCCAGGCCACCGAGGGTCGGCCGTCGGGCGGTTGGCCGCTCAACGCGTTCCTGAATCCCGACACCCTCGAGCCGTTCCTGGTGGGCACCTACTTCCCGCCCGAACCGGCCTACGGTCGCCCGAGTTTCAAGCAACTGCTCCAGAACGTCGCCACCGCGTGGGGGACGCAGCGCGAGGAGATCGCGGCGCAGGGAGGACGAATCGCGGCACTGGTTCGCGAGCAGCTCTCGGCCACGGTCGAACCGACGCCGCTCGATCCCGGACTGGCGGCCCGCACCGCGGCGGGGCTGATGCAGTTCCACGACGCCGAGCAGGGTGGTTTCGGCGGCGCGCCGAAGTTCCCGCAGCCCGTCTATCTCGAACTGCTGCTCGAAGTCGGGGCGACGTCCCCGGAGCTTCGCGCCGCGCTGACCCGGACCCTCGACCGGATGGCGGTCGGCGGGATCCACGACCAGGTCGCGGGCGGCTTCCACCGGTACTCGGTCGACGGGGAATGGACCGTTCCGCACTTCGAGAAGATGCTCTACGACAACGGGCAGCTGGCGTCGATCTACGCCGAGGCCCATGCCCGGACGGGTGATCCCTATCACGCGGAAGTGGTCCGCGGGATCCTCGACTACGTCGGTCGCGAAATGACCGACGAGGACGGTGCGTTCTGGTCGGCGCAGGACGCGGAGGTCGACGCCCGCGAGGGCGGCACCCAGATCTGGACCACCGACGAGATGCGGGCATCGCTCGTCGAAGCGGGGCTCGGCTCGGAGGTGGACTTCGCCTTCGCGCTCTACGGCCTCGACGCGGGATCGAACTTCCGCGACCCGCATCATCCCGATGCGCCGCCGTCGAACGTGCTTCGGCTCCGGGATCGCCCCGAGGTGGTCGCCGCCGCGATGGGCATGGATCCCGCGACGTTCGCGACGCGGCGGGCGACGATCGATGCGGCGCTGCTCGCGACCCGGGAGGGCCGGCCGCAGCCCGCGCTCGACGACAAGATCCTCGCGAGCTGGAACGGCCTGATGATCAAGGGATTCGCGGACGGCGGCCGGGTGCTCGGCGAGTCGGCGTACGTCGACGCCGCCGATCGCGCCGCGGATGCGGTGCTTGCGAGGCTCGGTCGTGCGGACGGCGGACTCAACCGCACCGCCCGGGGGGACGTCGTTCAGATCGACGCCTTCCTCGAGGACTATGCGCTGCTCGTCGAGGGACTGCTCGCCCTGCATCGGGCGACCGGCGATCCGCGTCGGATCGAACAGGCCGCGGCGCTGGTCGAGGCGGCTCGCTCGCGATTCTGGAACGACGAGCGTGGCGGCTGGTACGACACCCAGGCGGGTCAGTCGGACCTGATCGTCCGCGCGTCGAACATCAACGACGGGGCGGTGCCCAGCGGTGCCGGCACCATGCTGCTCGACGTGATCGAACTGGCGAGACTCACCGGCGACGTGCGGTACCTCGACACCGCGGAAACGGCCCTCGCCGGAATGTCCGGTGGAATCGCCGCGAATCCAAGCGGTGCGGCCCGCAGCGTGATCGCGGTCGAACGACTCGCCGCGATCGATCCCGCGCGGCTTCCGCGACCGGCGTCCGTCGCGACTCCGGCCGAGCCGACGGTCCGTCCGGACGTCACGGTGGTCGAGCCCTCGATCGTCGAGGGGGACGCGGCCGGGTCCTACCTGCTCCGCATCGACATCCCCGAAGGACAGCACGTCAACGCCCACGAGCCCGGTGGCGACACCCCGGAATCCGCGGGGCTGGTCGGACTCTCGATCCAGGTCGTGTCGGGCGGTTCGATCGAAGTCGACTGGCCGGCGGGCGAACCGTGGCGGGACGGGGTCCGCGTCCACGAGGCGCGGATCGAGATCCCGTTCGTGGTCGCGCCGGACGACGCCGCGTCCACCGTCGTGTTCGTGGTGGGCTGGCAGGCGTGCGACGACCGGGTGTGCTTCCGGCCCGAGCAGCGTGAGTTCGCGATCCGCCCCTGATCCGGCGACCCGCTACCATCCGGCCCATGCCAAGCAAGTCGAGCACGCCAAGCAGGACCGGCGGTTTCAAGGTCGCGATCGTGTCCACCGGCGGAACCATCGAGAAGACCTACGACGAGCTGGGCGGTTCGCTCAGCAACGAGTACAACATCCTCGACGTGCTGCTGTCGCAGCTCGAACTCGGGGGGGTCGAGATCCGCCGGATCTCGCTCATGAACAAGGACAGCCTCGACATGAGCGAGGCGGACATGTCGCTGGTCGCGACGACCGTCGAACACGTCCTCGCCGAGAACGACGGCGTCGTGGTCGTCCACGGGACCGATCGGCTCGCCGACACCGGTCACCTCATCCACGAGCGACTGGGCGAGACCGACAAGCCGGTGGTGCTGACCGGGGCGATGCGGCCCTACGAGCTCCGGCAGTCGGATGCCGTCCAGAACATGACCGAGGCGTTGATCGCGGTGCAGCTGCTCGCGGGCGGGGTCTGGTGCGTGCTCCACAACAAGGCGATACGTTTTCCAGGGGTCCGCAAGGATCGCGATCGGCTGACCCTGGTCCGGGATTGAGCCTCGGGCGGAATCCGGGAGGCGGGCGCGGCCGCCTCCGGGCCTCCCGAGCCGGTATCCTCGCAGGTTCACCCCTGGAGCAGCCCGCATGTCGACCTATCTCACGGCCCCGGTCCCCACCAAGAAGCTGCCCGGCGGCATTCCCTACATCATCGGCAACGAGGCCGCGGAGCGATTCAGCTTCTACGGCATGAAGGGGATCCTGGTCGTCTTCATGACGACCTACCTGAGCCTGCTCCCGGGCGCGGGCGGCAACGAGCCGATGTCCGACACCGACGCGATCGCGAACTACCACCTGTTCACGACGGCGGTCTACTTCACGCCGATCCTCGGCGCGCTCCTGAGCGACATCCTGCTCGGTAAGTACCTGACGATCATGATCCTGAGCATCGTCTACTGCATCGGTCACGGGGCCCTGGCGTTGATGGGGCTCGGCGAGGGGATCGATCCGGGTTGGATGCTGTTCCTCGGTCTCGGGCTGATCTCGTTCGGTTCCGGCGGCATCAAGCCCTGCGTGTCGGCCCACGTCGGCGACCAGTTCGGCGCTTCCAACGGGCACATGCTCAGCAAGATCTTCGGTTGGTTCTACTTCTCGATCAACGTCGGCGCGTTCGTCTCGACCCTGCTCACCCCGTGGTTCCTCGAGTGGTACGGGCCGCATCTCGCGTTCGGCGTCCCCGGCGTGCTGATGTGCATCGCGACGTTCCTCTTCTGGTGCGGTCGCAAGAAGTTCGTCCACGTCCCCGCGGGCGGAATGAAGTGGTTCCGCGAGACCTTCAGCTGGCAGGGGATCAGCGCGATCCTGAAGCTCGGCGTGATCTACGTGTTCGTCGCGGTCTTCTGGGCCCTCTTCGATCAGACCGGTTCGTCGTGGGTCCTCCAGGCCGAGGACCTCGACCGTGACTGGCTCGGGGTGACGTGGCTCGCTTCGCAGATCCAGGCCGTGAATCCGATCATGATCCTGATCTACATTCCGCTCTTCACCTTCATCGTCTATCCCCTGATCAACAAGGTCTTCAAGCTGACGCCGATCCGGAAGATCTCGATCGGGCTCTTCGTCATGGTCGTCGGTTTCGCGATGGTGTCGATCGTGCAGGCCTCGATCGACGCCGGGCTGCGTCCGAGCATCGGCTGGCAGATCGCCGCCTACGCCATCCTGACCGCGTCCGAGGTCATGGTCTCGATCACCTGTCTCGAGTTCTCCTACACCCAGGCGCCGAAGACGATGAAGTCGGTGATCATGGCGCTCTTCCTGATCAGTGTCTCGCTCGGCAATCTGTTCACCGCCGGGGTGAACTCGGTGATCCTGATGGACTCGAACGCGGACGGCGTCAAGGCCGTCGCCTCGGCCATCGCCAACCCCGAGGAGGGATCGACCCTCGCACCCTCGGCCATCGCCGAGCAGGCCGGCTACCGCCACGAGTCGATCCCGGGCGAGGGCTTCGCGATCACCGAGGCGGGCGTCGACGGCGTCCTGGGTTCCGAGGACGACATCAAGCTCGGATTCGCACCGGACGGCACCATGACCGGTTTCGTCCAGGGCGAGGCGAAGGTCATTCGCGACGGCGTCGATCGAATCAGCGACTTCTGGAAGAAGGAAGATCGGCTTCCCAACACCGAGGAAGGCACCGAAATCGTGACGGGACTCCTCGATCCGTGGGGCGGTCAGATCCGCTACGCGATCAAGACCAGCGGGAGTTTCGACATCACCTCCGACGGTCCGGACCAGGTCTGGCAGAGCGAGTACGACATCCGAGCCGAGGTGACCGTGAACTCGAAGACGGTCGCCCAGCAGCAGCGCGAGGCGGCCTCCGCCGAATCATCGGACTTCCTCGCATGGGCGCATCCCGAGACCACCTGGCTCGAACGCCGCAAGGCGGAACTTGCCGCGGAGGGCGCCGCCGCGGCGGCCGCCGAGGTGGAGACCGGATCGGTCGAGACCGATGAAATCAACGAGACCTCGGACTTCGACTATTCCATTCGCTGGGACATCGGTGGTGCGAATCTGCTGCAGGGGGCGAGCTACTTCTGGTTCTTCACCTACGTGATGCTCGGCACCGCGATCCTGTTCGTTCCCGTCGGCTGGCTGTACCGTCCGCGCACCTACCTGCAGGAGGAAGGCGACGCGGCGGGGGAAGCGTCCTGAGTCGATGAATCCCGACCCCGGGCGACTCATCCGCCTGCGACGGCCGCCCGTCTTCAACACGGTTCCCGATCGATGGATACCCGAGTCCGTCGATCTGGACCGCGTCGACGACGCGTGGGAATCGCTGCGTGCCGAGAACCCGCGGTACCACGACGGCGAGGTGCTCCACGTGCTCGGCGTGGTTAGAAACGGTCATGGCGGCGCGACCGTGCACCTGGCACCCTCGAGCTATCGCTTTCTCGCGGTCCGGTCCCGAGGGATCGACACCGGAATCCGTCCGCTGGGCGTGAAGGGCCTGTGCCTGATCCGCGGTGATTCGACGTCGAACGGCCGGTTCCTCGCGGGACTGCGAAGCGAGCGGAGCGGATCCTATCCCGGACGCTGGGAGTTCCTGCCGGGTGGCGGGGTCCCGCCCGAAGCCGACGGAACGGTGCGGCCGGAACTGGTCTTCGGTCGTGAACTCCGCGAGGAATGCGGGCTCGATGCGGTGGACGAACCGGTGCCGATGGCGATTCTTCGTGATGACGAGGTGGGAACCTGGGAGGTCGTGTATCGGGCGACCGTCGATCGAATTCCCACGTCGACGCCCGGTTGGGAACACGATCGTCTCGCCGCGGTCAGACCCCGGGAACTGCCCGACCCCGCGAGCGAGGCCGCGGTGATGCTGGTGCCGCTCGCGGACGCGATCGTCGAGGCATCCTCCGGCGGTTGAGCGGCCGGTCCCGAGAGAACGAGGAAAGATCGAGGAGGAATCGAGGTCGGAAGGCCGCTTCGAGCTCCACGCGGTTCGGCGCACTGTGACGCGATGTGTTTGAAAGTGACGCGATCTCAGTCCGCGTCGATGGCGGGGGGCGGCGACATCGCGACCAGCATCCGGGCGAGTTCCGGGGGGAGTTCCGGATGAGCGTCGTCGGAACCCGTGGCGTCGACCCATCGGGTCCGGCCCAGACCGTCGGTGACGATCTGGCTCACGATGTCGCGGAGTCGGATCGCCGCGGTCTCGTCCAGTCTCGCATCGAGCCGGCCGGCGAGTCGGGCCGGCGTGAGCAGGTCTCGGAATCCGTCGGTGGAATCGAGCAGGGCGAGATTCGATCCTGAGATCGTCACGCCGAAGCCGGCATCGCCCGCGGTGCCGCGCGGCCAGCCGAAGCCGCCGCCGCCGTAGAGGCCGATCTGATCGTCGACGAGCACCACGTAGCGGATGCTCAGGTTGGTGGCGTCGGCGCTGACCGGCGTGCGGCCCGCCCGTGGTCGCCACAGGAATTCGACGTGGACGACCTCGGCCTGCTCGAAGTCGCGGTCCGCCAGTCGATCGAGCGAGACGGTGCTGAGGATCAGCGAGGTCTTCGCGGGGTCGACGGTGTAGGCGCCGTGGGCGAAGGAGGTCGTCAGCTGCACCGGCGTCGCGGTCCGCGAGGTGAGCGTCACCAGTCCGGCGGTGGTGGAGGGCGCGCACGAGCCGAGCAGCGCGGTGGCGACGATGCCGACGGCGGTGAGTCCGAGGAGGCGGAAGCGGTGGATGGCGTCAGTCACTCGTCGAGTCGCCGGTGGCCTCGCCGGAGGCGTCGGCGACGCTGGAGGGCGTCAACGTCGGCGGATCGGTCGGCGTCGCGCGGCCGCCGGCGATCGGAATGCCGAGGGTGGTCGCCACGTCGCGCTCGACGATGGATCGCAACTGGCTCCGGGGAATCCCCGGAAGCTGCGTGCCCTGGCTGAACGCGTTGATCGAGTAGATCGTCTCGATCGCCTTGGCGGGCGTCTCGGTCGGCCAGCCGCTCGCGAAGAGCAGCTTGTCGACGATGTCCATGCTGTTTGCGCCGAGCAGGGCCTGGAACAACTGCCAGGGGCGATGCACGAGGCCCGCGGTGTCGGCGAAGATCCGGGCGTGCTTCTGAAGCAGCACGAGGGTCTCCTCGACCCACGGCGCACCGATGCCGCTGAGGACCACCGAGAGACCGGGCAGGCTGCGGGCGACTTCGTCCCACGCGAGCGGTCGGTCGAACTCGAGGACTGCGCCGGGACCGACGGGCCCGGGTCGCGACACGAAGACCGGAAGCCCGAGCGATTCGCATCGCTCCCAGAGTCGCATGGCGCTGGAGTGGGTGGGGTGGAAGCCCTGATCCGAGGGACAGACGGTGATGCCGACGAAGCCCATTTCGACGGCACGATCGACTTCGCCGAAGACGTCGTTCGCGAGCGGATCGATGCCCGCGACGCCCATCAGGAGTCCGCGGCTCTTCGACGCGACCTCCGCGACCCATTCATTGGGAACGCAGGCGTCCTGACGATCGGCCCGGTACGCGAAGACCAGGGCGCCGTCGACGCAGTCGAGGCTGTCCTGAAGCTGCTCCGGTTCCGCTGATTCCTTGATCCAGCGATCGGCCCGGGCACGGCGGAGAATCTCCGAGGTCTCTCGACCAAGTCGGTCGACCGAAGGCCAGATCCGCGTCTGTGCGTCAATCACCATGGTGCGTGGCATTCCAATTCCCGGAACGAGCCGGCACACGTGTGCGAGGTCGAACCGTTCGATCCTGATTCTACTCGACCACCCGTCCCGAGATCGAATCCGAAGCAGGGTCCAGCCGAATATCGGTCTGGCAAACCCTCCTCACGACCTTGCATCGGCGATATCGCCCGGATGCCTATACTCGCGACATGAATCAGCGGCCAGACATCGACGCCCGCCCGACCGATTCGGGCTCCATCGCCTGGAACGAGGCGGAGCTGGCGGAGAATCCGCACCAGTCCAGCGACAAGGCGGGCAAGGTGCGTTCGATGTTCGCGTCGATCTCCGGTTCCTACGACCTCAACAACCGGCTGCACTCGTTCGGACTGGACCAGCGCTGGCGGGCCCGGACCGTGGCCCTCGCCGGGGTCCGCCCCGGCGACGCGGTGCTCGACGTCGCCTGCGGCACCGGGGACCTCACCGAAGCGTTCGCCGGAACCGACGCGGGCGAGGTGATCGGCGGCGACTTCACCCCGGAGATGCTGGACCAGGCCCGCGTGAAGGCCGACCGGCTCGATCCCGAGCGTCGACCCCGATACGTCCATGCCGACGCGATGCGACTCGACTACGAGGATGCCCGCTTCGACGTGGTCACGATCGCCTTCGGAATCCGGAACGTCACCGATCCCGAGGTCGCGATCGGCGAGTTCGCGCGGGTGCTGCGCCCCGGCGGACGCCTGGTGATCCTCGAGTTCGCCGAACCCCGGAACCCGTTCGTCCGGTGGGGCAACCGGCTCTACACCAATCGAATCATGCCGCTCACGGCCTCGCTCGTGGCCCGCGACGGTTCGGGGGCGTATCGGTACCTGCCTCGATCGATCGAGACCTTCCATTCCCCCGCGGATCTCGCGGGCATGATGCGATCGGCCGGACTCGAGGTGGTCCGCCAGGTCCCGCTGACCTTCGGGGTCTGCGTCGCGTCGCTCGCCGTCCGGGAATCCTGATCCATCCGGCGTCTCGACGGTCGGAGTTCCGATCGTGACGGTGGCGCCGGGGGTATTGGCCCCAACACCACTCGCGGGTTGAAACGATCGCGGGCGAGCACGCTTCTTCTGGTGCCCCCCTTCGATGGAGGATTCCATCATTCGCGATCAGGCGTCCGGCCGGAGGATCCGACCTTCAGCGCATTTGTGGAGTGACGACATGACTGACGACAGGGAAGTCGACCGTCTGCTCGAACTCGCCCTCCGTGGCGACCGGGCGAACCTGCGTGTTTTTCTCGATGAAGCGATCGACCATTCGGACGATCATCCGCGACACGTTCTTTCCGACGTGATCTCACCGGCGCTACGAAGCCTTGAAGCCGTTTCGAGAGAGGACCGTGCGACCGCGGCGGCGGTCGCGATCATGCTGGGTTCGATGCGGCTCGCGACATCGCGGGTGATCGAACGGCTTGCGGACTGGGCGCCGTCGCTCGGCGAGGACGGCCGGCGAATCGTGATCTTCAGCGGCTCCGGCGGATTCGAGATGCTGCAGGCGGAGATCATGGCCGCGGAACTCGAGTGCGATGGTCACGAGGTCCGGTTCGGTGGCGGCGGGGTGCCGTCCGACGAGATCCAGTCGTCGGTCGGAACCTGGGCGCCGGACGTCCTCCTGCTGTTCGCCTCCTGCCCGACCGACATTCCGGGAATCCGCGAATTGATCGACACGATCCGAACGATCGACGCATGCCCCGATCTGCAGATCGCGGTGGGCGGGGGAATCTTCGCCCGGGCGCCGGGACTGGCCGAGGAGATCGGTGCGGATCTCTGGGCGACCGATGATCCGGATCTTCGAGCCGCGATCCTCGACGATCCCGCGCGACGGGCGATTCCGGAACAACGGACCGTCGGACGGGGAAAACGGGCCTCCCGGGCCGCCTGAGCCGCCTGATTCATCCACTCGCCGAGCCTCCGAACCCGATCGAGCATCCCGCTCGCAGGGTTCCGGAGGCTCGTCGTCGGATCGATCCCGCCCGCTTTCCCGGGATTCGGGGCCGGGAGCCGATAGACTCTGGTGATGGAACGGGCCCACGAACTCGAGCTCATTCAACGAGCGAAGCGCGGCGACGCCGCGGCGCTCGGTGCCCTGATCGACGGGCATCGGGATTCGCTGCACCATTTCCTGCTTCGATTGACCCGCCGCGAGGACGTCGCGGAGGACATCGGGCAGGAGGCGTTCGTGCGGGTGCTCCGGAATCTCGACCGTTTCGACGAACGGTTCCGCTTCAGCACCTGGATCTTCACCATCGCCCGTCGGCTCTGGATCAACCACATCCAGAAGTTCCGTCCCATTCCCGACAGCGACGTGGTCGGATCCCGTCCCGGTGAGGATGACGGTCCGGAAGCCCTGGCGGAGACGTCTGAACACCGTTCGAACGTCGCCGGTGCGGTGGCGGTGGGCCTGGCGGCCCTCAATCCGCGGCAACGTGAAATCGTCGAACTCTTCCATGGCCGGGAACTCTCCATCCAGGAGATCGCGTTCCGGCTCGAACTGCCGGTCGGCACGATCAAGAGCCATCTCTTCCGGGCGCGGCGTCGGATGAGTGCGGCAGTGATCGAAGACGGCCGGTTCGACCCGGCGCGTTTCGAGGACGAGAACCCGGTTCCCGACGAAGTCGTCGATCGAGTGGAAGCCGGGGTGAGGCCATGAGTCGACGGGACCAACGGCGACCGGATCCGGATGCGTTCCGCAACGCGGTCATGGCGAGGCTCGATCACGTCGAGCCGGAATCGCCCGCACCTCGGCTCGATCGAGATGCTCGACGAACGCTCGGCGCCGTCATCGGCGTGGTGGCGGTGGTGGGTGCCGCCGCATTGATGAGCCGGTGGTCCGACGGCCGGGCGTCCGAGGACGTGCCGGCGACCGCGGCGACCTCGATCGAGGGCGCCTTCCAGCGACTCTCCGTCGATCCGTCCGGCGAAGACGTTCAGGATGGGAATTCCGGTGAATCGGCAACCGAAGGTCCCGGCGGCCGGTACCAAGGCGTGGTCGCCGCCGCTCCCGGTCGGTCGACCTGAAATCGTCGGCCGGAAGCCCGTCGCGGCACGCCGGATCCCACCACAGATCGCCTCGTCTTCGACCACCATGAGCGTCCGTCCCTCCGACAGTCTCGAGTCCGACCGAATCCCACCCCGCCTCCCTGCGAGACGTGGCCGGATGTCCCGTGCATGCCGGCGGCTCGCGGCCCTCGCCCTCCTGGTGCCGGTCGTTTCGGTGTCGGCGGCCGCGAGCACGATGATCGAAGAACTCGCCATCGCCCCGGAGGAGTCGCGGGTGATCCTCCGGATGGGTGCGGCGGGCGAGCACGACGTCCGCTGGCGCGGCGTGGTGATCGAGTTGCTGGGCATGAACGTGCCGAACGCCGAACGAGGCTGGTCCCGCGCCTCCGGGCTCGTCGACCGCCTCGGGATCGCCTCCGCCGAACGCCTGCATGCGATCGACACCACCGGATCGCAATGGATCCACGCAGCCCGCTGGTCGAACGCCTCGAAGCTCCAGTCGAGGCTTCGTCGCGCCGAAGCGAGACCCCTCGGCTTCGGACGATTCCGATTCGCCGCGGAACGGATCGATCTGGCGATCGCCGGCGACTGGGTGTTGCTCGCACCGACGGGTTCACCGTGGCTCGACGGCGCTTCTGAACGGGCCGTCATCGCGTCCGCCGCCGCGGCGACGGAAGAGCCGGCGAGGATCCGCGTCCGACTTCGACACGACGCGCCGACCGGTGGCGCGACCCGGCTCGCGCTGACGCCGCTCGGGCCGACGGAGGCTTCGATCGAGATCGACGGGCGGTACGACGCGAGTCCGTTGCCCGCTCGAACGCGGGGACGGGTCGATGCCCGCCTGATCCCGTCGCTGCGCGGTCGCGTCGCGGTGGCGATGCTCGAGTCCGGGGTCGGGGTGCTCGACCAGACCTTGATCCGACTCTCGGCGCAGATGCCCGAACTGATGCCGCCGCCGCAGGTGCGTCGCTCGCTGGCGACGCGTCGGCTGGTGGTGCTCGACGGCGAGACCGTCCGGATCCCGAAGATCGGATTGATCGAGGTTCCCGCGATGTGCATCGCGATCCCGTGTCGTGCGGAGACGTCCCCGCGGATGTCGCCGCCGGCCTTCGACGCCATGGTCCACGGTTGGATGTTCGATTCCGGAACGGCGCTCGCGTCGCGACCATCGGGCGTGGAGACCTCGACGCCCATCGGTCCGATCGATCCGAACGGACCGATCCGGGTCCGCGTCGCGCGGGACGAGATCCGACATCTGGATCTCGGTGACGGCTTCGCCGCGTCCTTCGACCGGCACCCGGCGTCCATCGCGACGAGCCTGAACTGGTGATTCGCCGGGTTGGCCCCGTCGACGCCGACGTCGGCACCGAACTCGACGGCGACACGTGGTTGGTGGTCGGAAGTTCGCCCGGCATCGTTCGGCGGGTGGGACGGGCGATCGAGAGCGTGAACGTCGAGGCGTCGGGTGACGCGGCTCCGGCGTGCAGCCAGGGCGTCGCGAGTCCGGCCCGACTGGGCCTTCAGGTGGGGGACCTCGCGGGTCTTCGCGCCGAATCCTCGGATCCGAACGCGTCGGCGGATGCGGCGATCCTCGCGCGGCTCTCCTCGATCCTCACGCGATTCGAGAACGTCGAGTGGTCGACCTCGGTCCAGTCCGACGACGCGGTCCGTGCCACGGTCCGGGTCACCCTGACTCCCGACGCCTCCGAGCCGGCGAGCCGCGACGCACCGCCCGCCGGACCGGACGGGCGACGAGACCCGTGAGCAGGGGGCTGAAATCGAAGCGCGAGCCCGAGGTCGATCCGATCGTCGGCCGGGAAGGCGTCGATCGGGAACGCGTCGAGCTCGCGGCATCGCGATCGCCGCTGGCGGGGCTGGTCGAACGACGCCTCGAAGCCTGCGACATCCGAGACGATCGACCGGTGCTCGTCGCGGTGAGCGGCGGCATCGATTCGACGGCGTTGCTGGCGATCGTCGCCGCCCTCGCGCGGCGGCGTGAACCCAGACGCCTGCGTCCGGTGGTGGGACACGTCGACCATGCGCTCCGGTCGGACTCCGCCGCGGATGCTCGGGCGGTCGAGACGCTCGCGAACGCGCTCGAGATCCCCTTCAAGTCGACGCGGCTCGACTGGTCGAGTCCCAACGATGGGGGCGTGTCGTCGTCCGCCGCCCGGGATGCGCGCTGGTCGGCCCTGACCCGGCTCGCGATCGATGCCGGCGCCGCGGTCGTCCTCGCGGGACATCACGCCGACGACCAGGCGGAGACCGTGCTGCTCCGGCTCGCCCGGGGCACCGGGCTCGACGGACTCGCGGGGATTCCCGAACAGCGATCGCTCGGCTCGGGATGTCGCGTGGTCCGGCCGCTGCTCGCCGCGCGACGCGACGCGATCGCGACGCTGGTCGAGACCGCGGGACTGCCGGTCCGGCACGATCCGACCAACGACCGACGCGACCGGGCCCGGGAGATGATCCGGCACGAGGTGCTGCCTCGACTGGAGTCGATCCATCCCGGGGCCGCCGGTCGGATCGCGGCGGTCGCCGCCGAAGCGCAGGTGATGTCGCCGCAGCCGGGGCTCGGGCCACCGCCATGGCGACGCGAGATCTTCGAGGCCCTCGAGCCGGGCCGGATCGGCACCCTGGTCCGCGACGCCGCGATCGGATTGGAACCCGCGGCGGCATCGACGACCCGGGCGGTCTGGGACGGCGTCGTCCGCATGCTGCTCGACGGCGATCCTTCGCCGAGGCGAATCCGAATCGCACCCGGGTTCGACTTCACCCTGCGGGGCGGGATGACGACGTTCGAACATCACGACCCGGCTTCAGAATCCGTCGTCGAGTAGATTCTCCTTTTCCAGACACTTTCGCGTCCGCCGAGGCGTCGATCCGGAGACCGATTCATGAGCCCCGAAGCATCCGACACCCAGCCGATCACCGTGCTTTCAGTCGGTCACTGCACGCCTGACGCGTGGATGCTGCGAACCGCGGTCCAGCGGGTGCTTCCCGACGCCGAGGTCCATCCGGTGAACGACGAAATCGAACTCCGCGAACGAATCGCGGGTTCAAGCGGACCGATGGTGCTGCTGGTCAACCGACTCCTCGACGGCCGCTTTCCGCATGCCGACGGCATCGAGCTCATCGAGGCGCACGGTGGCGGCGCGGTCGCGGCCGCCCTCATTTCGAACCTCGAGGCTTCCCAGGCCTCGGCGGAAGCCGTGGGCGGCGTGGCCGGGTTCGGGAAGACGGCGCTCAACGACGCCGGCACGGCGGAGAAGCTTCGGAACGCGGTCGAGATCGCGACGAGTCGTCGGTCAGGGTGACGCCGCGTCGTCCCGGGCGTTCGCTTTCTCGAGTTCCCGGGCGAACTGTAGATCGGCGGCTTCGACCATGCCGTCGACGCATCGCTGGAAATCGTCGACCGACACGCATGCGACCTTGCCGTCGACGAGCCCGACGAGCACCGGCGACTCCGCGAGCCACACCGGTCCCTCCGGAAGCTTGAGGCGGACGCAGCCGTCGCAATAGACGTCCTCGGGAAGATCTGATTCCGCCATTTCGACGCCTTCGGCGGGCGGGATCTCGACCGCGATCACGCGGGCGGAGAGGGTCTCGCCGAAGTAGCCGTCGAAGAGATCATGGCACGCTCCGCAGTTGGGTCGGTAGAGGGCGACCAGCGTCGGCTGGTCCTGACTGAGGCCGCGAAGTTGCGGAAGATGTTCGAGCACCCCGGTCTCCTCCAGGGGAAGTCCCTTCCAGTCCTCCCACATGCCCGCGGTGAGATCGTGGACGATGAAACGGCCATCCTCTCCGCGGCTTCGGCTGATCGATTCCGGCGTGATGCCCACCTGGACGTTGCCGGCGATCGCCGCACCCGCGACCAGCGCCAGCACGACGCCGACGCCGGCCATCAGGGGGTGACGGAGCCGTTCGGGATCGGGCTTGGTGCGAAGGAGCACGGCGGCCGCGGCGATTCCGACGATCACCTGGATCGCGGGCCGGACGAGGCTCGAGGCGGTGGCGTCGAGGGCGAACTCCGCCGAGGCATCGGCGATTCCGGAAAAGGCGATGAAGGTCGCGACCACGATGGCCATGACCCGGCCCCGACGGCCGAGCGCCAGCAACATGCCCGCGAGCGCCGCGGCCGCGCCGATGGTGAACCTGGCGGCGACCTCTGCGCCCTCCGCCGGCACGTCGCTGGCCTTGGCGCCGAGTCCGATCAGCCAGACCGGCATCGCGGCCTCACCGAGAATGGCGATGCAGATGGCGGCCGCGATGAGGAAGATGGCGAGGGCGATTCGTACGGTGTTGGACATGGTGCGGCTCGGTGACGGGAGATCAGTCGGCGTTGGAGGCGAGGCAGGCTTCGACCGCGGCGTCGGAAAGGGCACCAGCAAGAGCGAAGCCCGTGACCACGCCGTCCCGGATCGCGAACAGCGCGGGCGTCGAGATGACGTAATCGGGACCGCTGGGCAGCGCACGCTTCTCGACGATCGTGGACGGGAACGGCATCGCGTTCGCCGGATCCGTGTCGGGGACCTGGACCGCGACGGTCGGCGCCGGAACGGAGGCGGTGAACCACTGCTCCAGCATGTGATGGCAGTGCCCACAGTCGGTTCGGTAGAACATCACGAAACCGCGACCGGTCTTGAGGGCCTCGGGACTCGGGCGGGTGATGAGCCGCGCGAGATCCTGATCGGCGAGCGGCTTGCCCAACCAGGTTTCGAAATCGGTGAAGTAGAAAGGCTCGACCTCGGTCGGCATCGCCCCCCAGGGGTCGGCGTTCGCGACGGGGGCCGATCCGCCCGCGGGCGGGCTGGAGGACTGCTCCGCCGCCGGTTCGCAACCGAGGGTGAAGATCGCGGCCGCGACCAGCGGGAGGATTCGGATCGAAGTGGCGTTCGCGGTGAACGTGGTGAACGTGGTGATCATGGTGGTCATGGGTGGCTCCGGCGGCACGTTGAATCGAATCGGACCAGCAAGGCATCGGACCGTTGCAAACGTTTCGGACAGCCTTCGCGTCGGTTTCGGGGGAGTTCGGCCGATCCCGAACTCAGGGCGTCGCGTCGAGGGTGGCGACCACCGCGGCCTGGTCCTCGGAATCCTCGCAGACGGCGAGGACCGTACCCCCCTCGATCGTCATCAGAATCGGGGTGGAGATGACGTACTGCGGACCCTCGGGAAGCGTGTGCAGGAGGCATTCATCACAGGGCATGGCAAGGGCGTTGGCGGGATCGATGTCCTGGACCGCGACCGCGATGGCCGGAGTGTCCAGCGGACCGAGAAAATGATCCTCGAGCAGGGTGTGGCAGTGCTCGCAGTCTTCGCGATAGAGCACCAGATGGAATCGATCGGTGTCGATCCAGTCGGGCAGCGGTCTCGAGATGAGCCTCGCCAG
>JAQWJM010000156.1:0-3084 GCA_029248335.1 Phycisphaerales bacterium
GGCGGCGTCCGAGCAGCTGGTGCTGCAGTCGGACTCGCTGGAGACCGCGCCGGGGGCGGCGTCGGTGCAGCTGCTGGCGCAGCCTGCGTCGCTGGAGACGGCACCGGGGGCGGCGTCGCTGCAGCTGCTCTCGCAGGACTCGGCGCCACCGCAGGAATCGGCGGAGACGGCGCCGGGGGCGGCGGTGGTCTCGCAGCTGCCACAGCAGTCGCCGGAGACGGCGCCGGGGGCGGCATCCTTCTTGTTGGCGTCGTTGCAGCCGACGAGGGCGGAGGCGAGGGCGAGGGTCGCGATGGTGAGGATGGACTTCATGTCATTGCTCCAAAATGAAAGTGGTACTGATGATCGACGGAGGGCCCGTCCGGTACGAGGTGGCCGGACCTGCTCCGAACCCCTGGAATGCCTATCGTAGCGCATCCAGTGGGGAACGCAACGTTCGAAACCGGTTCAATTGTTCTCAATTTCGGTCGGAGGGGACCACCACCCCGCCCACACTGGCCCTGAAAGGCGAAAATGTCCGCTTCCACGCCCGAGAACCCCGATTTTCGGTCCCCGGATGCCGACGGGACGACATCCGAGTCGGCCGAGGCCCGGATGGCTCGGCTTTCGGCCAAGGCCCGCGGGCTCGCCCGGGTCCCCGGGGTCTACCTCATGAAGGATGCCGCCGGCGTGGTGCTCTACGTCGGCAAGGCGTCGGTGCTGCCGAACCGGGTCTCGACCTATTTTCAGGCGTCGACCGATCTCGGGCATCGCAAGTCCCGCATGCTCGAGCTCATCGAGGATTTCGACGTCGTCGAATGCGAGGGTGAGTGGGAGGCGCTGCTCCTCGAGTCGAGGCTCGTCAAGGACATCCGTCCCCGGTTCAACGAACGGCTCGTCGACGACAAGACCTTTCCGTATCTCGCGGTGACGCTGAAGGACGAGTTCCCCGGAGTCTTCGTGACTCGAAACCCCGCCGACGAGGAGTTCAAGGGCGCCAGGATCTTCGGCCCGTTCACGTCCGTGAGCGCGCTTCGCCAGGCGGTCCAGCTGCTGCAACGGGTCTTCCGCTACCGGACCTGTGAACTCGACATCCGCAGCGACGACCCGAAGAACCGTTCCTTCCGTCCGTGCCTGCTGCACTCGATCGGCCAGTGCACCGCGCCATGCGCGAACCGGATCTCGCCGAAGAACTACCGCGCCGACATCGATCGGTTCGTGCGGTTCCTCGGTTCGAAGCGAAGCGCGATGATCCGCGAGATGACGCAGGAGATGGAGGACGCCGCCGAACGACGGGCGTTCGAACGAGCCGCCGTGCTCCGGGATCAGATCCGCGCGATCGAACGACTGGACGAGCGGGAACGCCGACGCAACGCGGACGGCGACTACGACTGGCAGCCCGAGGTGACCTCGTTCGTCCACGATCCCGCGAAGGGACTCCGGTCGCTTCAGAAGACGCTCGAACTGGACGAGCCGATCCGATGTCTCGAGGCGATCGACATCGCGCACCTCGCCGGCGGCGAGACGGTCGGTTCGAAGGTCTGCTTCATCGACGGGCGTCCGTTCAAGGACGGGTATCGCCGGTTCCGGATCCGATCCGTCGACAACGACGACTACATGTCGATCCGCGAGGTGGTCTCCCGGCGGTACCGAGACGCGGGCGATGGCAACGAACTCTATCCGGACGTCATCCTGATCGATGGCGGACTGGGTCAGTTGAATGCGGCGATCGAGGCGTTCGAGCAGTTGTCGGTGAAGCCGCCGATGGTGATCTCGCTGGCCAAGAAGGAGGAGCTCATCCACGTCCAGCGGCGTGGTGAGCCGATTCGGCTGGGTCGGGAGAATCTCGGGCTGAAACTCTGCCAGGCGATCCGGGACGAGGCGCATCGCTTCGCCCAGCACTACCATCATCTGCTCCGAAGCAAGGCGATGCTCGGGGAGGACGAGGGTCGGAGCGTGCCGAAGTCGCCCCGATTGAAGGCCGTCAAGCCTCGAAAGGCATCAAAGCCGGATTCCGGGGACTGACTCGTCGATCCGCGCCCGCGGACGTCCCTGAACCGTCGTGAGGCGTCGAAGGTCCGGGATTCTCCATTCGACGCTCGTGTCGCCGGGCCCGATCGGTGACCATGTGAACAGAGAAGGATCACGCTCGGATCCGTCGTGACGACCGGATCGACGCGACCCGCGACCGCCTCGAAGCACAGGAGCCTTCCATGACGCCTGAACAAGCGACCCAGTCCGCCCCCTCTGACGGCGGCGCCTTCGGAATCATCGTGTCGTTGATCGCGCTCGCGGTCTTCGCCTGGTTGCTCCTGACGTTGCATCGTGCCGCGGCGGCGGTGCCGGAGCCCGAGCGTCGGTTTCGTCCCGGGCTGGTCTGGCTCGCGGTGATCCCCTTCTTCAACACGGTGTGGTGGTTCGTGGTGGTGTGCCGGATTCCACAGTCGATCGCCGGTGCACTGCATCGTCGCGAGGAACGTCGTGGCGACTGTGGCCGCGACATCGGACTCGTCTTCGCGACACTTGGTGCCGTGGCGACGGTGTTGCTGGTCTTCGGCGGATCCCTTCAGGCGATCGGTCGGGATCTCGTCCGCATCGGAGGCGAGGAGGCGAACGCGGCGCTCAACGCTGGAGGTGTGATCCAGGGGCTCGGCGTGCTCCTCCTGCTCGCCGCGATCGCCTGCTTCGCGGTCTTCGTGGCGAAGGTGCACGGCGCGGCGCGGCGGCTCGCCGAACTCGACGCCATGCTCGACGAAACGTCTTGAGCGACCCCGTCGACGCGATCCTCGATTGGCGACCGAACGCGATCCGGATCCGATTGAAGGTGGTCCCCGGCGCGAGACGCGACGCCGTCGTCGGTCTTCTCGGCGATCGATTGAAGGTGCGGGTCGCGGCGGCGCCGGAGGCGGGCAGGGCGAACGTCGCGGTCCGCCGTCTGCTGGCGGAGACCTTGGGGGTCGCGGTCGGCGACGTCGGACTGATCGCGGGGACGGCGTCCAGCATGAAGACGGTCGAGGTGACGGGGCACGTCACGCGGCTCGACGCGGTGCTTCGACGGCTGCTCGCGTCTTCGGGGCCTCGCCCCGGCGACGGCTTGAAACCATC
>JAQWJM010000162.1:0-9639 GCA_029248335.1 Phycisphaerales bacterium
CACCACCGCCTCGAGCGCCGCCGCGAGCTGTCTCGCCAACGTCGGGCCCGCGTTCGGCAGGGTCGGATCGGACGACCACTACTCGTGGCTCACCCCCGAGAGCAAGTCGGTGCTCATCGTGCTCATGCTGCTGGGCAGGCTGGAACTGTTCGTGGTGATCGCGCTCTTCACCCGGCGATTCTGGAACCGGGGCTGAACGGCGGCGGGGCCGCGTCGCCCGAACCGGATCCGTTCGCCATGGCGGATCACATCGGCTTGTCTTCGATGGTCTGGTCGTAGACCTCGAGCAGCTTGGTCTTGTCGAAGATCATCTCCTGGCGGGTGAGCCCGGTGATCTCGTATCTCGGCGTCAGCTCGATCGCATCGACCGGGCAGGCTTCTTCGCACATGCCGCAGTAGATGCATCGAAGCTCGTCGATGTCGAACTGCTTGGGGTACTTCTCGCGATCGTCCCAGGGGCTTTCCTCGGCGACGATGTGGATGCAGTTGGCGGGGCAGGCGGTGGCGCACATGAAACAAGCCACGCACCGGACCCGGTCGTCGTCGTCCTTGTTCAGGCGGTGAACGCCTCGGAAGTAGTCGCGGAACTGGCCGCCCTCCTCGACCGGACGATCGTCACGCTTCTCTTCGGGGTACTGGACGACCCAGATGGTGTCCTTGTTCTTCCCGTCGCGACCGACGTTCTTGAACGCATGACGCAACGTGGTGCCGAGTCCGCGGAAGATCTCCGGCAGGAACAGACGTTCCGCGGTCGAAAGCTTCTTCGGGGTGACGTCGACGATGTGGTCTTCAGTGGTCATCGATGAGAAGTGTACGAAGCCGCCCGACGCAGGGCGAGTCGAAGGCTCGATTCGCATGGCCGGGCCCGGAGGCTGATAGGCTCCGGGTCCGATGACAGGAACCTCCGGAAATCGTGGTGGCGACGACGTCGAGACGCGGATCGGCTGGCGGATGGCCGGGCTGGGAATGGAGACCGCCTCGTTCGTCCTCGGTGGCGTCGTGCTCGGCTGGATCGTCCGCGAGGCCTTCGGCGGTGGCGACGTCTGGATCATCGTCGGGGCCGTGGCGGGAATCGCGAGCGGGATTTCCCAGTTGATCCGAGGGGGCCTGAAGCTCAACCGGCAGCTCGATCGCGCCGCCGGGCGGCGTAAAGCGGGGCCCGGTTCCGGACCGGACAAGGCATGAAAGTCGACTCGAAGCAGATCTCGACGTCCGGTAATCGAGAAAACGAGCCCGTCTATTCTCTTCCCTGCAAGGCACTTGCGCTTGGCTGGGCGGTTTCAATCGCCGTTTCGGTCGGCCTCTGGCCGTTGATCGGCCCGGTCGGTTGGCTCGATGAAGACGGGATCCGCTGGGCGATGCTTGGAGCAGCGATCGGTGGCGGCATCGGGGGGCTCGGGCTGCTCGTGATCGGGCCTTGGAAACCGCGTCGCTCGGGTGATCTCCCGACGCTCTGGCTCGCGGCCACCACGGCGCGCATTCTTGCGATTCCGGGCGTGGCCTTTGTGCTATATTCCTCGATCCATCCGCCGGACAAGCCCTACGTTCTGGGCGTGGCCGCCGGAGTCCTCGCGTTGCTCGTGGTCGAAGTGCCACTCATCGCCAGGGCGATGCTCCGCCAGATCGCCGACGACGAGTCGTCGGCGAGCCGGCCACGTGCTTCGGATGGGTGATCTTCGCGGAGGTTCGACTCCGCCGTTCGTCGGTTTTTCCTTTTCGTCCCTTTCTCTCGTCGCGTCGGAGCACGGTGTTGCCCAAGCTTCTTCTAGCCGCTGATTCCCCTCTTGGTCACGTCGTGAACCAACAGGAGACCATCTGGAACGAGATCCAGTGGGTCGGAGAGATCGGCAACGTCGCATCGACCCACGTGATCATGCTGGTGAGCGGCGGCATCCTACTGCTGCTCTTGATGCTGATGGCCTCCAAGCGGATTCGAACCGGCGGCGACGCCGAGGGCAACGGCCGGTACGTCACCAAGGGGCGGCTCGCCCAGATCATCGAGGTGATGTTCCTCTACCTCCGCGACGAGATGATCCAGCCGATCCTCGGCGAGAAGCAGACGCGTCGCTGGACGCCCTTCCTCTTCACGACCTTCTTCTTCATTCTGACGCTCAACTTGCTCGGGATGATTCCGATGCAGGACCTGCACCACTTCCTGCATCACTTCGTCGGCAAGGACGACTACCTGCCGGCCTTCGGCGGCACCGCGACCGCGAACATCAACACCACCGCGGCCCTCGCACTGTGTGCGTTCGCAGCGATCCAGATCCACTCGTTCCGCGAGCTCGGATTCATGGGCTGGCTCGACCACCTCACCTGCGGGCTCACCAAGGGACCGAAGGGCCTCCTCCTGGTGGTCCCGATCGTGTTCGCGGTGGAATTCGCGGGCGTGTTCATCAAGCCGGTCGCCCTCGCGATCCGCCTCTTCGCGAACATGATGGGCGGCCACATCCTGCTCGCCACGATCATCATGCTTCCGTCGATGGCCCAGCTCGGGCTGGAGCCAGGAAGCGGGGCGTGGTTCGGCGTGAGCGTTGCAACCGGAGCCTTCGCCGTCGCCTTGACGGTTCTCGAGCTCTTCGTCGCCTTCCTTCAGGCTTTCGTCTTCATGTTCCTCACCGCGGTCTTCATCAGTCTGATGAGCCACGAGGAGCACGAGGAGGAGGATCACGATGCAGACGATGTCGCGGCGGAGGTCGCCGCGATCCACTGATTGATTCATCGACCACCATTCTTCCCGGCGGCGGGATGAATGGGCTTCAGATTTCAGAGACTCACCAAGGACGCCACGGCGTCGCACCCGGAGATTCGGATTCCAATGAACAAGCTCATCCCCCTCTTCGTGTTCACCCTGCTCGGTTCCCTCGTCATCGTCGAGCCGGCGCTCGCCCAGGACGCTGAAATGCCCAACTGGGGCTCGGGTATCGGCAAGGGCATCGCCGCCGGCCTCGCGGTCATCGGTGCGGGCATCGGCATCGGCCGCATCGGCGCCGGCGCCTGCGAAGCCACCGCCCGCCAGCCCGAAATGGGCGGCCGCATCTTCGTGAACATGATCCTCACCGCCGCGCTCGTCGAAGGTGTCGCCCTGTTCGGCGTCGTCGTCGGCTTCCTCATGGTCGGCTGAGATCGCGAACACACCCCCGGCTCCGGCGTTCATCGCCGGAGCCGGGGAATTCCCCTTCGGACCGACGGAGCGTCGAATGCCTGTCTCATTCCTTCTCGCGGCCGCTGAGAATCCCAATCCCATGGCTTCCGAGCCCTGGGTCGCGGGTACGGCCCTCGTGGTCTTCGTCCTAGCCTTCGGGTTCCTCTACCTCAAGGTATGGCCCGTCATCACCAAGGGCCTCGACGACCGAAACGACAAGATCCTCGGCGAGATCAAGGCCGCCGAGGACGCTCGTTCGCAGGCCAGCCAGGCACTGGCCGACTACGAGAAGAGCCTCGCGGAGGCCCGTGAGCAGGCACAGCAGACCATCGCCGAGGCCAAGGCCGAAGCGCAGCGTCTGGGCGATGAGATGAAGGCCGCCAACGAGCGTGAGCTCGCCGAGCGGATGGCGCGGGCCAAGGCGGACATCGAGTCCGCCCGCAAGGCCGCGGTCGCCGACATCCACGCCAGCGCCACCGAACTCGCGGCCGCCGTCGCGAGCAAGATCCTCAAGCGGGAGATCAATCCCGCGGATCAGGCCCGTCTCGTCGAGGAAAGCCTTCGAGAACTCGACGGCGCCGGCGTCTGACCACTCTTTCGTTCTTCTGAACCACGGATCACCACTCGCCCATGACCACCACCTCGGAAACCGTCGATGCCGTGGCTCGCGTCTACGCACAGAGCCTGCTGGAACTCGCGGATGCCGCGGGCGGTGACGACAAGATCGTCGAGACCGGCGGCGAACTGAGCGTGATCGCGGAGATGATCCGCGAGGACGCGGAGGTCGCGGAGTTCCTCCGCTCGCCGATCGTCGATTCCGACAAGCGGGCCGAGGCCCTGCGTCGGATCTTCGAGGGCCGGGTGTCCGATCTGGTGCTCCGGTTCATGCTCGTCCTGAACGGCAAGGGCCGGCTCGGCGAGTTCGGTGCGATGACCTCGGCCTACGACCAGCTCGTCAACGAACGAATGGGACGGGTGGAGGTCGACGTCATGACGATCGACGGATCGCTCGGCGCCGATCAGCTCGCGCTGCTCGCCGAGAAGGTCAAGGCGAAGCTCGGACAGGAGCCGGTCTTCCACCAGTATGCGGATGATTCGCTGATCGGCGGCATCGTGCTGCGGGTCGGCGACCAGTTGATCGACGGCTCCGTGCGGGGACAGCTCCGCCGGATGCGTGAGGAGCTCCTCGCCGCGGGATCCACCAGGGTCCGGGCGGGGGCGGACGACTTCCTGGCGGATTGACCGGGTGGTCGGATGCCGACCCGACGGGTCGGTGGTGAGGAACGGTCCGGCGCATCCGCGTCGGCCACAGGAGACCGGGTCGAATCCCGGTGAACACGACTTTCACAACTGCGCCGAATCCCGGCGCCTTGCGAGGCTTCCCGTGAAGATCAAGTCCGACGAGATCACCTCCGTCATCAAGCAGGAGATCGAGCAGTTCGCGACCGAGCTCTCGATTTCCGAGGTCGGCCAGGTCGTCGAAGTGGGCGACGGCATCGCCCGCGTGTACGGCCTTTCGAACGTCATGGCCGGCGAACTCCTCGAGTTCCAGGGCCAGCACGGCACCATCATGGGCCAGGCGATGAACCTCGAGTCCGACACGGTCGGCGTGGTGCTCTACGGCTCCTCGGTCGGCATCCGCGAGGGCGACACCGTTCGTTCGACCGGTCGCCTCCTCGAGGTCCCGGTGGGCGAAGCGCTCCTCGGCCGCGTGGTCAACGCCCTCGGCCAGCCCATCGACGGCGGCCCGGCCCTGGCGACCACCGAGACCCGGAAGGTCGACATCGTGGCCCCCGGCATCGCCGCTCGACAGCCGGTGACCGAGCCGATGCAGTTCGGCATCAAGGCCGTCGACTCGATGATCCCCGTGGGCCGCGGTCAGCGTGAGCTCGTGATCGGCGACCGGAAGACGGGCAAGACCGCGGTCTGCCTCGACGCGATCATCAGTCAGAAGGAATTCTGGGGAACCGAAGAGGCCGTGGTGTGCATCTACGTCGCGGTCGGTCAGAAGGAATCGACCGTCGCCAGCGTGGTGGACTCGCTCCGGGAAGCCGGTGCGATGGACTACACCATCGTGGTCTCCTCCGGTGCCTCCGACCCCGCCCCGATGCAGTACGTCGCCCCCTACTCGGGCACCGCGATGGCCGAGCACTTCATGTGGCAGGGCAAGGACGGCAAGACGCCCAAGCACGTCCTGTGCGTCTACGACGATCTCTCCAAGCAGGCCGTCGCCTACCGGGAGCTTTCGCTTCTTCTCCGCCGGCCCCCCGGTCGCGAAGCGTATCCCGGCGACGTGTTCTACCTGCACAGTCGTCTGCTCGAACGAGCCACGAAGCTCTCCGACGAGAACGGTGGCGGTTCGATCACCTCCCTTCCGATCATCGAGACGCAGGAAGGCGACGTTTCCGCGTACATCCCGACCAACGTGATCTCGATCACCGATGGTCAGATCTACCTCCAGCCCGAACTGTTCGCCGCCGGCATCCGGCCCGCGATCAACGTGGGCATCTCGGTGAGTCGCGTGGGTGGCAACGCCCAGATCAAGGCGATGAAGGAGATCGCGGGTTCGCTTCGACTGGACCTCGCGGCCTTCCGTGAACTCGAGGCGTTCGCCCAGCTCGGCACCGAACTCGACCCGTCCTCCCAGCGTCAGCTCACGCGAGGCCAGCGGATGGCGGAGCTCCTCAAGCAGGGGCAGTTCGTGCCGATGAACGTGATCGACCAGTGCCTCTCGATCTTCGCGGGCACGCGTGGTTTCCTCGACGACGTGGACCTCGAGAAGGTCTCCGCCTTCGAGTCCGGCTTGCTCGAGTACTTCCGCGGCAAGGGCTCGGCCGCCCGCGAGAAGCTCGTCGCGGCCAAGAGTTTCAAGGGCATGGAAGACGAGTTCAAGGCCGCCTGCGAGGACTTCAAGTCCAACTGGGCCGGCTGAACCAGCCTTCGTTTCGTACGACGATCGAATTCCACGGCCGCACCCTCCGGGTGCGGCCGTTTTCTTTCGCACGCGGGATGGTGAAGCGGGATTTCAGCGACTGGCATGCAACCCCCGGGCCTTGAAACCGAAGAAGGCGGTGCCGGCGGGAAATCGAGACTTCGGCATCCAGTACGCTCACGAGACGGAGTCACACGATGAGGCGAACACGATCGATCCGGAACCACGAGAATCCCCGACGACGGCGGGCCGGTCGGCTCGCGAGCGGCATCGCGTTCTCGATGCTGTTCGCGGTCGCGGGCTGCGTCGCCGCCAACGACGTGACGGGGGAGAGCGTGCCTTCCAGTTCCGTGGAGATCGAGGACCTCGATCGGGCTCGTTCGCTCGGGGCGATCGACGAAGCGGATTACCTCCGACTCCGCCGATCGTTCATCCTCGCCGACTGACCGACTTCAAATCAGGAAACTGGGGTACAGACCGATGAATCGAAATCACCCGCGCCGTTTCGCACTCGCCTCCACCGCCATCATGCTCGCCGGGCTCGGCGGGTGCGTCGTGGGGAACAACTCGAAGCTCCAGCGTCCCACGATCGGCCAGGAGCTGATCGATCTCCAGAAGGCGAAGGACTCCGGCGCCATCGACGAGGTGGAATACGTTCAAACCCGCGCCCGGCTTCTCGCAGGTGCCGGCGTGCCGCCGACCTCGACGTCTGCCTCGGCGTCGAACGCAGACGGTTGAAGAAGACCCCGTCGCTCATCGTGGATGGGAGCGTCGCATGAATGCGATCCCATCGCGGGTCGGTGATCAGTCGTCCTCCGACCTCGGGCATGATCCGGAGGAGTTCCCGACCTGCCCGGGGTGCGGATACCTCAGGCGGATCGCGGGTCGCTGTCCCGAGTGCGGGATGTCGTACGAGGCGATGGTGTCGCTGCAGGATCGCGGCCTGCGGCGCGTGCGGGCGAGGTGGACGGTCGTCTGGGTCCTGCTCGCGTTGTACCTGCCCCAGTGCTGGATCTTCATGATGCCGGGGTCGTGGAGCGTCTACCGATGGTCCTGGATCGCGTATTGGCCGGTCATGCCCGGATTCCTTCCCGGGGTGGTGGTCGGCCGGACCGTGCTCGCCGTCGGTCCGGAGTCCCCGGCCGGAATCGCGTCGATGGCGGCGGTGACCGCGGCGCTCGGGATCACGGCATTCATGCTTGCGCGACGGAGTTCGACGTGCCGGGCCCTGGTCTGCACGGTCCTGCTCGGCGCGGGCGTCGCCCATGCCTTCGTTCTGCATGGGCTGTATTCCGCCTGAGTCGTGGTCCGGAACATCGAGCGACCTCTGGTATCTTCGGGGCGGCCCACCGGAGCATCCGCCATGAATCCGATCCGACAACACTGGAACGACGTCTGGTCGACCAAGGCCCACGCCGAAACGAGCTGGTACCAGGACGATCCCCGGGTCTCGATGGCCATCGTGGATCGCCTCGGCATCGGTGTTGGTGACGACGTGATCGACGTCGGCTGCGGGGCTTCGCATCTCGCGGATCGCCTCGTGCAACGCGGCGTGCGGCGGCTCCATCTGCTCGACGTCTCCGCGGCCGCCATCGATCAGGTCCGGGGCCGCCTCGACCCGGTCGATTCGGCGACCGAGGTCCACGATCATCCCATCGACGTGCTCGAACTCGATCCCGTTCCGTCGGTCTCGCTCTGGCACGATCGAGCGGTGCTTCATTTCCTCGATGACCCGGCGTGGCGGGAACGCTACGCCGTCCTCGCGGCGAGCGCGGTTCGGCCCGGAGGGCACCTCGTCGTCGGCGGTTTCGCCCCCGACGGTCCGATGCGGTGCAGCGACCTCGAGGTGCGACGGGCGGGTGCGGACGAGCTGGCGGATCTCTTCTCGCCCGGATTCGTCCCGGTGTCGTCGGAACAGGAGCTTCACGAGACGCCATGGGGCGCCGTGCAGTCCTTCCAGTGGTGCGTCTTCCGACGCGTCGTCTGAGCCCCGGTCATCGTCGCGGAGATCGCCTTGGAACAGATCGCCACCCTGCCTCCGGTCATCGGACTCCAGCTCGTCGAGGAACTCCACGCGGCCGGCATTCCGGCGGAGACGACCGACATGCCGCCGGGAGTCGGTGCGGCCGTCTACCCGGGGCTCCTCGAAGCCACGCTGACGGTGTGGGTCCGTGACGCGGACGACGCGGTGCGGGCGCGGGCCGTGTTGGAGGAGATGCAGGCTTCGTTCTCCGATGCCGAAGCGTTCGACGACGACGACGATCCGTCCGGCGACGAGGCCGACCCGTCGCGCCCCGACCCGTCGCAGGTCTCTCGTCGTCGTCGGGTGGCGCATCTCGCGGTGCTGCTGCTCTGGCTGGGGCCCCCGGCGATCATCATCATGCTGGGGCTCCTCCTCGTCTCGTTGTTCGCGGTCGGAGGCGTCGGATGAACCGGCCGCCGAAGGGCGGCGATCACGGACTCACGCACTGCGCGATCGAGTGTCGCGACCTCGATCGAACCATCGACTTCTACCGACGATTCGGTGGATTCGACGTCGTCCATCGGCGCCCCGGCATCGCGTGGATCAGCGATCGGACCCGTCCGTTCGCAGTGGTGCTCGTCGAACGCGACGAGGTGCGTCCGCTCGGACCCTTCGCCCATCTGGGATGCGCCTGTCGGAACCGCTCCGACTTCGATCGACTGATCGCCGCGGCCCGTGCGGCCGGCGTCCTCCGGGAAGGACCTCACGCGGGCGACGGGCCCGCCGGCACCTGGGCCTTTCTCGACGATCCCGACGGCAACACCTTCGAACTCTCCGTCGGCCAGGCGGTGGGCCGGGCGGTTGGAGAAGCGGTGGAAACGGCGATCGCCGACGACGCGCCGCGGGAGGGGCCGGTGCGACGCCCGGTGGTGGGTGTGATGGGGAGTGGCGACGATCCACACGTCGAGATCGCCGAGCCGCTCGGCCGGGCGATCGCGCGATCCGGATGGAATCTGCTGACCGGTGGTGGGGGCGGGGTGATGACGTCGGTGGCCCGCGGGTTCACCGATCGACATCCTCGGGCCGGCGTCCATCTCGGCATTCTCCGAGGTGACGCCGATGGCGAGCCGTTGTCGGGTTACCCGAACGACTTCGTGGAGATTCCGATCGCGACCCACCTGCCGGGCGGGGAACTCGAATCCGACAGCCGGAATCACCTCAACATCCTGAGCTCGACGGTCGTGCTCGCGCTGCCGGGACGAGTGGGCACCCGGGCGGAGATCGAATTGTCGATTCGCTACGGTCGGCCGATCGCGGTCCATTCATTCTGGCATGATGCGTTTCCAGACCTGCCCCGCTTCGACGAGGTCGACGCCGCGATCGAATTCGCGGATCGGTCCTCGGGCCGGGCACGCCACGAGGATTGAGATGCCGACCATTCGATTTCAGGGCCGTGCGACGATCTGCAAGCCGGGCACCACGCTTCGAAGTGCGCTGCTCGATGCGGGCATGACGCCTCATCACGTCGCCGTCTCCATCCTCAACTGCCACGGCCTCGGCACCTGCGGAACCTGTGCGGTGCAGGTCGACGGCGCCGCG
>JAQWJM010000175.1:0-3724 GCA_029248335.1 Phycisphaerales bacterium
GGCGATCGAAGTCGTCGCCTTTCGGTTGACGACCGCGACATCATCGCGAATCGCGTTGGCCGCCTTGAGCACCTTGGCCCGCGCCTTCTCGCTGACGTGCGGCTGGTTGTTCAACACGCGCGACACCGTCCCGATCGAGACATTGGCGATCTCTGCTATCTCGCGAACACTCGGCATCAGGCAACCTCGTCGGCGTCAATCATGAAGGACATGGGGAATTGGAACGAGACCGTAAACTGTTCCACGGCGTTCCAATGTTCATCACCGTAGCAAGCGAAGCCGATGCGACCAAAAGGAATCCGGAAAATATCCGACGCCTGATAATCGCCCTAAACCCAACAATTGCTCGGCTTACATCGATTCCCTTCCTTCCAAATATGGAGTCATGGCTCTGGATTTTCCGCGGCAGTTTTGGAACAAATTGGAACAGTAGCGTTCCATTCGATCTCCTCCAATCGGCGAATCGCCTTGCCGCGACGCCGCTTCAAGAGCTTCCCCGGGCCTCCACGGGCCTGAAATCAGGGTTGTATTTGACGCCAGGCGCGGCCTCCTGAAGAATCGAAGCCATGAAATCCACACCCAAGATGCTGTCCGCTCTGATCGCCATGGCCGTGATCTCGTTCCCGGCCTTCGCCGGTGGGATCCCCACCCCACAGGACGGCGTCGACGCCGCCCCGCCCCCGCCGGTGTCGCTGGTCCCCGCGCCGCGAACCGGGCAGGGCGCCGTGGCCCGGGAAGCGGAACTGCTCCGCCGGGCCCGGGAAGCGGATCCTTGCGACGTCCTCTTCGTCGGCGACTCGATCACCCAGGCCTGGGAAGGCCCCGGTGCGAAGACCTGGAAGGCCCGGATCGCCCCGCTCAACGCCCTGAACCTCGGGAACTCCGGCGACCGGACCGAACACGTCCTGTGGAGACTCGAGGAAGCCCCGCTCACCCGACTCCAGGCGAAGCACGTCGTCCTGCTCATCGGCACCAACAATCTCGGGCACCGCACCAGCAATGCCTCCGAGACGCTTGCGGGTGTGACGAAGGTCGCGGAGACGCTCGTCGAGCAGTGCCCCGACGCGACGATTCACATCCTCGAGATCTTTCCTCGCGGCGAACGGATCAATCCGATGCGGGGCGACATCTGCCAGATCAACCAGGCCCTCCGCGCCATGGTCGCGAAGGAACAGTCAGCGGCGAAGAAGGCCGGCCGGGCGGCTCGATTCACGATCCAGCCGCTCGGTGATTCCTTCATGCGTCCCGACGGCACGATCTCGAAGACGATGATGCCCGACTTCCTTCACCTGACGCCGGACGCCTACGAGATGTGGGCCGACGCGATCGTCCCGGTCGTCAAGTGACGCCACGGATGTCGCGTCGCCTCTGGGATCGCATAGGATCACACGGGATCGCACCGCTCGCGATCCCGATCCCTTCCCGTTCCGACCTCACTTCGATCGCTTCGCCCGTTCGAGCAGGTCGAGCATCGCGACGCCCATCGCCTCGCCGATCAGGTAGTAGGTCTCGGCGTTCGAATTCCAGTGATACTGCTGGCCGGAGGGTGACTGCTCGGGCGGGCGGTAGAAGCTCCGGGTGCCCACGAACGCGACGTCGTCCCGGAATTCCGGCTTCTTCGCGACCGCGGCCTGGGCCGCCATCAGCGACAACGCCCGGGGATGCTTCTCGTCCGGCCCACTCATGCCGGTCTCCGCGATGACGAACGGAAGATCGGGTGAATCGAGATCACGCCGGATGTCGCGGATGAAGTGCGCGAGATTCACTTCGTAGGCGTCGTTGAACGCCTGGTCCACCCGGTCGTTCCAACCCTGATGCCAGCCGATGCCCGCGAGCTCGAAGGTCCGCCCGGCGAACTCGGGGAACTGCCTTCCCGCATCCTTCAGAACCTCCTTCGTGCGATCGACGAGGATCCGGTATTCCGGACCGACCGCTCCACCCGCGCTCGGCGGACGAAAGTCCCTGCCGATGCTCTTGCCACCCCAGGCGATCTTGATCAGCAGCACGGGTTCGTCGAAGGCCTCTCCCACCACCGTGCCGAATCCAAGCTCCGGCCCGATGGTGCCGAGGTTCGATCCGTATCCCGGCGCAAGTCCACCGGTCCGTCCGAAGTTCCAGATCCGAACGTCTTCGCGTTCGATCCACTCGCCGGACGAATCCCGCAGGCCACGGACCTTCGCCTTGAGCGGCGACGACTCCACCATCCACTCCAACGATCCCTGCCCGTCGTTGCGTTCGGGATTCGCCTTGATCTGGCCCGCGCCGACCATGTTCGACTGCCCCGCGAGCACGAACACCTTCACCGGCGCTTCGCCCGAAGCGTCGGCCATGCCGTGCCTCGACACGACGAGCAGGAGCAGGGTGGCGAGGCCGACGCGGACGTCGACTCGACCGGGAAGGAATGCGGGCATGGTGAGTGACATGGGCCTGGGCTCCTCGAGCTCGTGAAGTATGCGTCCTGCCGGGGCTCGTTTCCGACGCGATCGTCGGTGTCATCCTCGACGCGGAAAGGCGTCGACGCAACCGACCGTGGGATCGACACCGGAAACGTCGCCTCGGCCCGATCCCCGGCTCAGCCCTTGAATCGTCGGAAGACCGATCGCCACATGAGCCCCACGAGAATCACGCCGAGGCCGATCGTCCAGATCCGCCAGTCGACCCAGAACGCGAGAAAGCCGCAGCCGGCGAGTCCGAACCAGGCGAAAGCGCGTGGCAGGAAACGATCTTCCGGTGCGAGCCGGAGGGCCGCGAGATTCGTGATCCCGTAGTAGACGAGCACCGTGAACGCGCTGAACGCCCACGTGGTCCGCACGCTTCCGATGGTCACGAGGCCCGTGATGATCACACCCACGAGGATCACCGCCACGATCGGGGTTCCCGTCGATTCACGAACCCGGGCCACGCCCGACGGCAGGTCGCCTCGTCGCCCCATCGCGAACGCCACCCGGGACAGGCCGAGGACGAGATTGAGCAGCACCCCGAGCATCGCGGTGACCGCGGCGATCGCGACCACCCAGCGAACCCAGGGCGTCTCGAGCATCGTCGCGGCGACCTCCAGCGGAGCCGCGGTCGCCGCGGTCACCGCGGCGAGCCCGTCGGTCCCGAGCAGGCCGATCGCCACCACCGCGACCAGCAGATAGAGCGTCGCGGACACCACCAGCGTGATGCCGATCGCGCGGGGGATCGTCGTTCGCGGCGTTCGAACCTCCTCGCCGAGCGTCGCGATCCGACCGTAGCCGGTGTAGGCGACGAACATCAGCGCCGTCGCTTCGAGCAGGCCGACACCGTCGCGGGCGACCGAGAACGACTTCATCCCGTCGACCACCGGCCCGATCGACTCGCCGTTCGGCCCCGACATCCACGAGAATCCGGCGACGATGAAGGCGAGCAGGCCGCCGATGGTGAGCGAGACGATGATCGCGTTGACGAGATTCGCGCGGCGGATCCCCATCGCGACGACGATGACGATCGAACCCACCGCGGCGATCGCCACCGGCATCACCCACTGCTCGTTGCGGATGACCGAGGCATGGAACAGATGGCTTGCGAATCCCAGCGCGGCGGTCGCCGCCGAGGCGGACTTCGCACAGAGGAACATCCAGCCGGCGACGAACCCGACCCTCGGACCGAGGAGCAGAATCCCGTATTCGTACGTCCCCCCGCTCACCGGATGCTTCGCAGCGAGCTGGGCGCTGCTGGCGGCGTTGCAGAACGCGAGCCCCCC
>JAQWJM010000086.1:0-46625 GCA_029248335.1 Phycisphaerales bacterium
CGACCCACCGCTTTTTTCTCTGTAGCCATGACTGCCTCCATGCAAGACGAATGACCCCTGAAGCATATCGTCCCAGCCCCGATCGGTCGCAAGCCAACAACCAGCGACAAGTGTTCCACGTGGAACACTCCAATGAGCCGAACAGGGGAGTATCCTGGAAACAGGGATGTTCCACGTGGAACATACGTCCTATAACCTATACCCGAATATCGCATTCGCGTGTGATCGCGTATTTTGGTCACTTTTTCGTGGGCGTAGGGCGTTTTTAGGGGCTTTTTCGCGAGATCGCCGTGCGTGCTCCAACAAGCGACCCGCTGGGTACCCTGTCCGCCGGTCTTCTCCAATCCTCGACCAGGAATCTCGAATGCCTCGCTTCTCGCACCCTTCTATCGCCCGATCGATGGCCACCGCCACCGCGGTGGTCCTGCTCTCCGTCGTCATCAATGGATGCAGCGCCACGCCTGCGGGCATTCCCGCAGATGCCGTCGTGGCTGGGGCGAATGAGAATGGGAGCACGATGCGGCTTCGCAGCGGACAGATGCTCGTCATCGAACTCCAATCGAATCCCTCGACCGGATACGTCTGGCAACTCGTCCGTGAACCGAGTGCCCAATACCTCCTCGTGGACGGAACGAAGACCCGGCAGTCGGATACGGAACGAGCCAACGAATCACAGATCAAGACCCAGTTCATTCGGTTCGTCGCGCAGGAAGCGGGGGAGACCACGCTCGAAATGAACTACGTCATCCCCGCGAACGGGCCCGGCCCGGAAACGCGTCGCTACACCCTCGACCTCGTGATCGAGTGAGCCGGAAGGCCCCTGAATCGTGAAAAGGGGTCGCCGATGGGATTTCGGCGATCTGCTATCTTTTTCGCGTCGTGCTTGAGGAAGACGGTGAGAATCCGTCACGCACGCGGCACCGTGTGTTCGCCAGAGCCCTTCACGGGCTTTGAATCGAACGAGTCGGGTCGTCAAGCACGACATCCCTTCGGGCCCGCGCGAAACGGGCGACCGATCTTCATTGGTGTGATGTCGTATCACCCGATCGAGTCGACTCCTCTTCGCGCTGTGGGATACGTCCGCGTGAACACGCGCGCGTTCCCGACCCGCCCCGCGAACCGGCGCGAATCCGGTGGAGCTCCCGCATGCCGTTCTTTCGTGCCCGACCGTTCTGCTTGAGATCGTCCCTGATCGCCGTTCCTGTTCTCGTTTCCTGCACCGCCGCGACCGCGGATCTCGTGAATCGCTGGGAGATCGGCTCCGGCGACGCAACCGCGATGATCCAGTTCGACTTCCTCTCCTCCGGCAACACCTATGTCGTCGATCTCTTCTTCGATGAATCGATGAGCGGCCAGGCCGCGATCGAAATGATCGCCGCGGACTCGACGACCGCCGGTTTCTCGTTCGAGTACGACGTCATCAGCTACTCCTTCGGCGATTTCCTGGTCGGGATCGACATCGAAGGCGACTCGGATTACGGCGACGGGAGCACGCCACCGTACGTCGACTACTGGCATTACTGGACCGGCGACGCGGGTGGCCCGTGGACCGAGTCCATGGTCGGGTTCGGTGACCGCCTGCTCACCGACGGTTCCGCCGACGCATGGGTCTTCGGAACCGCGGACGCCCCTGCGACCATTCCCGCACCGGCCACGATCGCGATCGTGCTTCCCATGATCGCCGCGCGACGGCGACGACGGGCCGACTGAAACCAACCCTTCGATTCGACGTTCGACTCGGCGTGCTTCACCTCGTGAAGCACGCCGAGTTATCGCATGAATCGCCGGACCTGCTTCATCCCTCGGTACGATTCGACATCATCGCTCCAACCGGTGTCCGCAGACCTCGATTCGAAGGATCCACTTGAAGAACTCCCGTGTCGGTCTCCCGGTGCTGCCTGGACTGCTTCCCCTCCTGCTGGTGCTGGGGTGCGCCGGACCCGGACCGCGAGTCGATCGATATCGACCACCATCGTCCATGTCCTCGAACGACGCGGTCGCGGCATGGAGCCGGGACGCCTGGCGGGCGGCGCGATCGGAAGGCATCGACGCCACCGTCGCGATCCTGCAGGATCCACCCGTGGAGGACTCCGGCATGTCCGACATGCTGGATCGGTACCTCGAGCTCGAGGCCGCGGCGATGGTCGCCCGCGTCGCAGACGCAACGCGAATCCTCGATAAGTTGAACGATGACGCGTACGACGATGAGACCGCCCGCGCGCTCTTCGAACTCGCAGACCTGCGGGTGGCGGGCCTCCCACCCGAAGTCGACGCTCGAGCGGGCCTCGCCATCGAGGCCGCGATCGATCGATGGACCCTGGCCGCGGAGCGTGCCGAGTCCGATGCCCGTTTCGTCGACGCCGATGCCGCCTGGGGCGTGGTCGGCAGCATCGCGATCGGATCCGACCGACCTCTGGTGATGATCGACGCTCGACGGCGGCAACGTCGCCTCGACGGACTTCGTGGCCGTGACGCGACGAACGCCGACGACGACGCTTTTGGAATCGTGCGACCAACGATCAACGACGCGATGCAGGCGTTTCGCGCCGTACTCAGGTACCACGTCGATCAACCCTCGTGGCGGCGATTGGTGGAGGCCGGTTTCGCGCAGATCGCGGAAGCCATTCCCACGATGGCCACGAAGGAGGTTCGAACGGTCCGAACGCGTCGCTTCGACGACGCCATGGCCCGCTTCGATGCGGATACCTCCGGGGTCGCCGACCGCACCGACCGCCTTCCATCGAAAGCACGACGGGAGCTCGTGAGGACGCTCGACACCATCGCCTCGACCGATTCATCGGGGTTCGGCGAATCAGTGGTCGCTCGACTCTTCCTCGACGGCGTCGTCGCCGCCACCGATCTCAGAACCAACGCGTACTTCGGCGCGCGTGCGGTCCAGCTGCGACGCCAACTCGACACGTCCTTCGTCGGCATCGGGGCCGAGATCCACCAGACGCCCGAAGGGTTCCTGCTCCACGCCATGCCGGGCAGTCCGTCGGCTCGGGTCGGACTCCGCAACGGCGACCGCCTGATCGCCGTCGATGATCGCAGCGTCGAGGATCTCACCAGCCAGGACGTCGTCGATCTCATCGCCGGTGCCGACGGCACGACGGTCCGACTCACGCTGTCACGTCGCGACATCGCGGATCCCTTCGACCTCGAAGTCCGCCGTGGTGAGGTCGAGCGTGAATCGGTCCTCGGTTGGAGACAGATCGGCGTCGATGCGACGGGGCGACCGGAGTGGAACTGGCTCGTCGATCCGGACGCCGGGATCGTGTTCATCTCGATCCGGGAGTTCCGTGAGGACGTCGTTCGGATCTTCCGCACGGCGCTCCGCGAAGCCTCGGATGCACTCGGTCCGGAACGCTCCGTGTCCGGACTGATCATCGACCTCCGAAACGACCCCGGCGGGCTGCGGTGGGTCGCCGAGGACATCATCGATCTCTTCGTCCCCTCGGGCACCATCTTCTCGGCCGAAGGTCGGAACGATCGCGTTCGTTCGCAGTCCGCGAGTTCGTTCGTCACGCGGCTGGAATCACTGCCGACCGTGGTGCTCGTCAACGATGGGTCCGCGAGCGCCTCCGAGATCGTCGCAGGCACGTTGCAGGTGGACGCGGATGCCGTCGTGGTGGGGGAGCGGACCTACGGGAAGGGGAGCGTCCAGACGGTCCGGGCACTCAGAAACGAAGGTTGGGCCCTCGTCACGGAATCGTGGTTCACGATTCCGGACGGTGCGGGTGGCCGACGTCTGATCGACCGATCCCGAGCCGGTTCCGAATGGGGCATCGAACCCGATCTCGAAGTGGGCGCGACCCTCGAGGAGACCCGGTCCATCATGACCGAACGCGGTCGATGGTATTCCGGTCTCGGACTCGACACCGCACCGACGACCGAACCGAGCAGTCGCGGGGATCGACTCACCACGACGACCGACCGGGAACTCCTGCTCGCCATCGCGTTGCTGCGAGGGCGTCTGCTCCCGACCTTGATCGACACGCCCGCGCCGCAGTGAATCAGTGACCCTTGGCGGTCGCCGGCGTTTCCAGCGTCAAGAGGTACGCCACCAGATCCCGGATCTCCCGCGGTGAAAGCACCGGTCGCATGTTCGGCATCGCGCTCGCCGTGCCGTAGCCCTCGACGAGCACCGCCTGCGGATCGATGATCGACTGGAGGATCGATGCTCGATCGCTCCGAAGCGCGAGCCCGTCGAGAGACGGTCCCGCCTCGCCGCCACGCCCGTCGATGACGTGACACCGAAGACACGATGCACCCGCGTGATACCGGGCGATGAACGCACCTGCGACCGGATCCCCACCCTCGATCGCGATCGACCACGGCTCGATGCGCTCGTCCGCGCGCGCGTCCCAGTCTCTCGCCATCATCATGCTCTCCGGATCTTCAGAAGCCATCGCGGCTTCCCGGACTTCGACCGCGACCGGTGAGACGAGACCGTCTTCCGCGAGCGTCTCGATCGCGAGCGAACGAATCCGCGTCGTCGCACGTTCATCGTCGATCCGCGACAGTCCGGTGATCGCCCGCTGTCGTTCGAGCACCGTGCCGGTTCGGCTCGCCTCGAGCAGCGATTCGAGTCCGGCGTCGCCGTCCAGCTGCAGGAGCTGGACCCTCGCCTCGGCGCGAAGTCCCGGATCGTCGCTCCCGAGCGCGACGGTGATCGCTCCTTCGACGCGATCGTCGCCGGACCGAGCGAACTGACGAAGACAGGCGATCCGATCGGCCGAAGACTCGTCGGCGTTCAGCACCGTCTCGTACAACGCGTTGGGATCGAGCGCGACGCCGACGCGTCCAGCGAGCGACCGAGCGGCCGCACGGATCTCCGGACGATCATCCTCCGCGAGCATGGGCAGGAAACGACCGTAGGTGGGACGAAGCGTCGACAACGGACGCGGCGCATCCTCGACGGGTCGCCACCATCCAAGGACTCGATCGCGGGGTCCGGGATCGTCGAAGGTCTCGAGCGCCACCATCGCCTCGCGGCGTACGACGCTCGGAAGTCGACGATTCGCCGCGATTCCGGCGAGGGCCTCGAGCCGATCAGCGCCGCCGAGACGGAGATTCGCATCGACGACTCGACGAAGCAGCGGGGTCTCCGATGCGGGGAGATCGGACACCACGCCACCGATCGGTCCTTCGAAGGATCCATCCGGACGAGTCCAGCCGACCGCGACATGGTTGCCACCACCACCCTGGGCATGCCGTGCCTCGACCAGCACGATCTGACCCGCCTCCAGATGGATCGGCCCGCTCTGCTGGCCGGCTTTTTGAAGCCATGCGTTCGGCCCGGTCCAGCCATCCACGCGGGCGATCTCCTCCAGCGAAGTCGGATCACCATCGGCGGCGATTCTCAGGATCGAGGAGTCGTCGCTCGTGATCGCGAATCGATACTCACCCGTCTCGGGAATTCGAATCCGCGACTCCAGTCGGGTCAGATAGTTCGCACCACCATCGTCGATCCCTTCAAAGACGGAAAGGCGATCGACCGAATCAGCGGCGCGTTCGAAGTCGGCGAGCGTCGCGAGGTCCTTTCCATCGGGGCTGGAATCGCATCGACGAATCTCACGAAGCACCTCGATCCCGGTTTGATCGGTCGTGCCTTCGGCGTCCGCATACGCCGCGGCGAGCGACGCCAGCGCCGGCATCGCCTCCGCGACGGGGAGATCGTGGATCGCCCGAGCGGCTTCCGTGCGAATCGTCGGTTCGTCGTCGAAGAGCAGTCGTTCGAGATTCGGATCGGCCCAACGACGCATCACGAGCACCGCGGCGCGGCGAAGCGATGGTGCGGGACTCGCGATCAACTCCTCGACCGCCGTGCGTGCCTCCAGTCTCGCCAGCGCGATCACGCCCGCGTGCCGGAGCCATCGATCGCGGTCGTCGTTCTCGGCCAGCATCGCGATGAGATACGGCGCCACTTCTCGATCACCGATCGCCCCGAGCGACATCGCGGCGTGATAGCGGACCCGGGAGGCGGGATCGACGAGTGCCTCCACCAGCGCATCCTTCGCGGGCGCATACGCGGGATCGCCGAGGGTCTTCGCGGCCTGGGCGCGGACCTCGGGGTCCGGATCCCGAAGCAGCGCGACGAGGGGTCGCATCGCGGATCCGATCTTTCGATTTCGCGCCGCTTCGATCCGCGCGACCTGCCCCAGTCCCCAGATCGCATGCAGTCGCGGAAGGGTTCGACGCTCGTAGCGAGCGACGTCCTCGAATGCGGCGACCGCTCGTCGCTCCGCGAGTTCCTGCTGCGCCGACTGACGGATCCGCTGGTCGTCGCTCCCGAGGAGTTCCGCGAGGTCGAACATTCCGCGATTCGCGAAGCCTTCGATCGCGATGTTCCGGGCCTCGGTGATTCGAGGATCGGCCATCCCGCGTGGATGCGAGATCGCGTGCAGGGCGCCCTGTTTCGTCGCGCTCCATCCGCCACCCCATTCCGACACGAGCATCCGGCCGTTCCAATCGAACGCGACGTCGGTGTTGAGCATTCCCTTCGCGAAGATCCGCGGATTCTCGAGGCGATAGCCTGCGCCGTCGGGAACCGGTCGGAAGGTCCACACCTTGCTGTTCGGACGGGACCCGGTGAAGTCGCACATGAAGAAGTGATCCGCGTACTCCTCCGGGAGTCCCAGGCCGGGATAGTGCGCAAAGCCGGACGGGCCCGCACCGACATGCGCGATCGGCGGCAGCGTCCAGTCCGGCCGGAAGGACGCGTTCTCGTCGGTGACCACCTCCCAGATGCGTTCCTGCTCCCAGGGTCCGCGGAGGTTGTCACCGTCGAGCGACTGGTAGTCCATGGTCCAGCCCGTCTCGCCGGCTTCCGCGACGAAGACGATCCGGGCCCGGTCGCCGGCATCGGACGTGTTGTCGCCGGTGAACAGATCGCCGACATCGTTGAACGCGATCTCCTGGGGATTGCGAAGCCCCGTCGCGAAGACCTCGAGATTCGATCCGTCGCGCTCGCAACGGAAGACCGCGCCCGAACGCGGGTCGGCGAGAATGCGACCGTCGGCGGTCTCGAGGTGGTAGCCCCGGTCACCGATCGACCAGTAGATCCGACCGTCGGGTCCGATCGCCAGACCATGCATGTCGTGGCCGTACAGCGCGAAACGAACACCGAAACCGGACTGGATCGCCTCCTGCGTCTCGGCGACACCGTCCCCGTCCTCGTCCACCAGCCGCCAGAGATGGGGGATGTTCGTGTACCAGACCTCGTCACCGATGGTCATCACACCGGCACCGATGCCGTCGGCGACGTCGTTGAACGGACCCGCGAAGATCGTCGAGGCGTCGTAGACGCCGTCACCGTCGGAATCGATCGATCGGCGGACGCGGTCCTCCTTCTCGCGATAGAAGTCCATTCCGTTCGCGCGCTTGTCCTTCCATTTCTCGAGGTAGGCGACGCGGTCCGCGACGGTGAGCGCCTGCAGATCGTCTTCGAGCTGCCAGGGACTCGAGCGGTTGTCCATCGTGCCGTGATTGGTGCGCTCGGTCTCCGCGACGAGGAGCGTGCCGTCAGGGTCGACCCAGAAGGCGACCGGGTCCTGTATCTGCGGTTCCGTGGCGATCACGGCGGCCTCGAAGCCCTCGGGCACCTCGGCCTGCGAAGCCTCGACCGACGTGGCGTCGTCCACCGTCGCGGTCGCAGGTGTCGCGGACCACATGATCAACACGACCAACATGATCAGGGCTGGAATCACGAATCTTCTCATGACGACTCCGGGTCTGTAAGGAACCACCGAGGATATCCCAGCGGACAGCGAATCGATCGTGAAAGCGAGGCCGAGGCGTGAATTCACGCCGGTGGGAGGCTCGCCATCGATCGCATGTCGGACCGCCTCGGCGACGCGTCGATCGCGGCGTCGAAGGTCGCGCGACGCCATTCCGGATCCGGTCGATACGCCGGTTCCTCGTCGGTGTTCGATCGAAGATGATCGAGGATCTCCTGCGGGGCGTCATCGCCGGGCCATGGACCCTCGAGAATCGCCCGGGCTTCCTTGAGCCTGCCTCGTACCGCGAGATTGATCACCAGATCGAGCAGCTGACCGAGCATCGGCGTTCCCTCCTCCGCCCACGCGCGTTCCGCTTCCTCGAGCATCGCTGACGGGGGGGTGCGATCCAGCCGGCTCGGCATCGGCTGATCCCTGGTCGCGACGAGATCGACATTCCAATCCAGGTTCTGATCCGGGATCAGCACGAAGGTCGCGGTGTCGGTGGTGGGGAGGCCCCAGTGTCCGGGGATGACGGGGTCGAGTTCCACGTATCGACGATCCCGACCGTTCTCCAGTTCGATGAACCAGCCGGCGGGAAGGATCCGCCTGGTGTCGATTCGGCGAACCCCTGAACGCGTGGCGAGCGAGAGGATCCGGACCCGCCAACCATCCTCATTGATGCTGCCGTTGGTCTCGAGGACGAGATCCGGCGTCCCATCACGATCCACGTCGTCGCCAAGACCGAATCGGCGTCCGGTCACCGGATCCTCGGTTCCAAACCGGACGAACCACCCCGACCACTCGTATCGGACCCCGGAGGCGTCGCGGATCCTCGCCCGCCGATCGATCCCGGTGGCCCGAAGGTCGTTCGAACGCTCGATCGTCGCGATCCAGCCCCCCGGAAGATCGATGCGGTCCTCCAGCACCCATGCCGGTCCGAAGAGCGATCGAAAGGACCGGTCGGCGTCATCCTGAATCGAGAGCACCGACGTCGCCGCGACGATCAGGAGTCCGGAGAGCAGGATTCCCCATCGGCGAAGCGGGAGGTGGAAGTCGCGCTCGTTCGGTGAGGAGAATCCGCACTCCGGACAGGTTCGGGTGTCGAGATCCGAGAGATCCCTCCGACATGCCGGGCACCACCGCGTCGCGCCGGTGCGATGCCCTCGCCAGCCCAGCCAGATGATCACCAGCCCGGAGCATGCGATACCAAGATGGATGTAATCGAGAATCTGTTCGAACATGTGGCAGAGGCATCCGGGCGCGTGGGTCGGTGATCTCGAACCGATGAGTCCACGAACGTTGACGGAATGCTAGCGAAGCCGGGGACACCACGGCACCCCTCGTCCATACGACGTCGAGGGGCTTCCATGGCGTCAGGAACCGCGACGAAACACCCCGCTCGGCGGCCTCCGGCGTGGGGTCGTCCTCCCGATTGACAAATTATGTGTTGCAACGTACAAATTGCCTGTCCCAGATTCCGCTCTCGTCGCCCAACGTGAAAGACGTCGTCCGCAACCATATGCTCGGGGGGCGTCGCAACCGTTCGGCCGCATTTCGGTTCAAGTACACCGCTCGCCCGCTCGTCCCCAGCTCATGATGAGCCGGTGCCCGCGAGCTTCAACCCCAGACTTCTTCGGAGTGATTCCTCTCATGGCCTTCCGCTTCTGCCCCCTCTGTATCCTCGCCGGCGGCGCACTCGTCGCCGGTCTTGCCGCCACCCCGATGCTCTGCTGCGACGAGGAGACGTCCACGACCGCGACGCTCACCTCCGTCGACGGCGTCGCTCCGGGCGCGAAGGCGTCGATGGAGCCGCTTCCGGACATGCCCGCCGGCGACTACGACATCGATCCCGTCCATTCGACCGTGCTCTTTCGCGTGCAGCACCTCGGCGCCGGACAGTTCTGGGGCCGGTTCAACGACGTCACCGGAACGATCACCTTCACGCCCGAGAAGGAGGAGCACTTCGCCTTCGACGTGAACGTCGACCTCGAGAGCGTGGACAGCGGCAACGAGAAGCTCGACGGCCACCTCAAGAGCCCGGACTTCTTCAATGCGAAGGAGTTCAAGAACATGACCTTCAAGAGCACCGAGGTCGAGCGTCTCGGGCAGACGGTCTGGGACGTCAGCGGCGATCTCACCATGAACGGTGTCACCAAGCCGGTGCTCGCCGTCGTCCGCTTCACCGGAACCGCGGAGATGCGTGGTCGAAAGTGCGGCCTCGAAGCCGAGTTCGACATCAAGCGAAGCGATTTCAACCAGACCTGGGGCGTCGAGAACGGCGCACTCGGCGACAAGGTGCGGATCATCGTCGGCATGGAAGCCACCAAGACGCCCGACGCCTGAAATCGAAACATCGACCGACTTCGGAAGTCGACCGAAAGGCCCCCGTCGCATCACCGCGACGGGGGCCTTTTCAATCAACCCGGCTTGCGGAACGAAGAGTGATTCGTTTCACTGAGTCGATGCTCGAACTCTTCTGGTCGGAATTTCTCGGCACCGCGGTGCTCGTCCTGCTCGGCAACGCGGTGGTCGCCAGCGTGGTCCTCAAGGGATCGAAGGGAGAGGGCGCCGGCTGGCTCGCGATCGCGACCGGCTGGGCGTTCGCGCTCTTCGTCGCGATCTGGGTCGCCGCCAAGAGCAATGCGCATCTGAATCCAGCGGTCTCCATCGGGCTCGCGGTGATCGGCGACTTCGAACCCTCGAAGGTGCCCCTGTACATCGCCGCCCAGTTCCTCGGCGCCGCCGCAGGACAGATCCTCGTGATCCTGCACTTCTGGCCGCACTGGCAGGGGACCCTCGACGGGGACACCAAGCGTGCGTGCTTCTGCACCGCCCCCGCGATTCGCGCACCGGTCTGGAACGCGGTCGGCGAGGCCATCGCCACCATGGTCCTGGTCTTCGGCGTGCTCTCGCTGGGCACCTCGCCCTGGGAACGGAACATCGGCGGCGAGATCACCGACGAGTGGTCGTGGTTCGCCTTCGGCATCGCGGGACTCCTCTGGGCGATCGGGATCGGTCTCGGCGGCACCACCGGCTTCGCGATCAACCCGGCGCGGGATCTCGCACCGAGGATCCTCCATGCGATCCTGCCGATCCCCGGCAAGACCCACAGCGACTGGGGATACGCATGGGTGCCCGTGGTCGGACCGATCGTCGGCGGAGCGATCGGGGCGATCCTCGCCAAGACCTTCGGCTTCTGTTGAAGCATGGAGGATCCGGCGTAGGATCCGTGCATGATCCCGTCATTGATCCTCCCGGCCGTACTCATGACCGCCTCGCCAATCAACGCCGTCGATCCACCGCCGGCGCTGCTGCCGTTGCCGAGTGAACGCCAGCTCGCCTGGCACGATCGCGGAACGTACGCGTTCGTCCACTTCAACATGAACACGTTCACCGACGTGGAATGGGGCGAGGGCGACGAGACTCCGAAGACGTTCCTGCCGACCGCGCTCGACACCGACCAGTGGTGCCGCGTGTTCAAGGACGCGGGAATGACCGGCGTCATCATCACCGCCAAGCATCACGACGGCTTCTGCCTCTGGCCGAGCGAGCACACCGAGCACGACGTCGAGTCGTCCGACTGGCGAGACGGCGAAGGCGACGTGCTCGCGGATCTCTCCGCGAGTTGCCGACGCTTCGGCCTCGACTTCGGCGTCTATCTCTCACCGTGGGACCGCAATCATCCGCTCTACGGATCCGGCGAGGCATACAACGAGTTCTTCGCGGACCAGCTTCGCGAGGTGCTCACCGACTACGGCCCCGTCTTCGAAGTCTGGTTCGACGGCGCGAACGGCGAGGGACCCGATGGAAGTCGGCAGGTCTACGACTTCCCGATGTTCCACGAGGTCGTCCGTGAACTGCAGCCGGACGCCTGCATCTTCAGCGACGCCGGTCCGGACGTCCGGTGGATCGGCAACGAGCGCGGCATCGTCGGCGAGACGAACTGGAACCTGATGCGGCGGGACGAGTTCTACCCCGGCATTCCCGGTCGGAATCGCGAGCTGAACGAGGGCCAGGAGAACGGCACGCACTGGCTCCCCGGCGAGGCCGACGTCTCGATCCGTCCCGGTTGGTACTACCACGCGTCGCAGGACGATCGCGTGAAGGATCTCGATCAGCTGATGGAGATCTGGTACGGATCGATCGGCCGCGGTGCGAATCTGCTTCTGAACTTCCCCGTCGATCGCCGCGGACTCGTCCATGAAAACGATGCCGCCGCGGTGCGCGAACTGCACCGCGCGGTCCAGGACATCACGGGTGTGGATCTCGCCCTCGCCCGCCCCGCCGAAAGCGAGCAGACCCGCGGCGGCGACGACGGACCGTTCACCGCGGCGAACACCACCGATGGCGATCCCGCGACCTACTGGGCGGCGACGGACGGATCGGAGACCGGCACCGTCGAAATCGCGCTCGAACGCCCCAGTCCGGTGGATCACGTCTCGATCGCCGAGTTCCTGCCGCTCGGTCAACGAATCCGATCCTTCAGCGTCCAATGTCGGACGGTCGACGGCTGGACCACGGTCGCCCGCGGCACCACCGTCGGCAATCGGCGATTCGTTCGATTCCCGGCGGTGATGGCGAATCGCGTGCGAGTCGTCGTCGAGGATGCCCGGGCCAGCCCCACCATCCGGGAGATCACGGTGCACTCCGGACCGCCGCGGGTCGAGATCGCCGCGGGGGAACGGGCCTTCGTCGATTCCACCGAGGTGTACCTCGCCGCGGATCGCGATCACGCCCGCATCCACTACACGCTCGACGGCAGCGAACCCACCCGGGAGTCGACGCCCCACCCCGGCGGACCGATCCGAATCGATCGCGATGCACACCTCCGGGTCGCGGCCTGGGAGGGTGACCGGCGAAACCTGTTCGACGCCGAGATGATCTTCACACGCTTCGACCCCGCGTCGCTCGTCGCCGCGGCCCGTCCGATCGACTGGGTGAGTCCTCGACCCGGGGTGCTCGACGTCTCGGTCTTCGAAGGTGGCTGGCAGAGTCTTCACGACCTCCCCGGCCGGAAGCCGGTTCGGCGGACGACGGCCGACCGCATTTCGATCGAACCTCGAACCCGCGATGAACACGTGTGCCTCGTCTTCGAGGGGTTTCTGCGGATCCGAACCGCCGGCGTCTACGACTTCCATCTCGCGAGCGACGATGGAAGCCGGCTCATCGTCGGCGGTGGCGAGAACCCCGCCGGCATCGACCATGACGGCTTGCACGGTCTCATCGAGAAATCGAGCTCGATCCCGCTCGCCGCGGGCTGGCATCCGTTCCGCCTCGAGTGGTTCAACGCCACCGGCGACGCCGCGCTCTCGCTCGAATTCGAAGGCCCCGGGGTACCACGCCGAGCGCTTCGTTCCGCCGATCTCGCCAGTGACGACGTCTCCACGTCATCCGCGACACCCGCGCCATGAGTGATCGCGAGCCGATTCGAAAGCCACGCAAACGGGAGGATCGTCCGCCCAAGGACCGTCCGAATCCGGTTCGCCTGAATCCACCGCCGCCGTCCCAGCGACACCTCCTCGCCGTGGACATGGGGCTCCGCACCGGCCTCGCGATCTACGGACCCGACGGCCGCCTCGTCTCCTATCGATCGAAGCACTTCGCGAAGATCTCCGAACTCCGCCGCGGCATCGGGACGATCCTTCGGGACACGCCACCCCTCGCCTGGATCTGGCTCGAGGGCGGTGGGGACATCGCCACGGTGTGGGAGAAGCAGGCCGTCCATCGCGGAATCGACTTCCGGCAACTCCAGGCCCACGACTGGCGCCCCACCCTCATGCTCCCGCGACAGCAGCGGAACGGCGAGATCGCGAAGCGCGAGGCGGACGGGTTGGCCCGACGCGTGATCGAATGGAGTGGCATCGGCCGCCCCAAGGGCGACCTTCGACACGACACCGCCGAAGCGATCCTGATCGGACTGCACGGGGCGATCTCGGTCGGACTGCTTCAGGATCTGCCACCCATCTGAACCGATCCGATGACGCGTCCTGCCGGATCGATAGACTGCGGGCCGACTTTCGCAGGAAACCCGAAGAGGCGAGACCCATGACGACCGAAGCATTCCCCGACGTCCAGAAGATCACCTACCAGGGAATCGACGGCGACCGGCCCCTCGGATTCCGGCGATACGACCCGGACCGGATGATCGCCGGGAAATCGATGCGCGATCATCTGCGCTTCGCGAGCTGCTACTGGCACACGATGCGGAATCCGCTCGCGGACCCGTTCGGACTCGGGACCTCCCAGACGCCCTGGGACGACGGGACGCCTTCCGTCGAGAACGCCTGTCGACGCGTCGGCGTCTTCTTCGAATTCCTCGAGAAGATCGACATCGACTTCTTCTGCTTCCACGATCGCGACATCTCGCCCGAGGGTGCCGACGTCGCCGAGAGCGAACGCAATCTGGAGACGGTGGTCGACGCCATCGAAGCCGAGATGAAGTCGAGCGGTCGTCGACTGCTCTGGGGAACCGCCTGCCTCTTCACCCACCAGCGATACGCCTCGGGTGCGGGCACCAGTCCGCTGGTCGACGTCTACTGTCACGCCGCGGCCCAGATCAAGGCGGCGCTCGAGGCCACCCACCGGCTCGGCGGCGAGGGCTACGTCTTCTGGGGCGGACGCGAAGGTTACGGATCGCTGATCAACACCGACATGAAGCGGGAACGTCGGAACCTCGCGCGGCTCCTGCACATGGCGGTCGATCACAAGCATCGAATCGGGTTCGAGGGCCAGTTCTACATCGAACCGAAGCCCAAGGAACCGACCACGCACCAGTACGATTCGGATGCCGCGACCTGTCTCAACTTCCTCCGCGAGTTCGATCTCCTCGAACACTTCAAGCTGAACATCGAGACCAATCACGCGTGGCTCGCGGGTCACACCATGGAACACGAACTCGAGACCTCGATGGATGCGGGCGCGCTCGGTTCGATCGACGCCAACATGGGGGTCTGGACCAACGGCTGGGACACCGACAACTTCCCCACCGATCCGATCCTCGGCGCCCAGATCATGCGGTGCGTCCTGAAGATGGGGGGGTTCACGACCGGTGGACTCAACTTCGACGCCAAGCGACGGCGAGAGAGCTTCCAGCCGATCGATCTCTTCCACAGTCATGTGGCCGGCATGGACGCGATGGCCCACGGCCTGGAGATCGCCGCGAAGATCGAGGCCGACGGCGGGATCGATCGCTTCATCGAATCGAGATACGCCTCCTGGGACGGTGACCTCGGGCGACGGATCGCGGAAGGCGGATCAAATCTCGGCGAATTGCGTGATCTCGCGGCCGCCGCCGGTGAACCGGACCTCCCCAGCGGACGACAGGAGATGCTGGAAGGCATGTTCAACCGATTCCTGTGATCCCGGAAGTCGATTCGCCGATGTAGGTGGAACGATGAACGCCCTCCAGCGACTTTTCCTCCCTGTGCTCGCGGTCTGCACGATCTTCGTGGTCGGATCGGCGAATGCCGCTCGTCGCGATGTCCCCCTCCTCACCCCGCAGCAACTCCTCGAGATGTCGACGGACGTGGTGCTCGCCCGCGTGCTTCCCGACGTGGAGATCGAAACATCCAGTGACGGTGGATGGTCACGGCGTGACTTCACCTTCCCCCTTCTCGTGGAGGATGTCGAGAAGGGCGACGCCAAACGGGGGGACCGGATCGAAGCGACGGCCTGGCACCGCGCGTGGGTGGGGCTCGGCGATCCGCCGCCCTCCAGCGTCGGGCATCGTCCATTGCCGCTTGCGGGCGAGGTCGCCCGATTCCATCTCCGACGAACCGACGAAGGCGTGTTCGAGGTCGTACTCCCGAACGGGGTCGAACTCGCCACCAGCGCGGATCCGCTGGATCCCGTCCGCTATGGCGAGCCTCCCCGCGTCGAACCCGACGAGGGCGACGCTCCAGAGGACGCGGCGGCGAAGACACCCGCGGACCCCTTCGGCTGGGAGATCATCCTGATCCTGCTCGCGCTTCCGGTCCTGGTCGGGTCGCTGAAGCAACCCGGCAAGGCCCGATGGACCCTGCTCGGTGTTTCGCTCGTGATGTTCGTGGCGGCGGCCTTGATCGCGATTTCCTGAATGATCGGCTGAATTGAAGTTCGTCGATCCTCGTTCGGTCGAAGGCGATCCCACTGCAACCCTCGGAGACATTCGTTCATGTACAAGCTCGCCGCACCACTCCTCGTCCTCGCCGGCCTTCTCACCGGTTGCGCCGCCTCACAACCGCCAGGGGCCGAGCTTCCCTGGCGATCCGACGCCTCCATCAACGTCGGCAAGTATCGACTCGCGGCTCGTGCCACCATGACGGAGGAAGACGTGGTGAGCGTCGAGCTCCGATTCGTTCGAGTCGGCGATCCGTCACGGATCATCGCGACCCCCAGCCTGCTGGTCCGGACCGGTGATACCGGCGAAGTGGTGGTCGACGATGGCTCCACCGCCGTCTCGGCCGTCGTGAAGACCGATTCCTCGGGGTCGAAGGTGATGATCGAGATCGATGCGAGCATCACCGAGAACGGCATCACGCGGAGCCAGCCTCGGATCCGGTTCGCGATCGACTCCCGGTCGACGGAGGTCTCGATGGTCTCCAACCCGGCCTCCTGATCGCGACCGCGTCCCACGGGCCACCGAATTCAAATCAAGACGCCCTTCCTGCTCGACGAGCGGAAAGGGCGTCTTTGATGGAGGCGTCCATGAGATCGACCGGCTTCACGCGCCGGACGACGGGGTCGCCCGCCGAACCGTTTCCAGTTCGGCCAGATCGAGGAGCCGATCGACCGGAATCCGCCCCACGAGGATCCCGCGTCGCGGGTCGCTTCCCTCGATGCGAAGGCCGACCGCTTCGAGCGACGCCTGAAGCGAGGCGATGATCGGCGCTTCGACCAGCAGCGAGATCTCCACGGTGCCATCGTCGAACCAGGGTCGACCGTCGACCCCGATCCGCGGGAGTCCCGCGACCTTGTCGGGTTCGACGCCGAAGGCGAGGAGAAGAAGACGCCGATCGAGCCTTCGCCAGATGCCTTCGAAGTCATCCCGCCGGTCAGGTGCATCGATCACTTCCATCTCATCGATCGCCTCGTTCGCCGAACCGACCGTGAAGACGTCCTGATCGTCGGATGCCTCGACCACGGCTTCGAGCGAATCCGCGACCGCGTCCGCCGAGATCACCGAACCCTCTTGAGCGAGGCCGAGGTCGCTGGAGCCACTGGCTGTAAAGCCACCGCCACCGCCACCGCCACCGCGGGTGGGAGGTGCGTTCGGAGGTGCCGGCGCACCCCTGGATCCGCCACGCCCGCGTGATCTCGTCGCCACCTTGCCGGTCGGCTGGTTTCGACCCGCACCGAACGACGAAGGCGGAGGCGGCATGAAGGCGCCCTTCTTCACGGACACCGGCGAACCCAGCGACCGGGTGGTGCCTTCGCGATCGTTCCGGGAATCCGCTTCCGCATACCAGTTCCGATCCGGGGCCCAGTGACCAGGATCGACGAAACCGAGGTCGATCCCGCGTTCGCGAACGACCGAAGGGCAGTCCGGCCCGAAGAAGCCCTCCCAGTCGGTGCCTTCGGGCAGCTCGATGGGCACGGTGACCAGCATCGGACGACCACCGACCACGACCCTGGTCTTCTCCACCGCCACGAAGCTGGTGAACGGCGTGAGCAGCGCGTAGTCCTCGCCGAGTCGGACGACCTCCGCCTTGATCGCCGGCGGCGTGGCACCCTGTTCCACCGCTTCGAGATGCGGCGCGAGGACTTCGTCCACCTTGGCTCGCGCCCACAACGTCGCGATCGAGGCATGCTCGGGCGCGGCGGCGGCGAATCGGACCGGAACCCGTCGCTCGTACCGACCCGCGCCGGTGTTGCCGGTGATCACCACGGTGCCGTCGATCGCACCCGCGACCGGCGCCCGGTAGCGGGCGTGAATGAGGATCGGTCGTGCGTCGAAGAGATCCGGAAGCAGTCCGGCGGGATTCTTCGGAAGGATGTCGAAGGCCTCGACGCCTTCGATCGAGATCTCGATGTCGGTGAGCACCGGCGTCGCGAACCGCGCCGAAAGACGTTCGACGATCTCGTCGGCACCATCGGCGAGGAGCACGTAGTCCGCCGCGCCACGACCTTCGCGAGCGAGCGAATCAAGCAGGTATCGATTGACGCTGTTGCCGACGCCGAGTGCGAAGACCCGGGTGGATCGGGCATTGTCGCGCACCGCCTGGATGATGCCGCGATCGTTGCCCACGTAACCGTCGGTCAGGAACGTCACGATGCGCATCGGCGGCGTCACGGTCCGTTCCACGAAGCCGGCCTGGGCGATTTCGAAACGGCGTTCGCCGTCCACGGTCAACCAGCGACCGAGGAGTTCGACGTCGGGATCCTGATCCTTCATGGTCGGAAGCGAGACCGACATCGACAGCGGGAGACGAAGACCGTCTCGGACCACGAGCCAGGTCCGTCCACCGTCGACCACGATCGAGGAATAGGGCACCGCCACCGAGACCATCCGGCCGTCGGCCGGAAGGTTCGCGAGACCTGTCGCGTCCGGCATCGCGCCGGCATCTCCCTGGACGAGCGCCTGATTGATCGCCTGCATCATCTCGGTGCCACCACCACCTGCGAGTCCATCGACGAAGTTCCGCGCGAGCTCGCGATTCTCGTCGGTGGCCGGTCGGGGTTCGGGCCAGAGGATCCGGGTCTTTCCGGCGAACGTGATCAGATTGAAGGTGTCGTTCGCCCGCATGCCTTCGATCGCCTTCGCGACCACGGCCTTCGATTTCTCGAGTGGGAAACCCCGCATCGATCCCGACGTGTCGAGCACGAAGACGAGCTCGCGGGGACGAACGTCCTCGTCGACGATGCGGGCCGGCGGTGCGAGCACCATCGTGAGATACCCGCCCGAGACGTCGGTGAACGTCTCGTTCCCGTCCGCGCCGACATCGGACGACGCCACGTGGGTGAAGATGCTCTCGGTGATCGCATCGTCCTGGAGTCGCCATCGAAGGACGAAGTCGCGATTCGGAATCGTGTCCCGACGGGCGAGGGAGACGTCGATGCGACCGACGCCCTCCGCACGCTCCAGGATCTCGTGCAACGGCGCCTCGATCGAGGCGATCGGAACGCCCCCGGTGTCGAGGCGGACGTCGATCGAGATGTCGTGGCCGGCCCGCTGGTCCGGACGGACCGGCATCGGCGTGATCCGGCTCGCATCCGGAACCTGATCGGTGTCCGCGGCGAAGCCGTCTCCGGATGTGGACGATTCGGGAAGCCGCCAGACGAACCAACGCCCCGCGATCTCACCGAAACCGTTCGCGTAGAGCGTGAAGGATTCCGGCACGAGGAACGTGTTCCTGCCCTCACCGCCTTCACCACCGCCCTGCGAAGCGTCGTACATCACGGCGCCGTTGACCACCACCGGCATCGCGTCGGTGTCGGGCGTGGCCCCGGTTCCGGCGATCGCAGGACGATCGATCCGGACGCCGGTGGTCAACGCCTGGAAGATCCGGTCGGTGCTCCAGGTGCGAACGACCGCCGGATCGAAGCGATCGGGCGTCTCGGCGACCTTCCGCTGCATCCAGTTCGCGAACGTCAGCGCGTCAGGGCCCCCTGGTCGCTGGAGGAACTCGGTCCAGAGCTCCGGATCACCGAACGGGATGACGCCGCACGGACCTCGGAGAATGATGCCGCGTCGAACCTCCACGTTCGGTGGCAGAGCGGGTGACAGCGCCGACGGCGATCCCGGAATGTAGCGCGGGCCGACCACGGTCGGAAACTCGAAGGCGTATTCGCCGTCGCGGGCCCGAACCACCTCGAGATAGCCGATCTCGATCGTGACGGTCGACCCCGCCTCGATGTTGGCCACCGACTGGGTGAAGATGTTCGGTCGTTCCTGTTCGAGCAGACTCGCGACGTGTCCCGCGTCCTTCGCCTGTTCGTAGATCATGCGGGCCAGCGCCCGTTCCTTGACCTCGCCCTCGACGATTCGAGTCTCGCCATCGCGATCGACGATGGTCATCTTCATTCGATGCACCGCGGCGCGGTCCGACATCGGGAAGGTGTAGACGGCCTCGATCGGCACGTCGTAGGTGTTCGAGTATCGCTGGACCAGCGAGACCGACACGATGGGTCCGCTGATCTCGACCTTGACGTCGGTTCCCTCGAGGGGACAGGGGCCGATCAGTTCGCCGTTCGGTGCGAAGGCTTCGAGTCGGCCACCTTCCGGGACCTGAACGACACCGGCCATCGCCGCGTTCCGGTCGGGTTCCACCGCGAGGATCGCGAGAAAGGCCACGATCGCGAGCAGGGCCGCCACCGCGAGACCGCTTCCACTGAAGAGGTGGGAGCCGCCGAGCGGTCGGCCCGGCGACCGACGTCGATTCGTGGCCGCGGCCGGACGCCCGCGCTCCGAGGCGGCGTCGATCCGTCCCACCGGGGCGGCCTCGGACGCGATGGCTTCGAGCATCCGGTCGCGGCCCGCCCGAGCGGACTCGGCGTTCTCGTCGTGCCATTCGCGGAGCAGTCGATCGACGCCGGCGTCGTCGGCACCGCCGCCATCGCGGGCATCGGGTGATCGGTGGAGTCTGTTGAAGTCGTTCATCGGTGGTCCTCCGGCGCGTGATCGCGGAGTGTTTCGGCGAGGTGGGTCCGGGCGCGGGCGAGCAGCTTGTAGTAGCCGCTTCGGGAGATTCCGAGGGCGTTGCGGGCCGCGGTGACCGGATCGTGTTCGAGATAGTGGAGATGGATGGCGAGCCGTTCGTCGTCGGGGAGTCCGTCGAGCGCGGACTCGAGGGCGGCGAACCGCTCGCGACGCGCCAGCTCCCCGGGCGGCGTGAGCGAGTCCGCGCCGCCGTGGGTTCGGATGGCGGCGTTCATGGCGTCGCCCTCGTGGCGACGACGTCGCGACGCGGCCCGGCTGCGTTCGCGAACCACGAACTTCGCGATGCCGCAGAGCCACGCCCGAAGCCGGGTGCAGTCGTCGAGGGTGTCGAGCTTTCGATAGGCACGGATGAAGACCTCCTGGGTCGCGTCGTCGGCGTCGGCCGGCGACCCGCTCGGTCCACCGACGCCTCGGCGACGACAGAGGGCGAATACCAGGGGGGCATGGCGGTCGTGGATCCGCCCGAAGGCGTCGAGATCCCCCGACCGGACCGCGTCCAGATCATGGCAGTCGTGCGTCGTCACCACTGAGTCCATGGCCGGTCTCCGGGTCGAGTCTCCGCGATTCGGAGGGAATTCGGGGAATCACTCGGGTTCGGTCGGAAAACTGGGCTTCTGGCCCGTGCAGGATCGTTTCATGGGGTCTTCGATGCGTCCGCGGCCCGATCGGCCTGCTTCAAGATCGTGTCGAGATCGAGCCGCAGCAGTCCGATTCGAGCGTACCCGGCACCTTCGAAGAGGAGTCCGACCTCACCCGGTCCGGTCATCGACAGCTGGCTGTACGCGAATCCACCCGGCACGACCTCGACCGGTCCGGACCAGTCTTCACCTGACGCGTCGCTCACCGAGATCGAACCGAGCGCCCGACGAGTCGGACTCCAAGGTCCGGCGTAGAGCAGTCCGGTGCGGGGGCCCGCCTCCGAATCGACGGCGAATGGAATGATCGACGCCATGCAGTGGGGCGAGGGAATCGCCGGATCGTTCGACAGCGGCGTCCAGGTGACGCCGCCGTCCGTCGACCGGGCGGTCTTGCGGGACTTCGGTGCCCCGTTGTGACCCCGCGCGTTCAGGACCAGCGTCCCGTCCGCGAGCGCCGCGACCGCGACCTCGTCACCGCCGCCGCCGTCGGTGCCGTCGTCCACGAGTTCCCCACGACGCCACGTCGAACCACCATCGTCGGAATACAGCATGTAGATCCGGACCCGGGAAAGCGGCCCCTCGCGATACGGAATCACGAGCCGACCGGCGTGATCACCCGTCTCGAGCTGGATGCCGATGCCCGGGCTGCCGGCGAAACTCGACGTCGGACGTCGCACGATCTCGGTCACGTCACGCGGCGTCGACCACGTCCGCCCGCGATCATCGGATTGGATCACCCAGTTTCGAGAACTCCGCGGCCCGTACCCCGGTTCGACGCAGTTGGTGTGACATCCCTCTGGAAACGACATGTAGAAGAGGAGCACCCGTCCGGTGTTCGGCCCCCGGCGGATCTCGACCGCCATCGGGTCGTTCAGGGAGTCGCCCCCCTGATCGTCGAGCACCTGGAGCGGACCCCAGGTGTCGCCGCCGTCGGTCGATCGCTTGAGAATGATGTCGTTCTTCGCGTGATCGCCCCCCGCACGTCCTTCCGCGAACGCAAGAAGGGTTCCATCCGCGAGAGTCACCAGCGACGGAATGCGGATGTGCGAGTACGAATCGGTGCCGGCCTCGAACACCACCACCGCCGGGACGCCGGAGACCGTGGTCGGTTCCGGGGCGGAAGCCCCTTCGGGTGGCTCCGCAAGCAGGATCAGGGGAAGGAACAACGCCGTGACGAGGAGGTTCATGGACACACCTTCGACGGCTCACGCCGGATCGTCAACCTTGACGCCCACTCCGACCCGATGTGGTCAGAAATCGCGATGCGGGGTGTTACGATCGCAGCATGACTGAATTCCTCTGGTTGCTTTCCGGTCTGATCGTGGGCGGAGGTTTCGCCGCCCTCGGCGTCTCGCTCTGGAACGGTCGTCGACAGGGCGACCTCCGATCCCGGCTCGCGGCCGCGGATGAACGGGTCTCCGCGGCCGATGAACGCGCGTCCGACGCCGAATCGAGATTCGAGGCGTCCCGCACCGAACTCGACGGGCTCGTGACCGCCCGGGACGAAGCCCTGCAGTCCGCCGAATCGGCTCGCCTCGACACCATGCGGGTCGAGGGCGATCTCAAGGCCGCCCGAGAACGCCACGAAGAGCACGCCCGTGGAATCGAGGAGGCTCGAAAACGATTCGAAGAGACGTTCAAGGCGCTCGGCGTCGAGGCGTTGAAGTCCAGCAGCGACCAGTTCATGGAACTCGCGAAGGCGCACTTCGAAACGGCCAAGGAGAAGATCGACGGCGATCTCGAGAAGCGACACGAGAAACTCGAGTCGATGCTCAAGCCGATGAAGGAGACGATGGCCAAGCAGCAGGAGTCCCTTCAGGAACTCGAAGTGAAGCGTGAGAAGGCCTACGCGGGCATCGAAGAGCAGATGAAGGTCATCTCGGAGGGACACAAGTCGCTCCGCGACGAGACCGGCAAGCTGGTGAGTGCGCTTCGGCGACCCGAACAACGTGGCCGCTGGGGTGAGATGCAGCTTCGGAACATCGTCGAACTCGCGGGCATGTCGGAACACTGCGATTTCCGCGAACAGGTTTCGGTCACGGTCGCGGGGACCGACGCGAAGCTCCGGCCGGACATGATCGTCAACCTCCCCGGCGGCGGCGAGATCGTGGTGGACTCCAAGGTCGCGATCGACGCCTACCTCGACATGCTGGAAAGCGGTTCCCCCGACCAGCGGGAGGGCCAGCTCCGCCGCCATGCCGCGGCGGTCGCGAAGCACGTCAAGGATCTCGGCGACAAGAAGTACTGGAAGCAGTTCGAGCGAACGCCTCGGATCGTCGTGATGTTCATGCCGATCGAGAGCGCCCTGGTGGCCGCCCTCGAACGTTCGCCGGATCTTCAATACGAGGCGATGCAGAATCAGGTCCTGATCTGCACCCCGACGCTCCTGGTCGGACTGCTTCAGGCCGTGGCCTACGGATGGAACGAGGAGAAGATCGCGGCCAACGCCCGCGAGATCTCCAAGGTCGGTTCCGAGCTGTACGACCGAATCGCGACCTTCACGAAACACCTCACCGACGTGGGAACGAAGCTCCGTCAGGGAACCGAGAGTTACAACAAGGCGATCGGTTCCCTCGAGAGTCGGGTCCTCCCGTCCACGAAGCAGCTCCGTGACCTCCACGCCACGCAGGAATCTGAAATAGAGTCGCCGAAGCCCCTCGAACTCGAGGTTCGCCGGGTCAGTAGGGAAGAGCTGCTGCTTCCCGAAACCCCCTCCGATGATTGAGCGATTCCGATCGCGACCCGAGAGATGCTCGCTCCATGATCAATCGACACGACCGAACCGACCATGCCGGACCCGACGCGATGGTTCACGCCCCGACCATCGCGATCATCGGGTTGATCTTGATGAACATCGCGTTCATCACGAGCGATTCGACGGCGATGAGGGTCACCGATTCCGACGACATCGATCCTCCCGCGGCGCCCGGGGCCTACGCCGTGCAGACGACGCCCGACGGTGATGGAATCATCACCAGCTGGATCGAGACCGGAACATCACCCGGCGCCGTGAAGGTTCGATTCGCCCGCTTGTCTTCGGACCCGGCCGATCCGACCGCACTCACGTGGTCGTCCCCGCGAACGATGGCCGCCGGCGACGACCTCTTCGCCAACTGGGCGGATCGTCCCGCGATCCATCGTTCGAGCGATGGCGGATTGGTCGGACACCGCCTTCGAAAGATCGGCGCGGACACCTACGCGTACGGTGTGATGTTGTCGCGTTCGGCCGACGAAGGCCGGACCTGGTCCGACCTCGGTTGGCTGCACGACGACGCGAAGGCGGTCGAACACGGATTCGTCTCCGCGGTCCCGACCCGCGACGGCCTCCGCTACGTGTGGCTCGACGGCCGACAGATGACCCCCGGTTCGGGCCATGGTGGACATGATGGACATGGTCACGATGCGACCGGCGCCATGTCCCTCCGCACCGCCATGCTCGGCATCGAAGGAGACTCGAGACCGATCACCTCGACGGCACTCGACGCCCGGGTGTGCGAATGCTGCGACACCGACCTCGCGATGACGAACGAAGGCCCCGTGGTGGTGTACCGAGATCGTGGTCCGAACGAGGAACGGGACATCTTCATCGTCCGCGAGACGCCCGACGGTTGGACCACGCCGATGCCCGTCTCCCGCGATGGTTGGATCTTCCCCGCCTGTCCGGTCAACGGCCCGAGCGTGGCGGCGGCGGGTGCCGAAGTCGTCGTCGCGTGGTTCACTGCGGCGGGTGATGACGGACCGAGGGTGCTCGCGAGCCGAAGCGGCGACCATGGACGGACGTTCTCGCCACCGGTCACCGTCGCCCGATCCACGATCGGTCGCACCGACGTGCTGATGCTCCCGGGGGGAGATGCCCTGGTGCTCTGGATCGACCGACGCGAGCCGGCCGATGGCGGATTCACCGCACCCGTCGACGCCCGCGACGACTCGGGATCCATCGCCCTGCGACGGTTCTCCCGCGACGGCGCTCTTGGTCCGGTGTCCCTCGTCGAGTCCATGGAACTCGGGCGGCGGGCCGGCTTTCCGCGATTGGAACTGTTGCCGGCCGATGACGGCACCGGCCGCAAGGCCGAGGTGATCCTGGTCTGGCGGGACGACGATGGTGATCGCCTCCGCGCGAGGTCGATCGCCCTCGACGAGCTCGATTGAACCCGGCTCAGGCCGTTTGAAGCGACCGGCGACGCCCTGCGATGAGCAGCGCCGCCGCGATCAGGGCCGCCAGCCCGCCGATCAGGATCGGATACTGCGGTGCGAATCCGGCGAGGATCCCGCCCCCGAAGCAGAGCAGGGCGGAGCCGAAGACCCGGATCGAATGGGCGACCCCGAGCATCCTTCCCTGCGCCGACCCACCGGCGGTGTCGGAAAGCAGCGCTGACATGTTCGTCGTGGCGAGGGACATCGCGGCGCCCACGAGTGGCAGGATCACGATCAGCCATTGCCATCGATCCGGCGCGACCTGGAACCCGAGCAGCACCGCAAGCGCGATCGCGCTCGCCGTGGTGGCCGCCCGGGGCGCGAGACGGCGACCGACCGGTCGGATCAGGAACCACTGCGTGGCCACCATCGAGATGCTCGTGTAGGACATCAGCCAGCCCACGTCGGACGATGTGAACGACCATTTCTGCACGAAGTACACCGAGTTGAACTGGAAGACGAAGTCGATGCCGAGGTAGAGGAAGAAGTTGACCAGCAGGAGCGTTCGAAACGACGGCATCCGGAACGCCTCGCTGAATTCGGCGATGGCGTTCCTTCGTTCGGGTGCGGGCGACGACTCGGGTCCGGGCTTCGGAAATCGCCAGAGCACGAGCAGGACCGAACCGACGTAGATCATCCCGGCGACCACGAAGACGAGGGGGTAGGACGCCCATTCGAACGCCTTCGGGTCGGCGAGATGGCCACCGATCGCCGGCGCAAAGACGTAGGCGAGACTGCTGGCGAGATAGACGTATCCGAACCGCCGCGTCTTTTCGACGCCGGTCCAGTGATGCGCCACCTCCGCCTGAGCGAGCACGAGCAGCACGCCGGTGAATCCGATCAGGAACTGACTCAGGACGATGAGCCAGACCTGGTCGATGCCGATCGACCACGCGATCGCGAAGTTCCCGAGTCCGGTGATGCCCAGCGCCGCCGCCAGGACGACGCGTCTTCCGTGTCGATCCGAGAGGCGTCCGAGCAGCGGAGATCCGAAGAACTCGCCGAGTCGCATCATGCCCATCGCGACGCCGAGCAGGAACACCCGCTGCGCCATGCTCGTTCCGTCGGGCAGCACGCCATGTTCGACCGGATGGAGGAACATCGGCGAAAGCACCGGGGACACCAGGGCGCCACCGAAGAAGCCGAGGAACACGAGGATGTAGATGATCGGCATGGGTTGGCTCGTTCGGCGACGACTTCAAGAACTCGTTCACCGTACCGAGATGTCAACCCATGCATGCTTCGGCGGTCGGCCCGACCGCCGGTCGGATGCCCGGCAGGTTCAGGAGGTTCCGGCGGACTTCGGCTTTCCGGCCGCCGCGACGCCTGCGGGCTTGCCTCCGGGTCGGCCACCGGGACGACCGGAAGGCTTGCCACCCGGACGTCCGCCACCGAACATGCCTTCGATCGTCTTGGTGTCGATCTCGGAGACGATCTCGCCCGCGGTGGGACGCCTCAGGAGCACGTCTTCGCCTTCGTCGAGGCCGGAGACGATCTCGACCTCCATCTCGCTGGCGCGTCCGATCTTGACCGCGGTCTGTGCGAATCCACCTTCCGAGGTGGTGTAGACGTAGGCCAGGGGGCCGGCACGGAAGACCGACTGGATCGGTGCGGTGATCGCGTTCTCGACCTGACCGAGCACGATCTCGCCCCGACATCGCATCGACGGCTTCAGACCGAGCTCCGGATCGGCGTCGAGAAGAACGCGGACCGTGTAGTCGCGACGATTCGGATCACGCCAGCCGCCACTCTCCGCGAGCACGCTCACGCCGAGCACGGTGCCGGGAATCGCGGTGCCGGGCACCGAGTCGCTGTAGATGACGGCGGACTGACCTTCCTTGATCCGACCGCTGAGCGCCTCGCCGACCTTCATGCTCGCGATCATGCGGCTGGTGTCGGGGAGGATCATCACGAGCTCGTTCTGACGGAGCTCGGTGCCGACCTGCGGGGGCGGATCGTTGTCGCGACCGCGACGCTCGCCGCCCGAAAGACTCGACGCGAAGACGACGAGACCGTCGCTCGGCGCCATGACGATGCATGCCTTCAGCTGTTCCTTCAGTTCGGAGAGTCGCTCGATCGCGGTGTCCCGCTTGAAGTGCGCACTCTCGACGTCGGCTTCGATCTTCACGATCTCCGCTTCATGACGTTGGCGAACGCGGCCCTTCTCGGCGAGGCTCTGCTCCACCGCCGATCGCTTGGTCGCCTCTTCCTGCTTGATCGTGTAGTTCTCGTAGATCGTCTTGGCGAGTTCGAATTCCTTGACCCGGGCTTCGGCCTCGATCATCGCGATCCGGTCCGCCTCGTACTCGTCGAAGGACACCCAGCCGTTGCCGAGAAGCTTCTCCGCATCGGCCGCCCGCCGAACCGTCCGGTCCCGGTTGATGCGGGCCGTCTGGATGTCGAGATCCAGCTTCTGGCGGGTGGTGACGACGCCGCCTTCCTCCCACGCCTTGAGATCGAGGTTGGCGATCTCGATCTCGAGATCGGCCTTCTCCAGGTCACTGGCCATGGTCGACCGACGGATCGCGAGGGACTGTTCCGCCGCGACCACGGAGCTCTCCGCGGTCTGGACCTTGTCCTCCCCGTCCTTGATCTTGTCGACCAGCTCGTCGTCAGCGAGTCTCAGAACGATGTCGCCCTTCCGGACGAAGGATCCCTCACCGACCACTTCGGTGATGACCGCACGCGTCTCGAGGAGGTTCCGGATCTCGACCTGACTTCCCGCCACGAGTTCGCCGCTCGCTGGAATCATGATCTCGAAGTCGCCCCGTCCGACCGTATGCATGTCCGCGGCGTCGACCACCTGGGCCGTCGTGGTGCGATCACCGAGCGTCAGGGAGAGGATCACCCCGAAGATCGCGATGGCGAGCATGCCGATCACCCAGAAAGTGGCCTTCCCGGGTCGATGCGGGAGCATTGTGGCATCAGAACGAGATGAGACTGATCGCATGGCGGTTCCTGGCGTGAGGCGGGGTCGGGTCGACCAGTGGAGATCGGTCCGAGGGAGGTCTCTTCTACTAGAACGAGCGTTTTCCGTTGCAGATTGCCTCCGAAAAACGCCGGAACGGGGCAGACTTACAGCAGAACGCGGGCCACCCATGTCAGTGAGTTCGGCGACGTGGGACGCCGGGATTCAGATCGGACCGGGTCAGACCGCCCAATAACCTCTTTCGAGGATCGAAACGTGATCCCTCGATGCCGGCGGGGGGAGTACCGTCTCCCCGCATGCGCCTGACCCCTCTCACCGCCGATCTGCTGATGCTGCTCGCCGCCGCGATCTGGGGATTCGGATTCATCGCCCAGAAGGAGGCGATGGATGCCATCGGACCGCTCACCTTCAACGCCGTTCGATTCGGCATCGGTGCGCTCGCGGTCGCCCCGCTCCGCTTCTTCATCCCTCGGATCCACCATGGAGATGGACCGGCGGATCGCCGACGCGAACGTCGCCTGCTGATCCGGGGTTCGGTCCTGCTCGGGCTCGTGGTCGCGGCCGCCTCCGCGCTGCAGCAGTGGGGGATCGTGGGCACCGAAGCCGGCCCGGCCGGGTTCATCACCGGTCTCTACGTCGTGTTCACCCCGATCATCGGGATGCTGCTGGGCGTCCGAACCAATCTCGCGACCTGGATCGGTTGCGGCCTCGCCGCGATCGGCATGTGGTTCCTCGGAATCAAGGAGGGTGCGGGCGGATTCAGCATCGACCTGCCCGCGATGCTCGTGCTGGGTGGCGCCGTCGGATGGGCGATCCAGGTGCAGATCGTCGCCAGGTACTCGCCCAACACCGATCCCATCGATCTCACCGTGATCCAGTTCTCCGTGGTCGCCGTCACCACGATGATCGCGGCGATCATCATCGAAGGACCCGGGCAGGCCCTCGACATGGTCGAGATCTTCCGAAGCGCGACCTGGGAGATCCTCTATTCCGGCGTGCTCGCGATCGGCGTGGCCTTCTTTCTCCAGATCGTCGCGCAACGGAAGAGTCCGCCCTCCCATGTCGCCATCCTGCTGAGCCTCGAAGCGGTCTTCGCGGCGATCGGTGGTTGGTGGCTGCTCGGCGAGACCTACGACGATCGCACGATGCTCGGTTGCGGTCTCATGCTCGCCGGGATCTTCGCCAGCCAGGCGCCACGGCTCATCAACCGCCGTCCATCCTCACCGACGACCTGAGCATCACCTCGATCAACCTGTGAATTGACGCTTGGCCGGATCGGCGGCACGAATATGATGGAATCATGGCCGAAGCGTTCAGTTCCATCTCCGTGATGCGTCACCGTCCGGTCGCCACCGGCATCCTTCTCGCCTTGGCGGCGACGTCCCTGACGGTCGGAGCACTCGTCACCGACGAGGATGGCATCCCCGACGACGCGATTCATGCGGGCGTTCCGGCGGCGGATGCGGTCATCGACTTCAATCGAGACGTCCGCCCGATCCTCGTGGCGCGATGCTTCGCCTGCCACGGGCCCGACGTCTCGACGCGGAAGCGTGGTCTTCGACTCGACCTCCGCGAAGGCGTGGTCGAGCCCGCCGCGAAGGGCCGCGAACCCGTGATCGTTCCGCACGACGCCGCTGGCAGTCTCCTGCTCGAACGAATCACCGACGAACTCGATCCGATGCCGCCGTCCGGTGAACCGCTCACCGCCGAGGAGGTCGAGATCCTGCGACGCTGGATCGACGCCGGGGCCGAATACGACGGCCACTGGTCGTGGAAGCCGATCGAGGATCCAGCTCCGCCGATCATCGACGACTCGCGGATGGCGACGGTTCGAAACGACGTGGACCGGTTCATCGACGACCGTCTTCGACGCGAAGGCCTGGCGGCCGCCGGTGACGCGACGCCCGCGCGACAACTTCGACGACTCGCCTTCGATCTCACCGGGTTGCCGCCCGATCCGGAATCCGTCGAAGCGTTCGAACGCGATCCGAGCGACGATCACTGGAACCGGATCGTCGAGACGTACCTCGCGTCACCCGCCTTCGGCGAGCGCTGGGGACGTCACTGGCTCGACCTCGTCCGCTACTCCGAGACCTACGGACACGAGTTCGACTATCCCATCCGCGAGGCGTGGCGATATCGCGACTGGGTGGTCCGGGCCTTCAATCAGGATCTCGGGTACGACCGGTTCCTCGCGGAACAGATCGCCGGCGACCTGCTCGATCCGCGACCGAACCCCGTGGACGGCACCAATGAGAGCGTGATCGGCACGGGGCACTGGTACTTCCACCAGGCGGTGCACGCGCCCACCGACGTGACCCAGGACCAGTCCGATCGCATCGCCGACCAGCTCGAAGTCTTCGGCCAGGGATTCCTCGGTCTCACCGTCGCCTGCGCTCGATGCCACGACCACAAGTTCGACGCGATCAGCACCCGGGACTACTACGCGCTCTCCGGATACCTGCAGTCGATGCATCAGGGATACGCGTATCTCGACCCCCACGACCGAATCGCCGAGGTGGCGGCTCGACTCCGAGACGCCGGACCGGCCCGCGACATTCGATCGACGCTCGAGTCGCCGACCCGCCTCGCCGAGTACCTGAAGGCGGCCGCGGACGCGCGACCGGGTCGGACCGAGGACGGCAAGGCGTGGAAGCCGGTCGATCCCGAACGGATCGACGAAGTCGCCGGGGCTCGCGATCTCGATCCCGGTCTGCTCGGTCGCTGGACCGAATCCTTTCGAAACGACGCGTGGCGATCGGCGGACCATCCCTGGCGGGCCTGGGTCCTGCTCGGTCACGATGCCGCGATCGGGGATGAAGCCGCCCGCCGTGATCGACAGGGACAGGTGATACCGAACCGTGATCTCGTCGTCGATGAGAACGCGACGGTCCTCGAGTCGTTCGATCGCCCGACCCCGGATCTCCGGTGGTATCCCACCGGCTGGGCGTGGACGGGCCCCGACGAAGTGGTGACGCCCCGTGGTGGAACACTCGCCAGCGACGATGGTGATCGCCGTCTGCAGGGGACGGTCCGAAGCGAGACCTTCACCCTCGATCGACGCTTTCTCCATTGGCGGGTCCGCGGCGACGGGAACGGTGTCCGAATCCGACTCGTCGTCGAAGGCATGATGATGGACGAGTTCAACGCGCTGCTCTTCGGCGGCTATCGCCAGGACGTCTCGACGCACGACGGCTGGCGACACGTGGTGAACGACACGCGGCTCCAGGCGGGGAGCCGAGCTCATCTCGAACTCATCGACGACGGCGCCGGCCGACTCGAAATCGATGCGATCTGGATGAGCGACCGCGGCGACGGGAGACTTCCCGACGAGGATCTCCCCGACTGGATCGATGCCGCCCGCGACGAGGATGCGGACGAACTCGCCGAAGCCTTCGCGAATTCGGCCGCGGGATCCGACGACTCCGAGACCTACCGCGGCCCGCTCCGAGATCGGCTGATCGACGCCGGCCTCTGGGGTGACACGCTCGCGGAGGCCGACGCGAATCGGGAGACCGTGGCGGCCGAGGAACGCCGCCGGTCGACCATCGCCGGCGACATCCCCGGGCCGGTGCGGGTGCTTGCGGCGCTCGAAGGTTCCGGGGTCGATCAGAACGTCTCCATCCGCGGCTCGCATCGGAGCCCCGGCGAGATCGCGGTTCGTTCCTTCATCACGTCGATCGCCGGTGAACCGACCACGCCCGACGACGCGGGTTCGGGACGTCTCGAACTGGTGGAGACGATCTTCGAGACGTCCAATCCCTTCCCTGCCCGGGTCATGGCGAACCGCGTCTGGCATCATCTCTTCGGTCGAGGACTCGTGGCGACCACCGATGATTTCGGCGGACTCGGCGAGATGCCCTCGCACCCCGGACTGCTCGACCACCTCGCTTCCGGATTCCGAACGGACTGGTCGGTCAAGGACCTGATCCGATCGATCGTCCTCTCCAGTGCGTATCGACGTTCGAGCGTGCCCGCCGAAATCACCGCGGATCGAATGCGATCGGTCGACCCCGGCCGTGCGCTGCTCGCCGCCGCACCGATTCGCCGACTGCAGGCGGAGTCGATCCGGGACGCGATGCTGGCGACCAGCGGCCGTCTCGATCCGAGGGTGGGCGGCGTCTCGGTCGGGACGTATCTCACGCCGTTCATGAACGGTCGAGGCCGACCCGGTCGCAGCGGTCCCGTCGACGGTGACGGCCGTCGGAGCATCTACCTCGAGGTCCGCAGGAATTTCGCGAACCCGATGCTCGCCGCCTTCGACCTGCCGGCCCCGATGACCGCCGTCGGCCGCCGCAACGACTCGAACGTGCCCGCCCAGTCGCTCGTGTTGCTCAACGATCCGTTCGTGCACGAGATGGCGACCGCCTGGGCGACGTCGGTGCTCGAGAACGAATCGCGATTCGACGACGAGGAACGAGCGCGTCGGATGTGGCGACGAGCCTTCGCCGTACCACCCACCGACGCGGACGTCCGCGTCATCCTCGACCACGTGACGGCGTCGTCCGACCCGATCGAAGGTTGGACCGACATCGCCCACGCCCTCTACAACGCCAAGGCCTTCATCCACCTCGAATGACCCCCGCGGATTCCACCATGTCGAACGAATCACATCACTGCGGTCGGTTCCGCACGGGTCCCACCAACCGGCGCGACATGCTCCGCCAGGTCGCGGGTGGATTCGGACTCGCCGCCTTCGCGGCCCTCGGTCACGAGGAACGCGCCGTGGCCTCCAGCCCGAACCGCGTCGGTCGCGACGGCATGCTCCCGTCGCCGCATCACGCCGCGAAGGCTCGAAGCGTGATCTTCCTCTACATGGACGGCGGTCCCGGGCAGATGGACACCTTCGATCCGAAGCCGCGACTGACCGACATGCACGGCCGACCGTTCCCCATGGAGAAGTCGCCGACCCAGTTCGATTCGAACGGCAACTGTCTCGGCACGCCCTGGGAGTTCCGACCGGGCGGTGAATCGGGAACGCCGGTGTCCGACCTCTTCCCGCACGTACGAGAGATGGCCGACGAGATCCTCGTGGTGCGTTCCATGACGTCGCCCTTCAACGAACACACCAACGCCAACTACTTCCTGCACACCGGACTCGGGCTCGCGGGGCGGCCATCGATGGGGGCGTGGGCCACCTACGGACTCGGAAGCGAGAATCGCGACCTCCCTGGATTCGTGGTGCTGGACGGCGGTCTCATCCCGCCGGGCGGACTCGCGTGCTTCGGCAATGCGTACCTGCCCGCGACCCATCAGGCTTCGGTCCTCAGGCCCGCGGAGGAGGTCCTCGCGAACGTGAAGCCGCGCGAATCCATCGATCGACAACGTCGCAAGCTCGGACTCGTGGAAGCGTTCGATCGGGGGATCCGGGCTTCGGGCGACGACCGCATCGAAAGCGCGATCCGCAATCAGGAACTCGCCTTCCGAATGCAGTTCGCGGTGCCCGAGGCGACGAACGTGGACGAAGAGCGTGACGCCACGCGGCGGGCGTATGGATTCGAAAGCGACTACGAGCCCACCCGGATCTTCGCCCGGGAATGCCTGCTCGCCCGTCGTCTCGTCGAACGCGGCGTTCGATTCATCGAATGCACCTGCCCGCAGGTGAGTGGCGACCGCTGGGACCAGCACGGCAAGCTCAAGGAAGGTCACGAGAACAACGCCCGGGCGGTCGACCAGCCGATCGCGGCGCTGCTCGCGGACCTCAAGCAGCGAGGACTTCTCGACTCGACCCTGGTGATCTGGGGCGCGGAGTTCGGTCGGACGCCGTTCAGCCAGGGCTCCGACGGACGCGACCACAACCAGCACGGGTTCAGCATGTGGCTCGCGGGCGGCGGGATCGACGGAGGCCGGACCTACGGTTCGACCGACGAATACGGATATCGCGCCGTCGAGAATCCGGTCGAGATCCACGATCTGCACGCGACGATGCTCCATCTCATGGGCATCGATCACGAACGCCTCACCGTGCGTTTCGGAGGACGCGACATGCGGCTCACCGACGTCCACGGCAAGGTGATGCACGACTGGATCGCCTGAGCGGCGGTCCGATCCGCATCACCTCGACCGGGCCAACCACGCGGTGGAACCGGCTGCGACCAACGTCGTGGCGACGACCGGGGATGTGTTTCGCGCGACCTCGACGATTCTCAGGCGGTCCGTCGATCGGATCGGCAGGGCGAGCGCTGTTCACGCAACCAGGATGCCCGGGCGCGCGGGATCCGGGTCTTGCCGGACTTGGATCGACGCCACCACACGACCAGCATCACCAGGATCGTGATCACGAGCAGGGCCCCGACGCCGATGGTGACCCAGTGCAGGGGACCGCTGGTGGAGAGACCTCGTTGCGCCGCGTATCCGAGACCGATCTGGAACCCCACGCTCAGGATCGCCGTCGACAGTTCCACCAGCAGGAAGACGCCCCAGGAAAGCTTGACCAGCCCACCGACCGCGACCCCCACGGTCCGCGACCCGGGAATGAACCGCGACACGAGCAAGACCCAGGTTCCATGCCGGTCGTAGAGGGCCTTGACCTGGAGGATCCGTTTCGGATGCGCCTGTTTTCGAAACCAATGCGTCCCGACGAGTCGACCACCGAACTTCCGACAGACCAGGAACCAGAGCGTGTCGCCCCCGGTCACCCCGAGATAGGCGGCAAGCACCGTCCAGAACATCGGGAACTTCCCGGCCGCGATCTCCCACCCCGCGGGAATGATGATCAGGTCTTCGGGCAGATGCAGGCCCACGCCGGCGATGACCAGCAACCCGAAGACCGCGATCGGGCCATAGAGGTCGAAGAGGTGTTGGACGAAATGGTCGGCGGTCTCGTGCATGCTTCCGGTCGCCAGTATCCACGGTTCGGACCCGGGCCGCACTGGATCCGGATGGGCCCCGGTACACTCACGCCCTCATGCCGATCCTCGCCGCCGCCTACGTCCACGATCTCTCGCCCTTCGCCCTTCGCTTCAGCGATGGAATCGGGGTTCGGTGGTACGGGCTCGCGTATCTGACCGGCTTCGTCGCGGGTTGGTTCATCCTTCGATGGATGGCGAAGACCGGACGCGGCCTGATGAAGCCGGAGCAGGTGGGCGACTTCATGACCTGGATGGTCGTCGGGGTGCTCGTCGGCGGTCGCCTCGGCTACGTCTTCTTCTATTCGATCGATCTGCTGTGGACGTTTTCGGGGTCGTTCCCCTTCTGGGGCGTGCTCGAGATCCACAAGGGCGGCATGGCCAGTCACGGCGGGATCCTGGGCGTGATGGCGGCCTGCATCCTCTATGGACTTCGCAACCGCATCACGCCGTGGCACCTGGTCGACTGCGTCGCCTTCTGCGCCCCGATCGGACTCGGGCTCGGACGGCTCGCCAATTTCGTGAACGGGGAACTCTGGGGCCGATCGCTGTCGGCCGAACGACAGGCCGACGCACCCTGGTGGGCCGTGAAGTATCCCGACGAGATGCTCGACCCTGATTTCCAGAACGGCGCGAACGTCGACGGACTCGCGACGATGGTCTCGAATCCGAGCGGCGAGTGGGGGCGACAGACGCTTCGCGACGCGGTCTATTCGGGTCGAACGGACGTTTCGGAGGCGATCGCCCCGTATCTGACCGCCTACTACCCGAGTCAGTTGTTCCAGGCCTGCACCGATGGTCTTCTCCTGTTCGCGCTGCTCGCGGTCGTGTGGTGGAAGCCGCGGAAGCCCGGGATCATCGGTGGGTGGTTCATGATCGGCTACGGCGTGATGCGAATCGCTTCGGAACAGTTCCGGGCCCAGTACCTGACGAACTGGGGCGTCTCCAGCATCTGGCCCGCGGCGGGCCTGAGTGCCGTGATGATCGCGATCGGCCTCGGGATGATCTGGTGGTGCGGCCGCCGGAAGGACGATCGGATCGGCGGGCTTCGTCGTCCGCGGACCGCCTGATCGACACGCCCGCTCCTCCGACCCTCACCATCACGAAAGACACCGCCCGGTCGGGGGACCGGGCGGCGCTTCGGAGGGCGTGAACCCTTCGCTTCGTTCTGGATGGCGTGGTGACGCCGGGATCAGGCGGCCTTGGTCGTCTTGCCGCGACCGACGGTGCGGTCGTCGAGGTTCGCCCGAACGTCGGGGTAGGCCTCGAGCTGCTCCATGAGATCGTCGGGTCCGGTCGCCCAGAGGTCGGCGCCGATCTCCTCGGCGAGACCCGGGGCTCGGTTGAAGATTCCGCCACCGACCACGATCTGCATCTCGGGGATCGCGTTGATGCCGCGAATCTGATCGATCAGCTGACGGATGCCAGGGGCGTCGGCGCCACCGGAACTGAACATGAGGAGGATGTCGGGGCGACGCTCGTGGACCTCGGCCATGATGTCGTCGTCGGCGATGTTCCCACCGCCGTAGGAGACTTCGTAACCATCGGCTTCGAGCAGGTCGGCGATGAGTCGGGCCGAGAGATCGTCGAGTTCGTTGGGTCCGCAGAACATGCAGATCGAGCGGCCACGGGCGGGCTTCGCTTCGTATCGATCCTGGTTCTGCGAGATGAGTCCACCGAGGGCCCGGGTCGCGTACTGCTGGGCGAGCCGCGTCATCTGGTCCTGTCGGTAGAGGGTGGTGATGTTGTTGATGGTGGGCCAGAAGACCTCACGGGCGATGGTGTCGGCGGAGATGTCGTGAGCGATCGCGGTCTCGACGAGCCGCCGCGAGGCGTTGCGGTTTCCGGAGACGAGCGAGGCGAAGAGGCTTTCGATGAAGAGGTCGGTGTTCATGTCGGTTCCTTCTGGTTCGTGCTGGTTCGTGGCCCGAGTGGCCGAGGCGATCCCGGGCGGCGCCGGTTCATCGGCGTCGTGAGTCGGTCTCTGGGAGTTGTCGGTGTCGAGATCGTCTCGACCTGGTGAGCTTCAAGCGTCGGTGTGTTCCCGTCGCCGGGTACTTCTTCGACGCGATCTCCGATCCATCCGCATCGCGCTTCGATTTCGAGTTACCGGATCCTCATCGCATGGTTATGGACCATGTTTCGTCCGCGACCGCGTCGGAATCGATGATTATCAGTCGAAACGAATCGCGATCACGCCTCCGGCGGGTGCGCATTCATCCACTGGAAGACGCTGCTCTCCGGAGAATCCGTGATTCCAAGCTGGCGAAGCATGTTGATGCACTGGGCCCGGTGATGCATCGAGTGCGTGGTCACGTGGGCGAGGATGCCTCCCCGGGTGAAGGTGTAAGTGGTTCCCTCCCGCTCCCGGGTGATCACGTCCGCGAAGTCCCCGTCGAGCGCCGCCGCGCGGAACGCCGCATTCGCCTCGCGCTGCCGCAGACGGAAGGCCTCGATGGTCCGCGGGGGATCGTCCCGCATCACCGCGAAGGGATCCTCTTCACCGCGAAGCACGCCGGTCCAGCCGATCATCGCTCCGAGATCGTGGGCGAAGGTCGCGCGAAGCGAACCGAGCCCCATCTCGAACGTCCGGTCGAGCGACTCGTCGTCAAGGACTTCGCAGGCGTCGAAGAGCCGCTCGTTCGCCCAGGCGTCGAAATCGAGCAGCACGAGATCCGGTCGGGTGGGGGTGGTCATGCCGGGATCCTAGTCGGCGACCACGGTCGCCGGCGGGACGACTCGATCGGACACCAACCGGACCTCCGCCGCCTGCGCGTGACCCTCGAGTCCCTCCAACCGGGCGAACGTCGCGATCTCCTCGACGATCGCCGCCTTCGGGATCGCCGATGCCGCGCGAAGCCACGTACGCACCCGCAGGAAATCGAGCACGGAGAGACCCGCGGTGAAACGTGCGGTTCCCCCGGTGGGAAGAACGTGATTCGGCCCGATGCCGTAGTCGCCGAAGACCTCGCCCGCGCCGCCGCCGATGAACACCCCACCGGCGTGACGAACCCGCCCCGAAATCCCATCGGGATCTTCGGTCAGGATCTCGAGGTGTTCGGCGGCGATCCGGTCCGCGATCGCGACGAGTCCGTTTCGATCACCCACGTCGAAGATGCCGCCTCGACGCAGCGACGTGGTCGCCGTGGAACGATTCGGTTCCGGCAGCGCGTCGACCCGTCGCCGAACGGCGTCGCGAATCCTCGGGCCGGCCGAGGATTCCGTCGTGGCGACCCACACCCCCGCGTCGGGATCGTGTTCCGCCTGCGCGATCAGATCCGCGGCGATCACCTCCGGATCCGCCGATCCGTCCGCGAGCACCAGCAGTTCGCTCGGTCCCGCGATCCCGTCGATCTTCACCGGCCCGTGCACCGGTCCCGCGACCAACGCCTTCGCCGCCGTCACGTAGCGGTTGCCCGGCCCGACGATCATGTCGCATCGCGGACCGAAGCAGCCCTGCGCGAACGCACCGATCGCGTGCACGCCACCCGCACACAACATCGAATCGGCCCCCGCGAACCACGCGGCGGCGAGCATCTCCTCGGTGGGATTCGGACTCGCCACTCGAACCGTGGAAACGCCCGCCACCCGGGCGGGGATCGCCGTCATGAGGACGCTCGACGGCAGGGGATACCGACCGCCCGGGGCGTAACAGCCCACCGACTCGATGGGGACGAGATCGTGACCCGCTTCGAATCCATCGTCGGACACCGGTCCGGATTCGACCCGCACCGGAGACAACGCGGCGAACTGCGTCTCGGCGAACGACCGGATCCGTGCCGCCGCCGACTCGATGATGCGTCGCGACGCGACCGGAAGTCGATCGACCGCCGATCGCATCCGATCGCGATCCACCGTCACGAGGCCGCCCGGTCCACGTTCTTCGAATCGATCCATCTGCGAGACGATCACCGATTCACCATCGTTTCGAATCGCGTCGAGCATCGACTCCGCGAAGGCCAGGGCTTCGGGAACCACCGCCGGCGTCCGCTCGATCGCGGCGGCGGGGGATCGGTCTGGAAGAAGCGTCTCGTTCATGACGTGGTCTCCAACTCGGGGGTCTTGGCATCGCCACCACGACGGGTCACGCGACCGGTCCGGCGCTCCAGTTCCGCGACGACGGCATCCAGCCCGACGCCGCGACTCGCCAGCGTGGTCATCGCGAAGTAGAGGAGATCGGCCGCCTCGTGGATCGTCTCCTCGGTGGTGACCGCTTCCGCGAGTTCACCCGCCTCCTCCACGAGCTTGGCACGAAGGAGGTCCGCATCGGACGCGAGTCGCGCGGTGTACGAGCCGGGCGCCGACGCCGAGATCCGCTCGGTGATCCGGTCGGCGATCGCCGGGACGCCCTGCCGATCGCCCCAGCATCCGAAGGTGCCCTCGTGGCAGAAACCGACACCCCGCTGCCGGACCGTGAACCGGATCGCATCCCGGTCGCAGTCGAGATCGACGCGAACCAGTTCCTGTTCCGCGCCGGACGTCGCACCCTTCTCCCAGAGCCCCCGGCGTCGCGACCAGTACACGCCACGACCCGTGTCGATCGCGCGGCGGAGGCTCGCCGGATTCGACCAGGCCAGACCCATCGCCGCACCCGATTCGTCGCACACCACCGTCGGCCACAGTCCGTCCGGACGATCGCTTTGAAGCAGCCCTCCGATGATCTCCGCGGGATCGAGCCCACCTTCATAGAGCGCGCGTCCGACCTGGACGTCGACGCCGATCCGGTCGAGCGCCGTGATCTCCTCCACGGACCGCGTCCCACCCGCGGCCACCAGCCGTCGGTCACCGACCAGCCCCCGCAGACGCGTCGCACGTTCGAGGTCGAGCCCCGCGCCGGTGCCCTCGTGCTCGACGAACGTCGCGAGGAATCCCGACACGAAGGGGCGAAGCCGTTCGATCCTCGCCTCCACGGTGTCACCGGTCCGCCGACGCCACCCGCGATCGACCACCTCGCCGTCCCAGGCGTCCACCGCCGCGATCACGCGGTCACGAGGAAGCGTGGACAACAGTTCGGGGGTCGCGGCCGTGCCGATCACCACCTTGCTCGCGCCCGCGTCGAGCCAGCGGATCGCGGTCTCCCGATCACGGATTCCGCCGCCGACCCGGCACCGACCTCGCCGGCAGAGTCGTTCGATGATCTCCCGGTTGTCACCCTCGCCGACCGCCGCATCGAGGTCGACGATCGCGACCTCGCCGAGTCGGGCGAAACGGTCCATGTGCACGAACGGATCACCGCCATCGAGCAGGAACTCCCGTCCCTGCCGCCACTGGACGGCGCGTCCCTTTGAAATGTCGATCGATGGAATCAGCATGTCCGAATCTCCGTTCCCGAGGCGAGGAGCGATCGCTTGAGATCGCCGATTCCCACCTGACCTTCGTGAAGCACACCTGCCGCGAGGGCGCCCGTGGCCCCCGACGCGAACGCCGCTGCGAAGTCCCGCCACGAGGCGGCTCCACCACTCGCCACCACCGGCACCGAGACCGCGCGGGTGGTGGACCGGATCAATTCCAGGTCGTATCCCGACCGCGTGCCGTCGCGATCGTGACTGGTGAGAAGGATCTCCCCGGCGCCAAGCTCGACGGCCCGAACCGCCCAGCCGACCGCATCGAGTCCGGTCCGACCCCGGCCCGATCGAACGAGCAGTTCCCATCCCATCCGGCCGCGACGGATCGCATCGATGGCGACCACCACGCACTGCCGGCCGAACCGGTCACGAAGCGCCTCGACGAGCTCGGGCCGCATCACCGCCGCCGTGTTCACGCTCACCTTGTCGGCACCCGCGTCGAGCAGGCGAGTCGCCGTCTCGACGTCGCCGATTCCACCACCGACCACGACCGGGACATCCACCACCGCCCGGATCCGCCGCACCAGCGTCGGCGTCGCGGATCGCCCCTCCGCGGTCGCGGACACGTCGAGCACCACGATCTCGTCGGCGCCCGCGTCCGCGTAGCGACCGGCGATCTCGACGGGATCCCCGATTTCACGAAGCCCCTGGAACCGGACGCCCTTGACGACCCGGCCGTCCCGGACATCGAGGCAGGGAATGATTCGATTCAGACGCATGTCGACACCTCCGCTTCAAAGGCGGCTTCGGTCCACCGCGCCAGGATTCCGGCTCCGAATCGGCCCGAGATCTCGGGGTGGAACTGACAGGCGATGGTTCGTCCCCGCTCCAGTCCGGCGATGAACGCACCCTCGTCGTCGCTCCACGAGACGTTCCAGCCCGCGGGCGCCGTGCGCAACGCGAATCCGTTCGCGAAGTACGCATCGCCCGACTCGAGCACCGGACCGCCGGATGCCTCGATCCGGTTCCACCCCATCTGCGGACGCACCGCCGCGGGAGGCATCGCCTCGACGTCCGCGTCGATCACGCCCAGTCCGATGATTCCCGACGCTTCCGCACTTCCACGGCACAACATCTGCAGGCCGAGGCAGATCGCGAGGGTGGACCGGTCGGCGTCGAAGCGATCGATGATCGCGGCCCGCAGATCGTTTCGATCGATCGCATCGATGCCCGCGGCGAAACTGCCCACGCCCGGAAGGACCACGGCCGTCGCGGTCGCGATCACATCCGGATCGACGCTTCGGACCACCGAGCGTCCCTGCCGTTGAAACCCCGCTTCGATGGACGACATGTTCGCCACCCCGGTATCGACGATGTGGATGATTCGATCCATCAGAGAACCCCCTTGGTGCTGGTCACCCGATCACAACTTCGAATCGCGGCCCGAAACGCCACCGCGAGCGACTTGAACGCCGATTCCATCTTGTGGTGGTCGTTCCGACCTTCGAGCACCCGTACGTGGAGGGTGAACGGTGCGGTGAGGGCGAGCGTCTCGAGAAAGTGCGTGGCGTTCTCGCAGGCCAGGCCACCGACCGACGGACGGACGAGATCGAGTTCGATGTTCGCGCTGGGCCGCCGCACCAGATCGATCGCGGTCCGCGACAGTGATTCGTCGAGGGGAACCATCGACCACCCGAACCGTTCGATGCCCGATCGATCCCCGAGCGCGTTCGCGATCAGGGTCGCGAGCACGATCGCGCAGTCTTCTGCGACGTGGTGGTCGTCGACCTCGAGATCACCGTCACATCGGAGTTCGAGCCCGATGCCGGCGTGCACCGCGAAAGCGGTCATCAGGTGATCGAGCATGCCGATTCCGGTGGCCACGTCGACGTTCGGTTCGACCGGATCGAGGTCGATTCCACCTTCGATCCGGGTCTCCCGGGTCGCACGACGAAGGGTCGCGGTGCGGCGTCGCGTCGATGATGCGTTCGTTTCAGTCGTGTCGCTCGGAGTCATGCCGTCCCTCCTTCGATGAATCGCTGCATCGCCCGGCCGGGCCGGACCACGCGGGCCGCGCCGGCCTTGAACAGGATCGAATCACCACTGTCATCCCGCGAGACACCGACGGGGACGAGTCCCGCGGCCCGTGCCGCCACCACGTCGTCGACCGTGTCGCCGATGAACCACGCCCGCTCGACCCCCATCGTCTCCATCGCCGAACGGATCCCCCGGGGCGAAGGCTTCAACGGCGCGTCCTCGCGGGCCACCACCACTTCGAAGCGCTCGGTCAGCCCGTAGCGGTCGAGGAACCAGATCGCCTCCGCACGAGGGCGGCCGGTGACCAGACCGATCGGCATTCGGTCTCGAAGGCGACCCAGGAACGTCCGGTCGACCAGCAAGGACTCGAGATCACGAAGGCCCGGCCGATCGACCGTGCCGAGGTAGCGACGCTGGAACTCGCGGGTCACCGCGTCGGGATCGACCTTGATTCCCTGACGTTCGATGAGCATTCGAGTCAAGGCCCAGTCATCGTTGGCGTCACCTTCCGCCTTGATCGCGTCGATGGCGTCATCCTCGATCACGACACCGAACGCCTCGGCGGTCCCACGGATCGCCGCGCGGTACGAACGTGACACGTCGGCGATCACGCCGTCGAGGTCGAAGAGCATCGCCTCCGGTCGCAACGCGGCGTCCATCGCGACGAGCGCCCGATCGAGATCCGCGAAATCGACCGGGATCGTGACTCTGATCCAGTCGTCGACGATCGACTCCTGGAAGATTCGCACCGCGATCCCCGCCGACGCGAGTGCGTCCGAGATCCACCGCGCATCGGGGATTCTGAACAGGATGAAGTTCCCTTCGGAAGGCTTTCGTTCGATGCCACGCCGATCGAGCCAGTCGTTCATCCGATCTCGATTGGTCCGGATCCGATCGACCCGATCCGACATGGCGGCTTCCGACGTCGGATCGCAGAGGGTTCGCGACGCGATCTCCAAGGAGAACGAGGAGACGGGGTAGGGCCCACCCGCCGCGCGGAGCTTCGATGCGATCGCGGGCGAGGACTCGATCCATCCGACTCGAATTCCGGCGAGTCCCCACGCCTTGCTGAGGGTCCGGATCACCACGGTGCCGGGGAGGTCGCGGAGCATCGGACCCGGATCGGACGTCGCGAACTCCGCGTACGCCAGATCGATCACCAGGAGGGTGTCCGGGAGTTCCGCGCGAACCCGTCGAATCGCCTCGATCGAAATCACCAGGCCGGTCGGGTTGTTCGGCGTCACGAGGGCGACGACGGCGGCGTTCCGACCGGATTCGATCACCGCCTCGATCGGAAAATCGCCGTCCATCCACGCCACCCGGTCCACGCGTCCGCCGCACTGGAGGGCGAACCGCTCGAACATCGGAAACGTGGGATCGAGGAGGGTCATCCGATCACCCGGCGTGATCACTTCGCGGCAGATGCGGTCGATGGCGTCATCGGCGCCCGCGGTGATCACCACCCGGTCGGGATCGATGCCCGCCCGCATCGCGATCACCGACTCCAACGACCGACGATCGGGGTAGGCGCTGGGATCGATGTCGAACGCACCGATCGCGTCGACTCCGGCCCGACCGTCGGCCGAACGACACTCGTTGGCATCGAGGCGAAGATCGATCGGGCGTCCCATCGCATCGCGATCCGTGTCGATCGCGGTCGCGATGTCGACCGGTCGGGCGGCCGGCCTGTCGGGAGTCGAGACGATCATGGGATCACCTGCCTCGGCTCGCTGATGACGAGATCCGTTCCGCCGGCTTCCTTGAGTTCGAGCACGAGCGTGGCGACGTCGGATCGCGGTACCGCGGCCCGGACCGCGAATCCACCGCCGGCCAGCGGAGACACCGTCGGCCGCCGCATGCACGGAAGAACCGCGAGCACCGCATCGATCCGATCATCGTCGACGTTCAATTCGACCAGCAGTCGGCGGCGGGCCTCCAGCACCGATTCGATCAGGTTCGAGATCCGGTCGATCAATCGACGTCGAATCGGATCGTCGGCGGCCTCCCGACTCGCGTACAACCGCGTCGACGACTGCATGACGACATCCACGATTCGAAGTCCGTTCGCTTCGAGGGTCGCCCCGGTCTGGACGACGTCGACGACGACGTCCGCATCCTCCGGGGGGAGCACTTCAGTGGTGCCCCAGCTTCGAACGGGGACGATCCGGAGCCCGCGGCCGGCCGCCCAGTCCGCGGCGATGTTGGGCATCTCACTGGCGACCCGGACGACATCCGCCTTCTCGAGATCGAAACCATCCGGCGCCGCGGTGACGATCCGGACCGGATCGAGACCCGTATCGAGGATCTCGACCAGGTCGGCCCCGGATTCCCGAACCCAGTCCGCCCCGGCGAATCCGAGATCCCTCGAACCGTCCGAGAGCATCGAGGCGATCGCGGGTGGCTTCATCAGCTTCGCGGCGACGCCTTGAATCCCCTCGATGGCCGGTCGATAGCCCCGACTCGTCGGGCGCACCCGAAGGCCCGCATCCGCAAGCAGCGATTCGACGCCCTTCTGCATTCGTCCCTTGGGAAGGCAGAGTCGCAGTCGGGTCTCGGCGGTGCGTGATTCGGTTGAGGTCGAAGCGGATGAGGAGGCGTCGACCGCGGAAGGTCGACGTGGCGTGAAGGTGGACATGTGGAAATCCCGGAAGAGGCCTCTGGAGGGCTCGGCTTCGTCGGGGTCACCTTGCGACCACCTGAAAAACGACGCCGGCCTCGAAAGGCCGGCGTCGATGATCGTCCTGCGTCAAGCGGATCCGACCCGTGTCACCGGCCCCTGGTCGAACCATGGGCATGCGAATGCTCGTGAGTGAGCGATGCATGAAGGTGATGATGGATGGCTTGGAGTCGCATGGGCAGAAGTCTAGGAGGACAACGTGTTTCGTCAACCGTGGTGGTCGGATTCGGACGGATGGATGAAAATTTCCGAACGACCGATTTCGAGCGTCGGGGCCGGTGTCGTGGCGTCATCGGTCGCCGGTCTCGGATCCACACCCTTCGATGCCTTCGAGACGAGGAACATCGCGAGGGTCGAGATGATGACCACCCCGATCAGGTTGAGCACGAAACCCTCCCGCGCCATCCGGTCGATGGGGACATCCTCCGTCCCGTAGACCGCGGCGTTCGGGGCCGTCGCCACCGGAAGCATGAATGCACAGCTGGCACTCATCGCGGCGGGTGCCATGAGAATGACCGGATCGACCTCGAGGGCGAGCGCCGTGGCGCCGAGAATCGGCATCAACAGGGCCGTCAACGCGGTGTTGCTGGTGATCTCGGTCAGGAACGTGGTCAACAGACACACGACCAGCACCATCAGTGGAATCGGGACGTTCTTCATGCCACCGAGACTCCCCGCGATCACCTCGCTCAACCCGGTCGACTTGAACGCCTGGGCCAGTGCGATGCCACCACCGAAGAGCAGCAGCACGCCCCACGGGATCGTCTTCGCATGCTCCCAGTCCAGAAGTCGACCACCGTCGCCGTCGGGAAACGCGAACAGGAGCACCACGACCAGCGCCGCCACCGTCGCGGATCCGGACACCCGGGCATCGAGCGCGCCGCCGGTCGCCAGCCCCAGCAGTCCGGTCCAACCACCTCCCTTGGTCCAGCCGATCCCTTCGAACCAGTCCACGGGGAGCGCGGGGTACTTCTGGAAGATCCACAGTCCGGCCGCGATCGCGAACATCACGATCACGCGACGCTGGCCTCGGGTCCACGGATCACCTTCCGGCAGATCGAAGGTTTCGTTCCCACCGAGTCCTCGCGTGAGCCACCACCATGCGATCGGCACGAAGACGACGACCACCGGAACGCCGGCCTTCATCCACTCGAGAAATCCGTAGGACTCGTCCCGCACGCCGAGTTTGTCGAACGCCCCCATGAAGATGATGTTCGGAGGCGTGCCGATCGGCGTTCCGATCCCACCGATGTTGGCCGCGTAGGCGATCCCCAGCAGGAGGGGGATGGCCATCTTCCGATCGCTCGCCCCCGCGATCACCGCCAGGGCGACCGGGAGCATCATGAGCGTGGTCGCGGTGTTGGAGATCCACATCGACAGGACCGCGGTCGCCACCATGAAACCGAGCACCACGCTCCGCCCGCCATGACCACCGAGTCGGGCCACACCCTTCACCACCCCCAGCGCGACCTTCCGGTGGGTGCCGGTGCTCTCCATCGCGCGGCTCAGCATGAAGCCACCCATCAGGAGCAGGATGAGGCTGTCGCCGTACGCGTTCGCGGTGGACTTGTGATCGAGCAGGCCGAGAATCGGCAGGAACGCGAGCGGAATCAGGCTCGTCGCCGGCACGGGGACGGGTTCGGTCACCCACCAGATCGC
>JAQWJM010000023.1:0-4783 GCA_029248335.1 Phycisphaerales bacterium
TGGCCGTCGACCGCGTTCGCATCACCGTCGTCCTCGACCGCCCCCTCGGTGTCGGGACGATCGACCATGTGGGCGACGATCTGGTGGCCGTGGAAGTCGAAGTCGATCCAACGGTCGCTGGAACGCCCTTCGGCGCATCCCAGCAGTTCGCCGTAGAACCGTCGGCTCGACTCGAGGTCGCGGACCGGGAAGGCGAGGTGGAAGGGGGGAAGGCTCACGAGGCGACGTCCGCCGCGGGGGTCGTCGCGGGATCGACCCGCGGGAAGAGGGCGATCTTCCGGGTCGTCGCGCCCTTCAGGGTCTCGCCCCAGGCCGCGACCGCTTCAAGGTCGCCCCGACTCGGATCGAGATCGCATCCGAGGGCCGGCCAGAGCGTCTCCATCCGACCGGGGATCACCGGCCAGAGCAGCACCGACGCGACGCGGACGGCTTCGACGCATCGTGCGAGGATCGACGCGAGTTCATCCCGACGGGCTTCGTCCTTGGCGACCTTGAACGGTTCGGTCGCGTTGATGAAGGCGTCCACGGTCCGCAGCAGACCGATACCCGCCTCGCAGGCATCGTCGAGGGCGAAGTCGGCCATCGCCGTCCGCCATTTCGCGACCGCGGTGCCCGCGGCACCGGCGAGATCCCAGCCCGGGAAGTCGAATCCCGTGTCCGCCGGGACGAGTCCGTCGAAATACTTGCCGAGCATCGCGGTGGTGCGACTGGCGCAGTTGCCGACGGTGTTCACCAGGTCGGTGGTGTAGGTCTCGTGGAAGCCCGTGGCCTGGAAGTCGGCGTCGGTCGCGCCGAGCGGGCCGTTGTTGACCATGTACCACCGCCAGGCGTCGAGGCCGTAGACGTCGACGTATCGCTCGATGGTCGGGAGATCGATGAAGTTGCCGAGCGACTTCGACATCTTCTGGCCTTCACTGATCCAGAAGGAATGGGCGTAGACGCATGCCGGCTGCGGCAGTTCGAGGGCCATCAGGACCGCGGGCCAGATCACCGCGTGGAACCACAGGATCTCCTTGCCGATCACGTGGTACGCGGCCGGCCAGTGCCGATGCAGTTCCGAGGCGTCGTCCGCGAGCTCGAGCGCGGTCGCGTAGTTCAGGAGCGCGTCGATCCACACGTAGATCACGTGTTCCTCGTCGCCCGGGAAGGGAATGCCCCAGCTGAAGTTGGTGCGGGTGATCGGGACGTCCTGCAGGCCGCCGCGGAGTCGTCCGAGGACCTCGTTGCGTCGGGCGTCCGGCTTCACGAATCCCGGATTCGCCTCGAACAGCGCTTCCAGTCGCTCCTGGTACGCGCTGAGCTTGAAGTAGTAGTTGCGTTCGTTCGCCCGCACCAGGGGCTTGCCGGAGATGGGACTCTTGAAGTCGCTCTCCTTCGCCTTGGTCTCGGTGACGTACTCCTCCTGGCCTTCGTCGTACCACCCCTCGTACTCGCCGAGGTAGACGTCACCGGTGTCGAGCAGTCGCTTCACGAGCGCCTGGACCTGTCGTTCGTGCCGAGGTTCGGTGGTGCGTATGAAGTCGTCGTTGGTGAGGTCGAACATCCCCATCACCTTGCGGAACTCGGCGGCGTTCTCGTCGGCGAGGGCCTGCGGCGAGATGCCGCGGGCTTCCGCGGACTTCTCGACCTTGACGCCATGTTCGTCGGTCCCGGTCAGGAAGAAGACGTCCCGTCCCGCGAACCGCATCGCCCGCGCCCAGACGTCGCAGAGCGTCGTGGTGTACGCGTGTCCGATGTGGGGTCGATCGTTGACGTAGTAGATCGGCGTCGTGATGTACGCGGGGGCGGATTGGGTCATGGGGCGTGGATTGTAGTGGAGCCTTCGAAGCAGTCTGGAGGTCGGAAACACGGGGCCCCGGGATTCCTGATCCCCGGCGGCGGCATTCGAACCCGATCGAAGGTCTAGGATGGTCTGGAATGCTTCTCCGCCCTTCGAAATCCCCGTCTGCGACCCGTTCCCGTCGGCGACGTCGATCCCGGGGTTCGGCCCGGATCTCGCTTCCCGCGGTCCTCGCCGCGCTTGCGATGGTCGCCGCGTCGGTGCTCTTCGGAATCTACGGACCACGCATGCAGCAGCGGGGAGTGCGAGTCGCGGGAACCCCGCTCGCGGATCTGATCAAGGCCGTCTCGAGATCCGCAGCGAGCTACTCGCCCCCGAGGATCGACCGCTCCGCGGATGACGAGGCGGATGAGGATGACACGGGCGATGCAGGCCCATCCGATGCGGTTCGAACCGCGATCAAGGACATGGCGGAGGTCCTCGGGCCCGGGGTCGAGCCTTCTTCGCTCGCAACCCGGGATCTGGCTCTGGCCGGATCGGCGATCGAACGGAACCTCGCCGGCGCCGCCGGGGTCCGGCTCGTCTACGAGTCCGATCGATCGGGAGACCGGGTCTTCGTGTTCGAAGTCCGGGATGCGATGCAGTTCACGCACTTTGATTCGCTTGGTCGGTATCTCCCGCTCCTCTCCGGTACCCGGATCCAGGAGGAACTCGAGCTCGGCCCGACCCGGCTCGGCCTCGTCATCCTCGGTTTCGATGACCGGGCGACGGTGATTATCGCCATCGACGTCGAAACCGCGGTCGAGGTCGCGGACGCCATTCGACCGGTCCTGAGGCCCGAGGAATCCCCCACGGAATCGACGGGCTCGGAGCTATCCTGAAGGGGGTCGAACGGCCGATGAAGAGGGGCGGTTCAGCCCGTCGTCCGGCGACTTCCGACCGCAGGCTTCCCAGATGATTGGAATCAACAAGATGACCACGATGCCCCGTAATCTGATCATGGCGTGTGTCACGCTGGTGGTGGGCGCGAGCCAGCTCGAGGCCGCACCGCAGCGCATGGACGGCAAGCGTCTCGGCGGGCAGCGGATCGGTAATCAGGTCGGTGGTAATCCGGCGGGACAGGCGCTCGGAGATCCGAGTGGCAACATGCCGGACGGGCAGCTGGGCCGTGATGCACTCGGGTCCGGGGATGCGCTCGACAACAATCTTCGAGTGGGTTCGGGTGGCCGTAACGGATATTCCCCGCGCGCGGCGGCCTTCAGCTACCAGGCGATTCAAGCCCGGAATCTCGTGGTGACGAACAACGTCGCCGGCGGGCGTGGTTTCCGAAGTGATCCGGGATACCTCGGGGGAGTCGGATATCTCGCACCACGGGACTTTCGTGGCGCAGTCGGTGGCGATGCGACCTACGGCTTCGAACGCGATTCCTCGCTGGGCAGCCTCGACTTCCTGATGAGCGACCGACGGATGGATCCGTACGACGCGGCGAAGTCCGGAGAGTTCCAGTACCGACGCGACTTCACGTCGCTTCCCGAAATCGACAGCAGCTTTGGTGCGCAGCGAATCGACGATTCCCAGATTCGATTGGACCGTGCGAACTCCGCGATGACCTCGGGAACGCTCCTGACGACGGCGGCGGCTCCGGAAGACGCCGAAATCGTCCGGGATGCTCAAGGCCGCCAGTTCCACCAGATCCACTCTTCCGTGGAGGGGATCAAGGTCCGGGGTTTGAACGACGGTATTCCGGTCGACTCGATCTACGAGCGAGCGATGGGGAATTCCGATCGTGACGCCGTCTCGGTTCGACCGTTCCGATCACCCTGGGAGGATGAGGACGGAAACCGGATCAAGCCCGACGAGCAGCTACAGGGACGTGTTTCGGGCGGTATCGGCAACGGCAACTCGTACGACTCGATCGTTCGGCGGGTGGAAGCGAACTACAAGGGTCGCGCGGATGTGAATGTCGACAGTAGTGGCGAGCTGTCCCTGCGGGATCGTCGAAAGCAGGTCGAAGCGAGAATCTCCCGGCCACGAATCGGGACATTGGAAGACGCCCGTCCGTCCGACAGCTCGGGGAGCTTTCAGGGATTCAGTCGACCGGAAGGGGATCCGGAGGCAGGGATCGGACCGGATTTTCGCCGGTCGACCGTCGGTCTCCCGCTCGACGAAAGTGAAGAGGGCGAGCCCTCCTCGACGTCCGGCGCGTCCGGTCGCGCCACCGATTCATCCGACGTGGAATCCGAATCGGCTCGCAACCTGAGATCGCCCGAGGAGCTCTACGACATCTATCAGCACCGGACCGTGGTGGACGGCGTCGGTGATGAACAGCTCTCCGACCGGGCGATGGAGCTCGTGGATCAGGCGGGTGGGTACATGGCGAAGGGGCGTTATGCCCGAGCCACGGATCGCTTGAAGGATGCATTGCGATACGCACCCGGGAATCCATTGATCGAAGCGGCGCTGGCGAACGCCCAGGTCGGATTCGGGGCCTTCTTCTCCGCGGAACTGACGCTCGCGAGGCTCTTCCGAAATCACTTCGAGGTCGCCGGCGCGGTGTTCGATGGCGACGATCTGATTCCCAACCGGACGAATCTCCTCTTGAACGCCGCGGACCTCCGCGAGCTGATCGCGAACCGAAAGCGAGAAGGGTCGCGTGCTTCCGGCGGTCTGGGACTCGTGCTCGCCTACATCGGGTGGCAGGTCGATGATCGAACGATGATCAGGGAGGGGCTCGACACCATGAAGGGCTCCAGACGCGAGGGGCTCGTCGAAGGTCTCGAGGTCGTCTGGCTTGCGAGCCCCGTGATCGAGGGCGAAACGCCCGCTCGAGGCGACCAGTCCGAGTCCAAGTGAGGGCCGGTAAGACCGGCTCTGGCCGTGTTTCCCGGGGGTACCCGCGAACCGTCCGAGCGTTTGCTGGACTCGGGTTCGAAACGACGCCGATGACAGAAGCATGAGCCTTTCCGGCATGCCTCCCGAGATCTCCGCCCTTCAGGCCACGCA
>JAQWJM010000073.1:0-5493 GCA_029248335.1 Phycisphaerales bacterium
TTCGCAGGGAATCATGCCAGTCCGTTCACGTTCCAGGTGAGGATTCGCATCAAACGGAACTGCAGCAGGGTTGCGTCATCCGCCCCGGCGATCACAATGGCCCGGTTCCCACCCCCTGGAGTCCCCCATGTTCCTTACCCCACGCTTGATGATCACGGTTCCACTTCTTCTTGGAGGGGCGACCATGGCGGTCCCGCCAGCGCCCGATGCCCCCGAACGTCCGGTCGAGACGAGCACGCACGGCGACGTCCGCGTCGACGAGTACGGCTGGCTTCGTGAGAAGGAGAATCCGGAGGTCATCGAGTATCTCGAGCGGGAGAACGAGTACGCGAAGGCCCGGCTCGCCCACACCGAGGCGTTCCAGGAAGTGCTCTACGAGGAGATGCTCGCCCGCATCAAGCAGGACGACGCGGAAGTTCCCTGGTCGAAGGGAGGCTATCTCTACTACGACCGGACGGAGGAGGGTCGTCCCTACGAGATCCTCTGCCGCCGCAAGGGCTCCATGGAATCGCCGGAAGAGATCATGCTCGATGTGAACGAGCGGGTCGGAGATGGGGAGTACATCTCGGTGAGCGGTTCGACGGTGAGTCCCGATGGACGCCGGCTCGCCTGGCTCGAGGACCGAAGCGGGTACGAGCGCTGCGATCTCTTCGTCAAGGATCTCGAGACCGGAACGATCATCGAGTCCTCGCTCCACGAACTGAGTCCGTGGTCACTCACCTGGGCGAACGACAACGAGACGCTCTTCTACACGCGGCAGGACGAGACGAATCGACCCGACCGCGTCTATCGTCATCGCATCGGAACCGATCCCGCTTCCGACGAACTCGTGCTGCACGAACCCGACGGGCGGTTCTCCGTCGGCATCGAACGCACGCGAAGCGGGAAATGGCTGCTCATGGGTCTCGAATCCCAGATCACCAGCGAATACCACGCCCTCGATGCCGATGATCCATGGGGAACGTTCGAGGTCATGGCGCCGCGGCGGCAGGGTGTCGAATATTCGGTGGATCACCGCGACGACACCTTCTACATCCTCACCAACGACGATGCGATGAACTTCCGCGTGATGCAGACGCCCACCGCGACGCCCGGACGGGCGCACTGGACGGATCTGGTTCCACACGACCCGGACACCCATCTGCTCGGGCTGGACGCCTTTCGCGATCACCTCGTGCTCTCGCAGCGCCACGGGGGTTACCGTCAGCTGGAGGTGCTGGATCTCCGCGACGGCGCGTCCAAGGTGCTGGAGATGCCGGAGGTGGTCTCCACCGTGCGTCCCGGTATCAACGCCGAGTTCGACACCGATGTCTATCGATTCGGGTACACGTCGATGACCACTCCATCGTCCATCTACGAGGAAAACCTGGACACCGGTGATCGCACGCTGCTGAAGCGCACCGAGGTGCTCGGGGGATACGATCCCGACGACTACGTCACTCGCAGGATGATGGCGACCTCCGCGGACGGCACGCAGGTTCCGATCTCGCTGGTGCATCGCAAGGGTCTGGAGCCGGATGGTTCCAATCCGGTGCTGCTCTACGGATACGGTTCGTACGGCTCGTCGATGGATCCGAGATTCTCGTCGACTCGGATCTCGATGCTCGATCGCGGCGTGATCTTCGCGGTCGGCCACATCCGGGGAGGCAGCGAGATGGGGAGGCACTGGTACGAGGACGGCAAGTTCCTCAACAAGCGGAACACCTTCGATGACTTCATCGCCTGCGGAGAAGCATTGCGGGACAGCGGCTGGGCCGATCCCGATCGCATCGCCATCGAGGGGGCGTCCGCGGGAGGGCTTCTCATCGGTGCGACGATCAACATGCGACCGGATCTCTTCTGCGCAGCGCATGCGGGCGTGCCGTTCGTCGATGTGATGAACACCATGCTGGATCCGTCGATTCCCCTGACGGTCGGCGAGTACGAGGAGTGGGGCGATCCCAACGATCCCGTGTACTACGAATACATGAAGTCGTATTCCCCCTACGACAACGTGACGGCCCAGGACTATCCCGATCTGCTGGTCACCGCCGGACTGAACGATCCGCGGGTGCACTACTGGGAGCCCGCCAAGTGGACGGCACGGATGCGCGATCGGGCCACGGGCGATTCGATGCTGCTCCTGAAGACCAACATGGGCGCCGGTCACGGCGGGGCGAGCGGTCGCTACGAGCGGCTTCGCGAGCGCGCCTTCGAATACGCGTTCTTCATGGACCGGCTCGGCGTCGACCAGGAAGTCGGCGACTGACGAATGGATGCGTTGCTCGGTGAAATTTCCGCACTGGGTGCGGCATCCTGCTGGGTCTTCACGGCGATGGTCTTCACGGAGGCCGGCCGCAGGATCGGCGCGACCTGGGTGAACGTGATCAGGTTGTGGCTCGCCGTGGCGATCCTCTTCGTGGTGCACGCCGCCGTCTTCGGTTCCTTCTGGCCCACGGTGCCGACCATCGGCTGGTGGTACCTCGGGGTGTCCGGCGTGATCGGACTGGCGATCGGCGATCAGTTCCTCTTCCGGGCGCTGATCGATGCCGGACCCCGGCTGAGCACGTTGATGATGACCGTGGCGCCTGCGGTGACCGCGATCATCGCGTGGCCCGTCCTCGATCAGCCGCTCGGATGGCTCGCCATGTCGGGGATGGTGCTGACGCTGGGGGGAATCGCGTGGGTCGTCTGTGAACGACGCGACGATGTCGGCGGTCGTACGTATCCCAACCCTCGTCGCGGCATCCTCTTCGGCATGCTCGGCGGCGTCGGGCAGGCGGTCGGGCTCGTCCTCGCGAAGCTCGGCATGGGCGACGTGGCCGACGGCACGGCCGTCGACCCGTGGTCCGCGACCCTCGTCAGGATGATCTTCGGAACGCTGTCCGCCAGTCTGCTGGTGGCCGTTCTCGTCCGCACCGGGACCATCGATCGGGGCACCCGGTCACCCGAGGCGGCACGTGGTCGCCGCTTCACGGTTCCGCTGCTGATTCTGCTGGGCGCGATCTTCGGACCGGTGCTCGGCGTCTGGCTGAGCCTCGTGTCGGTCGATCGGATCGATGCCGGCGTCGCCGCGACGCTGATGAGCCTGTCTCCGGTCTTCATTCTTCCGGTGGCCAGGATCGTCGAGCACGAGCACATCGGTCTTCGTGCGGTCCTCGGCGCCGTGCTTGCGGTCCTCGGCGTCGGCGTGCTGGTGGCGTCCGGCGATGGATCGGATGGCGTGTCGCCTCCGGACGACGAGGTCATGAGCGTCGAACGTTCATCCGCTTCGATCACGTCTCGCGTTGATTCCGAGCACACGGACAGTCTCGCGTCGGATCCGACCAGTCGGCCGTTCTGATCCTCGACCTCGAGGAACCCGTCTTCCCACGGTCCGACGAAGGGATGCCCGTTCATCTCATGGAACGCTCGAATCCGATCTTCTCGTGTTCCGCGTTCCGCGTCTCGCCGAAGTGCCGCTGCATCCGTTCGACGTGCCGGGCACGTCGCTGACCGGGCCGAAATCCGCCGCTTCCCGGCAGGAGTCGCATCCATACATTCCTATTCCAGTGGATTGGCCAGCCTGCCACGTGCGGGAGATTGCTACGCTCGGGTGCATGCTGTCTTTGATTCTCGCATCAAGCCTCGCCTTGGCCCCTCAGGCCTTCCAGCAGCACTGCTTCGACTGCCACGGCGAGGGCGCATCCACGGGCGGCCTCGCCCTCGACGAGTACTCGTCGATCGGATGGTGGACGACGCCACGACGTCCCGGGTCGACGATCGAACACGACAACTCGCCGACGAGGCGGTGACTCGAAGGTGAAGCACGAATGACGCCATGAATCCATCCGAGCCCGACATCCTGCGGCAGACTCGACGCCACTTCCTCTCCCGGGCTTCCGCGGGGGTGGGGGCGATGGCGTTGGCGTCCCTCGGGCACGGACGGGTGGGACCGGCGGATGACGCAGCGCGTTCCGTCGCCCGCATGGCCCCGCACTTCGCGCCGCGGGCGAAGCGGATCATCTACCTCTTCCAGAGCGGTGGGCCCTCGCAGCTCGATCTCTTCGACCACAAGCCGGCGCTTCAGGATCGGAACGGCCAGGAGCTGCCCGATTCGGTCCGGCAGGGGCAGCGGCTGACCGGGATGTCGGGCAATCAGGCGTCGTTGCCGATGGCCGGCGCCCAGTTCAAGTTCGAGCGGCACGGTGAATGCGGCATGTGGGTGAGCGAACTCCTGCCCCGCACCGCGGCGATCGTCGACGACCTCTGCTTCGTTCGATCGATGCAGACCGAGGCGATCAATCACGATCCCGCGATCACCTTCCTGCAGACGGGTTCCGAACTGGCGGGGCGGCCCTCGATGGGAGCGTGGGTGAGTTACGGCCTCGGCACCGAGAACCGCGACCTGCCCGCGTTCGTCGTCCTCATGACGAAGGACAAGGGTGGCCAGCCGCTCTACTCCAGGCTCTGGGGAAGTGGTTTCCTCGAAAGTCGACTGCAGGGCGTGCAGATGCGGGCGGGCCGGGATCCGGTGCTCTATCTCGCGAATCCCGAAGGGGTCGATCGTGCTCGCCGTCGGCGGATGCTCGATCGCATCACGGGCCTCGACGCCGCGCAGCACGCGCAGGCGCAGGATCCCGAGATCCACTCCCGACTCGCCCAGTACGAACTTGCGTACCGCATGCAGATGTCGGTGCCCGAGGTCACCGATCTCGCGGACGAGTCGGACGCGACCTTCGAGCTCTACGGCGAGGATGCCCGGGTCCCCGGTACCTACGCCGCGAACTGCCTGCTCGCGCGGCGGCTCGCGGAGCGTGACGTCCGGTTCATCCAGCTCTACCACCAGGGCTGGGACCAGCACGGCGGCCTGCCGGCGGGCATCCGCGTGCAGGCGCGGGAGACGGATCAGGCGTCGGCGGCGCTGGTGACCGATCTCAAGCGTCGCGGATTGCTGGAGGACACGCTCGTCGTCTGGGGCGGGGAGTTCGGGCGTACGAACTACTCGCAGGGCGCCCTGACGCCCACCGACTACGGCCGCGATCATCATCCCCGGTGTTTCACGATGTGGATGGCGGGGGGCGGCGTCAAGCCCGGTGTGGTCCACGGGCGTACGGACGAGCTTGGTTACAACGTGGTCGAGCATCCGGTGCACGTCCACGACCTGCAGGCGACCTTGCTGCACCAGCTCGGACTCGACCACACCCGCCTCACGCACCATCACCAGGGCCGCGACTTCCGGCTCACCGATGTCCACGGGCGAGTCGTCCACGATCTGCTGATCTGAGTCGCGTCGAGCGGCCGACCGGCGTACCGTGATCGCATGACGCGTTCACCCCTTTCGATCCTGTTCGGCGCCCTGCTGTTCGGAGGTGTCTTCGCGACTCCGATCGTGGATGCCTTCATCGATTCCGAGTCATCGACGGTGGTCACGATGGACTGCGGCCCGACCCTCGGTGATCTCACCGCGACGTCGGTTCGGATCGCCTGCCGACGCGCCGAGCCCGGCGAAATCGTCATCGGACTCGCGGACGC
>JAQWJM010000108.1:0-4816 GCA_029248335.1 Phycisphaerales bacterium
CCACCTTCGCCGAGCACCGGCCATCGCTCGACGGCCGGCCCGGGGTCCGGGATCTCGGCGTAGGGTTCGAGGTCGATCAGGTTCGGAACCACCACGCCGCGTCCCCGCGGGAACCACTTCCTCGACTGCTCGAGTTCCGCGTCGGCGGTGCAGTGGACCGCGGCCGCCGACTCGAGATACCGGCGTCCGCCGATCGAAAGGTAGATCCGCTTGCGGAGCGCACTCTGGTCCATGGACCAGTCGTCGAGCATTCCCCGAAGACTGATCACATACGGCACGCCCGCGTCGCGGCAGATCGACGCCACCTGGAGATTCGCGGGCTCCCAGACGCCATGGACGTGCACCACGTCGTAGTCGGAAATCGTCCCGGCGAGCCGATCGAGGGCGTCTCTTCCGAACCGACCGAAGGAGCCCCGGACCGCGGGAAGGTGTTCGACCGTGGGTGTGTGGTCCGCGTTCGCCGGGTCGAGCCAGGCGGCGGGGACATCCGTCACGTCGGTCGTCATCAGTGCCGCGGCGTGACCGCGTCCGAACATCGTCGCGACCTGATCGACCACCGCGCGCGGCGGACCGCCGCGGGTGAAGTCGATGTTCTGCATGTAGTGGACGATTCGCATGCCTGTCCGAAGCCCTCCGGCGTCGCTTCGATCACGATCTCATCGAAGGTCGGATCATGCTAGCGATCGAATCGCGATCATCAGCCGGAGAGATGCACCCGGCCACCGATCAGACCGCCGTCGATCGGCGCGGAGTGCTCGATTCCGGTCGCCGAAGGCACCGGATCCGAGCCGACGCGAGCCGCGTCGGTGTTCTCGTCAGCGAGCTTCACGAGCATCAGACTCCAGGTCTCGCGTTCATAGGCCAGCAGGTCGACGACCTTCCGCAGCCCTTCCGGGTCGCGTTCGCTCATCGCGTCGACGAGACTGGTGTAGAGGAAGGTGTAGAGGCCCGACAGGCGATCGCAGAGTTCGCGATCGATGTCCGGTCGGAGACCCGACGTCAGCTCGGCGAGAATCGCCCGGCACTGACGACTGCCCTCGTACGCCTGCTCGAAGTTCTTCGACTCGAGACCTTCCCGGGCCTGCTCCGCGAAGCGAAGCGCGCCATCGAGGAGGAGCAGTCGAAGCTCCGCCGGCGAGGCGGTCATGACCTTGGTACGGAGATATTCCTGTGCTTGTTGAGTCATCGTCACAACCGTTTCATCGGCTCTCACACCACCCCAGGTGAGTGCGACCCGCCCCGATCCTGCAGATTCCGCCGAATACCGACACCAGGCGCAAATCCTGCCGGGATCATCCGATCAGCGCACCGGCGGTCGCCAGATTCTGGGAGATCATTCCCAACGACGATTGCTGACTCTGAAGCCGCGCGAGCGTCGTCTCCATCGCCGTGAACTCGCGAAACAGGCGGAGTTCCTTCGCCGCCAGTCGCTGGTCGATCTCCGCGATCCGGTCGTTCTGGGCATCGATCAGGGCGTCGAAGTTCCGACTCGCGAGGGTCACCGTGCCGTCGATCGAATTCGTGAGCTTCTCGACGGCCTGCTTGAAGAGGTCGCCGAAGCCAAGCTCGTCGTACGTCGTGATGATGTTGTCGACGGTCACACCCGGTGCGATCGTCTCCGTGGACGTCCCCGTGCTCTCGTAGGCGGCGAACAGGTTCTCGACCGCCTCGGGATCATCGGCGTAGGCCTCTTCGAACCGAGCCTTGTCGAACTCGATCTGGCCTTCGCCGGCGATCTTCACACCGACTTCGGCGAGGAAGCGGAACTGGGTGTCGACCCCGACCGCCCGCTGCTGCAGGATGCGATACAGATCCTGCTTGATCTTGGCGACCGTGGGGTCGCCGAGCAGCGGGCCCCGAATCTCCGATTCTCCGTCGTAGCTGTCGTACTGGTTGATCGCTTCGATCACGCCGTTGAAGCCGTCCACGAACGCCTGGACCGACTCGACGATGCCGGTCTCGTCCCGACTCACGTTGACGGTGACCGGTGTGTCGGATGCCGACTGGAGTTCGATCTCGACGCCTGCGACGATGTTCTCGATGACGTTCGACGTGCTCTCGACGAGCACGCCACCGGCGCCCTCCCCGATGAAGACCTTCGCGTTGCGTGCCGCCGTGAGTTCGTTGAATCCAAGGTCGACGCCTCCGGTGTCGACGATGAGATCGCCCGCGAGACCGGAGATGTCCGAACTGAGCACGAGGCGAAGCGGCGAACCACCGGTGTTGGTGTCGAGCAGCGACGCCGTCACCGCGAGCCCGGCATCGTTGATCTTTCCGATGACCTCGTCGAGGGTGTCGGTGACGTCGAGATCCACGGAACGTTCGTACGAGCCGTCGATCGAATCCCCCGCGGATTCCGCCTCGCCGAGGATCCCGAGATCCCGCGCGGTGCTGCCGGAGATGCTCTCGACCTTGATGGCGGCGGAACCGCCGTCCGACGTGTCGACGAGGATCATGCCGTCGCCGTCGTCGTTCAGACGCGCTTCGACGTCGAGGCCGCGACTGTTGATCTCGTTCATCACCTCATAGAGGTTGTTCGAGTCGCTCCCGATGTCGACGACCGCGCTGATGCCGTTCCCGTCGGTGATCCGGAACTTCCCGAGTCCGACGCCGCGACCGTAGTTGAGCGTCGACAGATCGGATGCCGCGGAGACGTACTGCCGCTGGATGTTGAGACCGCGGGCTTCGTCGGACGCGACGTCGATCTCGATGCCGAGCGCCGTCGCCGCATCGCCGGTCACGACGAGGTTCTGGTTTCCGCCCGTCGAGTCCGTGACCGCGAGCCCGTTCCCTTCGGCATTGGCGCCGACTTCGACGTTCACGCCGGCGATCGACGCGGCGTCGTTGATGAACGAGACGAGCTCCTCCATCGTGGCGTGGGTGTCGAGATTCTCCACGGTGACCGAATCACCGTTTCGGTCGGTGATCGTGAGAGACGACGCCCCTTCGAGTCCGGAACCGCCGTTGACGCTGTCGACCAGGACGGTCCCCATGCCACCGAGAACCCGCCCGCTCGTGAGGGTCGCGGACTCGACGCCCACTTCGAAACCGAGGTCCTCGAGCGTCGTCGCGCCGTAGTCGCCGCCGATGCCGTCGTCGAGCACCGTGACGAGCTCGCCCCCGGCGACCAGTCGGATTCCGAGGCCATCCGGTCCGACGCTCGCGGTCACGGCGCCTTCGGTCTGTTCGTTGATTCGATCGATGACGTCCTGGATCGTGCTCGCGCTCGCGATCTCGACGGTGTTCGGAAGCCGATCACCGTCGATCGAGTTGCCCGAACCGCCGCCCGCACCGGTGAAGATCCCGAGATCCTCCGCCGTCTCGGCGTCGAACGGACCGGCCCCGATCACCTCGAGATCGCCTCCGCCACCGACCGCATCGACGATCGAGAATCCCTCGCCGTCGGCGTCGATGGACATGACCACCTGGCCTTCGCCGAGTTCCTCTTCAAGCGTTGCGTTGACCCGGGAGAGGAGTTCCTGGACGTTGGTCACCGCCTCGGACTCGACTTCGCCGTCCTCGTCGAGGATCTGGCCGAGGGTGATGTCGACCTGCGTGCCGTCCGTGGTGACGATCGAGAAGTCGGGCTGTCCGGTGGTCTCGTTGATGCGAATGCCTTCGCCGTCGTTCAGATCCGCGAGCAGGGTCTCTCCGTCGATCGAGGCGTCCTGCCGACCGAGATCGATCGCATGGAACACGCCGCCATCCCCGCCGACGCGAATGCGGAAGTCCACGACGTTGTCGCGGATCAGCACGCCGTTGTCGTCGTTGAGCGTCGACAGCAGGGAGAGTTCGTCGAGTCGGTTGATCACGTCGCCGGTCACCGCGTCGGATGCGACGTTCGCGACGATGCCGAGATCGCTCGCGGTCGAGGTCCCCCCCACGTCCTGGATCGAGAGATTGCCACTTCCACCCGAACCGTCTTCGATGACGATGCGATCGCCGGACAGGGACGCACTCACGCCGATGCCGGTCTCGTCGTTGATCGCATCGATGACTTCGGTGATCGAGGACGCAAGCGACAGATCGACGATCGCGGCGTTTCCAGAGCGGTCTTCGATTCGAATCGAACCACGTTCGACGCCCGCACCACCATTCAGATCCTCGAGAAGCACATCGCGGCCGAGTCGACCGTTCCCCCACTCGAAGGACATCGAGTCGAGTCCGAGCGGCTCGAGCGTGCTGCTGGTGAATCCGCCCGACATGACCTGGCTGGTCGAAACGAGCTGCTTCACGCGAAACGCGTACTGGCCGGGGATCGCCTTGCTGCCGGCGGTCGCGAACAGCACGCCTTCGTCGCTCGACGTGGCGTTGGTGGACCGGAAGATGTCGTTGGTTCGAAAGGTCGACGACGCGGACTTGAACGCCAGCAGTCGCGCGTTCACGTCGAGCAATGCCGCGTTCGAGGCGTTGAGGCCGCCGATACGCTGGAAGATGGGCGTCTTCGCCTGCGCGTCCAGCGAAAGAAGCTGCTGAATGATCGCACCGGAGTCGATCCCGCTCACGAGCCCGATGCTGCTGCTGATGGACATGCCCGATGCTCCCGTTGAACCGCTCGACGCATCGCCACCGAATCCGTTCGGTCAGGCGGCGCGTCGCCACGTCGCGTCATCGTCATGGTCGACGCGCACCCGCCAACCGGGCGCCGTCAATCCCTGACGTCTCAGGTGGAGCAAATCGGATGCCCAGGATGCGAGGACCCGATCGAACATCGCCTTGGCGTGGGCGACGGAGGGGTCGTCTTCCGTGACCGGTGAGTTGAAGACGGAGTCAAAGGTGTCCATGGCGGGCTCCAGACCACTGCAATCGTGATTTG
>JAQWJM010000115.1:0-2854 GCA_029248335.1 Phycisphaerales bacterium
CCACCAGCCGTCACCTTCCGATCCGAGCAGATGCGTGTCGGGATTGAACCCGTTGAACGACCCCGCGACGGAGACCGAAAGCGCGTTGGGGGCCCACGTCCGGAACGTCGTTCCCTCACCCTCGTCGTCGTCGTAGAGCGAGGCTCCCGGCCCCGGCCGCGCGGATTGGGCGGAGGCGCAAACCGTCGTCGCAAGCGTCACGCCGGCGACGAGCAGGATGACGAGGGCGGACGTGATGGGCGACCGACGGGTCGGCATCTCGAGGATCATGCGAGCCACTCCGATGGAATCTTCCGGACAACCGAGTCTAGCAGCGGTCGACCCGGATTCCAGCGGTCGAAACCGGGAGCGACGAGATCCTCCGCCCGGGCGATGGAGTTCCGAGAATCCTCGATCCAGAACACGAGACATCGTCCGTCACGGTGTGAAACCGCCCCTTGGGCAAGGCACGAGGGGCGGCGGCGTGATGACTGGAATCGGTGATCGTCCCTAGAGCGGCCGAACCCAGATGTTCGCGAAGCGAATCGGATCCGAATGATCCTGCAGGAAGAGCGGACCCTTCGACGCCGGCCCCTTGAGCATCGAGGATCCGGTCGGTCCCTTGATGATCGCATTGTTCTGCACGACGACGCCGTTGAAGATCACGGTTCCCATCGGCGGCTCGAGCTGCTTTCCGTCCGCATCGAACCGCGGCGCCCGAAAGATGATGTCGTAGGTGTTCCACTCACCCGGCGGGCGGCAGGGGTTCGCGAGCGGGACGTGCTGGTTGTACCAGGCGCCCGCCGTTCCGCCCGGATAGGTGTCGTTGTCGAAGGCACCGAGGATCTGGACCTCGTACCGGCCCATGACGTAGACCCCGCTGTTGCAACCGGACTGACCGTTGCATTCGCGGCCTTCAGGCACCTGCCACTCGACGTGGATGTGACAATCGCCGAATTCTTCGCTGGTCCGGATGTCGCCCTTGCCGGGCTTCACCTGACCGGTCCCGTCCGCGTCGACGATCCACTCGGACGGCTTGGTGTCGGCACTTCGCTGCCACGCCTTCCATCCGGTCCCGGGCCCGAGCAGGACGATCGCGTCGCTCGGCGCGGTACCCGGTCGATCCGGGAGACCGGGAAGACCGGGCGTCACGACCGGCGGCATTTCTTCCTGTCCCGCCGTCACCAACGCGACCGTCGAGAGCATTCCGACCACGATCGATCCGGCGAGCACTTGCTTGAGATTCGTCATCTTGATTTCAACTCCGTGTGGACTTTGGTCCTGAAGATCCGTGTCCGGTATCGACTCGATGCGATGGGATGCAATGCCATGCCATGCCATGCGATGCGATGCAATGCGCCTCGAGCGCGGATCACCAGGCGCGTTGACGCTCGGGCAGCGGCCGGACCCAGATGTTCGCGAACTCGAGGGGATCGCCGTGATCCTGGATTCGAATCGGCCCGGTCGGCTCGTGCGGCGAGTACTTCGCTCGCGATCCGAAGACCGTGATGCCCATGTTCTCCGCGTGATCGAGCACCAGCACGCCGTTGAAGAGGAGCGTGGTGTTCGCGGGGCGGACGAGCTTGCCGTCATCGTCGAAGCGTGGCGCGGTGAAGACGATGTCGAAGGTGTTCCACTCGCCGTTGGGCCGGCACGGGTTGACCATCGGCGGGTACTGGCCGAAGAGCGAGCCCGCCTGGCCGTCCGGGAAGGTCTGGTTCGGATTCGATCCGACGATCTGCACCTCGTAGCGATCAAGGAAGAAGATGCCGCTGTTGCAGCCCTTCTGGCCGTCGCATTCACGGTCCGCCGGCACCTTCCACTCGATGTGGAACTGGCAGTCGCCGAACGACTGCCGAGTGTGGTTGTCGCCGGAACCGGGGACGACCGTCATGACGCCGTCGGTGCCCACGTTCCACTTGCCGTTCTTCCAGGCGTCGAGGCCCGAGCCCTTGCCGAGCAGGACGATGGCGTCGCTGGGCGCGGTTCCGACGGTGGTCGCGGTTCCCGGGACGCCCGGCGTCACCATCGCCGGCTGCGGCCGATCCATGTCGTGGACCTTCCAGTCGTCCGTGCCTTCCGGGGATCGAGCGGCCGCGAACGCGAGTGCGCCGGCGAACCCGACGATTCCGAGCGACGCGATAAGAAGACGTGATCGACTGGCTGGCATGGGCGATTCTCCGGGCCTTGATTCGACGAACCGGCGGTTCGACGTGGTTCAGGCTCGCAGGTCGCCCATCGATCGTCAAGAACCGCCTGGGATTCGGCTATTCGGGTCGGTTCCGCATGAAGTCGGCGACGTGCGCAAACCGTGCGTCGAGAAAGGTCCGCAATTCGCCCTCGACGTTCAGATCGTTCATCGCGGCCGCCATGCAGGCAAGCCATTGATCCCGCTCGGCGTTTCCGATCGAGAAGGGCGCATGTCGCATTCGAAGCTTCGGATGACCATGCTTCTGCATGTAGAGCGGCGGACCGCCCAGCCATCCGCACAGGAAATCGGAGAGTTTGTCGCGACTCTCACCGAGCTCCTCCGGATGCAGCTTCCGAATCGTCTCGCACGCGGGGTCTTCGTCCATGTGGTCATAGAAACGATCGACGAGCTCACGAACCCGGGGTTCGCCGCCGATCGCATCGAAGGGGGTGTGATCGGGACCGAAACTCATCGGATGGGGTCCTTCTGAAGGGCGTGCCGCTCGACGCGGACTCGGCTGGAACCACCAGATTTCATCCGCGATCCGGACGTCGGGAAGTCCGGCGGCAGGGCCATCCGCGACGTCATCTTGGGTTCAGGACTCGAAACGGGCATCTTCTTCATCGGCTCCTCGTCGATCCGACACGGTGAACAGCGGACGGAACCCCGAAACGGCCCATCCCG